>NZ_JADNQM010000026.1:0-142747 GCF_046269425.1 Amycolatopsis sp. cmx-11-12 | reverse complement strand
TCGCCGCCCAACTCAACCGCCGCCCACGCAAAACACTCGACTGGGACACCCCAGCCGAGCGCCTCGCTAAACTCCTCACCAAAACCAGTTGATCACCCGTGTTGCAACGACCCCTGAAATCCACCCCCCCGGCTCAGCCGAGGGAAGGGGGCCTTCACGCGCTGATCCGGAGTGCCGCAAGTAGTCGAGATCGCGGAATTGCCGCGGCACAACGAATCCCAACACCACGATGTGCCGATCGTGCCGCTATCGGTATTCGTGGTCTACTGGAGCGCCCTTCTGCGGCAGCCCGACGTGCACCTCATCTGTTACCGCGAGACCGCCATGGGCCGGAGCTGTCCGAGACGAAGGCGTGAACCTCGTGAGTGGTAAGGACGGTTCTGTTGAGGGGCAAGGCAACGGTGGCGTCGGGTGAGGGGTGTGTGGAAATAGGGACGTTGGGTGTCCCTATTTCCACACACCCTCTCCGGATCCGGTGGTCACAGGGACACGGTCCGGTATCGGGACCGCGCCCGGACACGACACCTTTGCCTTACCACTCACGAGGCCTTGGACGCGAGGCCGGTGAGAAACAGGTCGATGGCGAACTCGAACCGTTCCTGCGCGGTCTCCGAGGTGAGGTATTCGCCCGAGCCCAGCAGGTTCGGGAACGTGCCGGGCGGGAACGACGTCATGTACGCGACCATCCGCTTGCCGCGTTCCTCCTGTTCGGCCAGGTTGATGTCGCCGTGCTGCCAGCCGGCGCCTTCGTAGGCGAAAGCCTTGGCGTAGAGCCATAACGCGTCGGCTGCGAACAGTGCTCGCTTGAGGTCGAGGCCGCCCGCGCGCAGTACCGCGAGCATGGCTTCGGCCTGCTGCAAGGCATTCGCGCCGACAGGTACGGGGATGGCCCAAGCGATCTTGGCGATCCCGGGGAACGACGTCAGCGCGCGCACGTTCTCGCGCAGCAGATCCTTCGCCTGCTCGACCCATCGTTTCGGATCGGGCTCGGGGAACGGGCCGAAGGCGAGCACGTGGTCGACCATCAGCTCGTGAAGCTCTTCCTTGTTCGCGACGTGGGCGTAGAGCGACGCGGGGCCGGTTTCGAGTGCCTGGGCGACCCGTCGCATGCTCACCGCCTCCAGCCCTTCGGTGGCGAGGAGGTCCAGTGCCGTCTTCACCACGAGCTCCTGGGACAGCACGGGTTTCTCGGCGCGACGCCGGGGCCTGCTCACTTCGTTCGCCTCCTGATCCGGGGTTCGCCGGGAACTCTACTTGACGCGAACGCTGTTCGTCTGTAGAACGGTGTTCGTAACACGAACGCTGTTCGTCTAACTGGAGGATCTCATGACCGAACGAAAGACCGAAGTCCTGGCCGTGCTGAGCCGTCTCGCCGACGCGTGGAACGACGGCGACGCGGCCGCGTACGCGCGGTTGTTCACCGAGGACGCCGACTACGTGACGTTCTTCGGGATGAACATGCCGGGACGTGAGCTCATCGAGAGCTCGCACCGGGCCCTGTTCGAGGGGCCCCTGAAGGGCTCGAAGATGGTGATAGGGAGCGGCGAGCTCAAGGTCAGGTTCGTCCGGCCGGACGTCGCGATCGTCGTGTCCGGCGGCGGATCGTCGCTGGCGGACGGCAAGCCCGAACCGGGCCGGGAATCGACGCTGACGTACGTGCTGGTGGAGGAGCCCGAAGGCTGGCGCGTCGCGTCCTTCCAGAACACCAGGGTGAGTGATCCGGCCGCGAGCGCGGCGTGAAGCCGATGGTCGAGGTGGCGGGCGTGGTGCCCGCGCCCGCCGACGAGGTCTTCGCCCGGATCGCGGGGACTCTGCGAGGGCAGCCGTACAACCCTCACTTCGAGGTCGACGCCGAACGGCGCTTCGTCGCTCAGCAGGGCGGTTGGTGGTACCGCGGCGAGTACACCGTCGAGGAGGATCCGGCCGGTGCGCGGGTGACTCATCGGGTGTACAACGTCGCTTCCCGGGGCCGGTGGGCGGTTCCGCTGGCGAACCGGTTCTTCGTCGGGTTCGCCGAGCGGACGCGGGAGGGCTTTGATCGGATGATGGGAGATCTCACCAAGGAGGCGGGGGAAGGGCGTACGCTCGGTTAGGTTCACCTAACCCAGGAAAGGATATCGTGGATGGCCGAGGCGCGTAAGCCGGCGTCGGCGACCCGGTTGCGGGTGCTGCGCACCGAGCGGATCACCCCGCATATGGTCCGGATCGTCGCTGGGGGAGAAGAGATCGCCTCCTTCCGCCCCAACGAATTCACCGACGCCTACGTCAAGGTGCACTTCCGGGTGCCCGGCGTGACCTATCCCGAGCCGTTCGACCTGGCGCGGGTCCGCGAAGAGCTGCCGCGCGAGCAGTGGCCGCGGATGCGCTCCTACACCGTCCGGTCCTTCGACCGGGATCTCGGCGAACTGGTGCTCGACTTCGTCCATCACGGTGACGAGGGCGTCGCCGGGCCGTGGGCCGCGGCCGCGAAACCCGGTGACGAGCTGCTGATCTCCGGTCCCGGCGGGGCATACGCGCCGGGCGAGGAGGCCGACTGGCATCTGCTCGCCGGGGACGAGAGCGCCCTGCCGGCGATCGCCGCGTCACTCGAGGCGATGCCGGTGGGCGTTCCCGTGCACGCGGTCATTCTGGTGGAGGACGCCGACGAAGAGCAGTCGCTGACCACCAAGGCTGAAGCGCGGATCACCTGGCTGCACCGGAGCAAGGGCGACGATCTCGCCGCCGCCGTCCGCGCGCTCGACTGGCACGACGGTGTCGTGCAGGCGTTCGTCCACGGCGAGGCCGGGTTCGTCCGGGACCTGCGGCGTCATCTGCTGGACGACCGCGGGATGCGGCGCGATCTGCTGTCGATTTCCGGATACTGGCGGATCGGGAAGACCGACGAGGCGTGGCGACTGGAGAAAAAGGCCGAGCGGAACGCGTAGCCTCGGTCGCATGATCGAGCTGAAGGTGGACGTCGACCCGGCCGAGGTGGGTTTCGACGCGGAGCGGCTTCGACGGATCGACAGGCACTTCGACGGATACCTGGAGCGGAATCTGCTCCCCGGGTATCTGGCCGTGGTGACCAGGAACGGGAAGGTCGCGCATCTCGCGTCGAACGGGCTGCGCGACATCGAGGCCGGGCTCCCGGTGGAGACCGACACGATCTGGCGGGTCTTCTCGATGACGAAGCCGGTCACCTCGGTCGCCGCGATGATGCTCGTCGAAGAGGGGCGCATCGACCTCCGTGACCCGATTTCCCGTTGGCTGCCGGAATTCGCGGAACCGCGGGTCTTCACGACGGGCTCGTTCGTCCGGATGACGACCGAGCCCGCGACGGAGCCGATCCGGCTCTGGCATCTGCTCACCCACACCGCGGGGCTGACGTACGGGTTCCACCGCACGCATCCGGTCGACGCGCTCTACCGCGAGGCCGGATTCGACTTCGGTACCGCGCCGGGACTCGACCTGGCAAGCGTCTCCGAAGCCCTCGCGCGGCAGCCGTTGCAGTTCCAACCCGGTTCGGAATGGAACTATTCGGTCGCGACGGACATCCTCGGCAGGCTTGTCGAGGTCGTCTCCGGTCAGTCTCTCGACACCTTCTTCACCGAGCGGATCTTCACCCCGCTCGGCATGCACGAGACGGCGTTCCAGGCCGATCCCGGCGCCCTCGACCGGCTCGCCGCCCTCTACGTGCCCCACCCGAAGACCAAGGTGCCGTTGCGCCACGACGAGATGGGCGCGGTCGGCCGTGTCACGCCCACGTGCCTCTCGGGTGGCGGGGGCCTGGTTTCGACGGCGGGTGACTATCACCGTTTCACGCAGATGCTGCTGCGTGGCGGCGAACTCGACGGCGTCCGGCTGCTCGGTTCGCGCACGGTGGAGGTCATGGCGAGCAACCACCTGCCGGGAGGGGTGGATCTGGAGACCTACGGCCGCGTCGGGTTCTCCGAAGCGCCGTACCACGGTTTCGGCTTCGGACTGGGCTTTTCCGTGCTCGATGATCCGCTGAAGGCCAAAACCCTCGCCAGTGCCGGGGAATTCTCCTGGGGCGGCGCGGCGAGCACCGCTTTCTGGGTCGATCCCGACGAGGACATCACGGTGCTGTTCTTCACCCAATTGTTGCCGTCGTCCTCCTACCCGATCCGCGGCGAATTGCGCAATCTGGTGTATCAGGCGCTCGTCGGCTAGGGGGTCCCATGCGGCGGATCGTGGTGGTCGGGGCCGGGCAAGCCGGTCTGGTCCTGGCCTTGGGCCTGCGGAAGCACGGATACGCCGTCACCGTGGTCACCGACCGCGACGCCGAAACGATCCGCGCGGGCAGGCTCATCTCGAACCAGTGCGTGTTCCACCCCGCGCTGACGCGGGAACGCGCGCTGGGCATCAACTTCTGGGACGGCCAGGCCCCGGAGATCCTCGGCGCGTCGTTCGGGCTCGCCGGGGACGGCCAGGAGCCCGCCGTCTCGTGGCAGGCCCGGTTCGATCACCCCGCGCAGTCGGTCGACCAGCGGGTCAAGGTGTCCGCCTGGCTGACCGCCTTCGCCGAAGCCGGCGGCGAGGTGCGGCTCGGCACGGTCACTCCCGACGGGCTGGACGAGTACGCGCGCGAGTTCGATCTCGTGCTGGTCGCGGCCGGACGGGGTCCGCGGTTCGACAGTCTCTTCCCGCGCGACGACGCGCGTTCCCCGTATCGGGAGCCGCAGCGGACCATCGGGATCACGTATCTGGTCTCCGGGAGCGACGAGCCGCTCCCGGTCTACCCGGGCCTGACCTTCGGCCTTTCTCAAGCAGGGGAACTGTTCGGGCTGCCGATCCAGTCCGTGCGCGGCCCGGTCTTCGGTCTCGGGTTCTTCGGTGTGCCCGGCGGGCCCCTGGACGTCTGGGACGACGTCACCGATCCCGACGAGCACTTCGACACCGCGATGACGTTGCTGCGCAAGCAGTTTCCGTGGGTGGTCGAGTCGCTCGCCGGTGCCCGGCCGAGCGGGCCGCTGGACGTCCTGCGTGGCCGGGTGCTGCCGATCGTGCGCGAACCGGTCGGGACGTTGCCCTCGGGGGCGAAAGTGCTGGCGATGGGCGACGCCGCGGTGACGAACGACCCGGTCGCCGGACAGGGCGCGAATCTGGCGGCCCATGCCGCCGCCGTCTACGAACGGCGCATCCTCGACCACGGCGACCGTCCGTTCGACGAGGCGTTCCTGCACGCCGCTTTCGCCGAATACTGGGAAAAGGCCCAGCACGCGACCCGGCTGAGCAACGATCTGCTCGCGCCTCCGCCGGATCACGTGCTGGCCACCTTGGTCGCCGCGCAAACGGTGCCCGAGGTGGCACACCGGTTCGCGCGGATCTTCGAGAACCCCGCCGACTACGCCGCCTGGCTCACCGACGAGCGGATCGCGAGGGACTACCTGGCGTCGAAAGGCGCGTGATCCGGGGCGCAGACGGTGCCGCGTGCCGGAAGACGGCCGTGGGTCAGATACGCGTCGAGGGCCGCGTCGACACAGGCACTGCGGTTCGCGGCACCATGCCCCCAGGCGTCCAGCGTCAGGAGCCGGGCGTTGCCGAGGATGCGTTCGGTTCGCTTCGCCCCGGCGTACGGCGTTTCGGGGTCACCCTTTCCGTTGGCCAGCAACAGGATCGGGGCGGTCGGCCGGTTCCACGGCCCGGTGTAGCGCGCCGGGTCCGCGGCGGGCCAGAAGGCACACGGCAGCGAGAGATAGGTGTCATAGGAACCGAAACCACGGCTCTCACGGTCGGCTTCGCGCGCCGCTTTCGGCCAGGCCGCCGGGTCGCGAGGGTTCGTCGTGTCGGCACAGATCGTCCCGCCACCACCCAGCGTGGAGTCGAACGGTGTCACGATGGCCTTCGCCGACGTTGTTTTCGTCGCCGACTGAAGGAATTCCGCCAACGCGGGGGACTTCGCTTCGTCGGTCAGCGCGTTGTGGGTGCGCCGGATGACGTCCTGGTAGGTGATCGCGCCCGGCGCGGCCTCGAGCCGGTCGAGGATGCCCTCGTACTTCGCCCGCAGGTCCGTCCCGGGTTCGCGGAACGCGCACCGGACATCGGCCGCACACGCGTCGAGGAACGCCTGCAACGCGCGGTCCGCGTCCCGGAAGCCGCCGAGCCTGGTGCTGAACGGGATGTTCGCGTCCTCCGGACGGTGCCCGGTGGACCAAGCGATCGGATCGTCGACGGCGTCGAGCGCCAAGGCCCCGGCGCGGTGCGGGAACAGGTTGGCGTACACCTCGCCGAGGTAGGTGCCGTACGAGAGTCCGTAGTAGCGCAGGCGAGGCTCGCCGACGGCTTCACGAAGCCTGTCGAGATCCCGGGCGACGTTCGCGGTCGACAAATGACCCAGCAGCGGCCCGGCGTTGCGGCCGCAGGAGGCGGCGACCGCACGGACGTCGGCGAAATGCCGGGTCTCCTGCTCGGCGGTGATCGGGAACTTCCCCAGAATCCGGTTGAGCGGTTCGGTTTCCGCGTCGCTCGCGAAGCAGCGGACCGGGGTGCTGGCGCCGATGCCGCGCGGGTCGAACCCGACGATGTCGAACTGCCGATGCAGTGACGGGGTCCGGAACTTGGTGAGCGGCCGGGGTTCCCGGGGCCGCCCGGGTTGGTGAAGAGGGTGCCGCGTTTGTGCTTCTGGTCCGTGGCCGGGAGCCGGCCGAGCGCGATGGTGATCTGCGGGCCGCCCGGGTCCTGGTAGGACAACGGGACTTCGACTTCGGCGCAGTCGTAACCGGCAGGAGAGCCTTCGGGACAGGGACCCCAGTCGATGCCCTTCGGCGCGGCCGAAGCCGCGGGCGCGATCGTGACGGCGGCGAGTGCGGTGAGGGTGATCAAAGCGGCGATGCGGAATCTGGTCACCCGGCCAGCGTCTCGCCTCGCGGACGCGCGGGCCCTGGTGCCTGTACCCGGAGCGAAGGTGGGGCTACCCCCTCCATGGTCAACATATAGCGCACCGGGGGGCTTGCGGCAAGACCCCGGTGATGCCGCAGAATCCTCGGCCGTAGCCAGAACAGGCCGAACAGGAGTGAAGAATTTGACGGACGTCGACGTGATCATCGTGGGTGCCGGCCCGACCGGTCTGATGCTGGCCGCGGAACTGCGGCTGGCCGGGGTGTCCCCACTGGTCCTGGAACGGCGGCCGGAACAGGGGAAGACACCGAAGGCCCACGGCCTCAGCGGGCAGATCCTGGACCTGCTGAAGTACCGCGGCCTGTTGGACCGCGTGCACGAAGCCCTGACCGAACATGTTCCCGCCCACCGGTTCCCGTTCGGCGGGGTGCACGTGGACCTCACCCGGTTCGAGGAGCCGCCGCTGAAGGCGGTGCCGCTGCGTCAGCAGACGCTGGAGCGGCTGCTGGAGGACCACGCCACCGGACTCGGCGCGCGAGTGCGCCGCGGGCACGAGGTCGTCGGGGTGAGCCAGGACGACGAGTCGGTGACCGCCGAGGTGCGCGGTCCGGACGGGCCGTACCAGGTCACCGCCCGGTACCTGGTGGGCTGCGACGGTGGGCGAAGCCCGATCCGCGCGCTCGCCGGGATCCCGTTCCCCGGCACCACCTATCCCGAGGTCAACCGGATCGGCCAGGTCAGCATCCCCGAGGGACTGACCGTGCACGACGACGGCGACATCGAGACGCCGGAACTGGGCCGGATCAAGGCGGGATTCACCCGCACCGACGCGGGGGTGTTCGCGCTCGGCTCGCTCACGCCGGGGATCCTGTTCATCCAGACCACGGAGGACGATCCCGGCGAGGTCGACGACGACGTGCCGATGACGCTGGCCGAACTCGGGGACAGCATCCGCCGCGTCCTCGGCGCGGACGTCCCGCTGGGCGACCCGGTCCGGCTCTCGCGCTACCAGTTCTCCGCCCGCCAGGCCGAGCGCTACCGCGAGGGACGGATCCTGCTGGCGGGTGACGCGGCCCATCTGCTGCCGTCCACCGGTACGGCGATCAACGTCGGCATGTCCGACTCGGTCAACCTCGCCTGGAAACTGGCCGCCGAACTCCAGGGCCGTGCCCCGGAAGGGCTGCTGGACACCTATCACGCGGAACGGCACGCCGCCGGTGCCCGTGCGCTGGTGCAGTCCCAGGCGCAGGTCGCGCTGCGGCGCGGGCACGACGAGGCCGCCGAAGCGCTCAGGACGATCTTCCAGGAACTGCTGGGCGACGAGCAGGCCGCGCGACGGCTGTCCGCCCACGTCGCCGGGACCGACCTGCGTTATCCGTCGCCCGGCTCCGGGCACGCGCTCGCCGGTACCTTCGTCCCGGATTTCGCGCTGGAGACCGACGAGGGCACGACGAGCGTCGGCGAACTGCTGCGCTCGGCGCGTCCGGTCCTGCTCGACCTCGCCGGACGGCCGGAGCTGCGTGACCTCGCACAGGGTCGCGTGGACGTCCACACCGCGAAGGCCGAGGACAGGCCCGCCGGCGTCCTCCTGATCCGTCCCGACGGCTACGTCGCCTGGGCCGGGGACGCCGATGCCGACGGCCTGCGCGAGGCCCTCTCCGCCTGGTTCGGCGGCTGACCTCACGCAATTAGTCACCTACTTGCGGCAGTCTCGTGCGCAAGTAGGTGACTGATTGCGGGTGTCAGCGGTTGATGATCTCGGTGCCGTAGCGCTTCAGGGTTTCCTCGCGTTGATCGTGCATGAGGTACAGCGCGAACTGGTCCACACCGAGCGAAGCCAGTTCCTCCAACCTTTCCACGTGCGCCGACGACGGCCCCATGAGGCAGAACCGGTCCACGATCTCGTCCGGCACGAAGTCGGTCGACGGATTCCCGGCCCGCCCGTGGTGCGAGTAGTCGTACCCTTCCCGCTCGCGGATGTAGTCGGTCAATTCGCGGGGCACCGGCCCGGAATCGCCGTACCGCGTCACGAGATCCGCGACGTGGTTGCCGACCATCCCGCCGAACCATCGCAGCTGTTCCCGCTGGTGCGCCAGGTCATCGCCGACGTACGCCGGTGCCGCGAGGCAGATCGTGATCCCGGCCGGATCCCGCCCCGCCGCACGGGCCGCCTCGCGGACGGAACCGATCGTCCACCGGGCGATCGCCGGATCCGCGCACTGGAGGATGAAGCCGTCGGCGTGCTCACCGACCGTCTTCAGCGCCCTCGGCCCGTACCCGGCCATCCACATTTCGAGCCTGCCGTTGCGGATCCAGGGGATCTGCACCGGCTTGTCCCTCAACAGGACTTCGCGCCCTTCGGCGAGTTCCTTGACCACGTGCATGCAGTCGCGCACGGTGGCCAAAGTGGACGGTGCCATGCCGACCACCCGGTGCGCCGAATCGCCGCGGCCGATCCCGCACACCGTCCGGTTGCCGTACATGTCGTTGAGCGTGGCGAAGGTCGACGCCATCACCGACCAGTCCCGGGTGGCCGGGCTGGTCACCATCGGGCCCACGATCATCGACGACGTCGCCGCGAGGATCTGCGAGTAGATGACGAACGGTTCCTGCCACAGCACGCACGAGTCGAACGTCCAGCCGTAGCGGAAACCCTGGTCCTCGGCGGCTTTCATCAGCCGGACCAGGTCTCGCGCGGGCGGGTCGGTCTGGAGAACTATCCCGAAATCCATCCTGCCTTCTTCCCCTCCACCACCCTCAACGGCGTGGCTTCGCCACACTGAGTTCGATCGCCTCAGTTCAGGTACTGGTTCAGGTCGCGCGAGAGGAATTTCCCGTGCGTCGTACTGCCCGAGAAGCCCGAAGGCGACACCACCACGCGGCCGCGTGAGAGCACGGTCTCGACCTTGCCGGTGATCTCCATTCCTTCGTAGGCCGAGTAGTCCACGTTCATGTGATGCGTCTCGACCGACAGGGTCTGCTTCGCCGCGGGGTCGTAGATGACGATGTCCGCGTCCGAACCCGCCGCGATGACCCCCTTGCGCGGGTACAGCCCGAACATCCGCGCCGGGGTGGTCGAACAGGTCTCAACCCAGCGGCCGAGGGTGAGTTCGTCCGCCACGACACCCTGGTGCAGCAGGTCCATCCGGTGCTCGACGCCGGGAATCCCGTTCGGGATCGCGCGGAAGTCGCCGCGGCCGAGTTCCTTCTGGTCCTTGAAGCAGAACGGGCAGTGATCCGTCGAAACCACCGAGAGGTCGTTGGTGCGCAGCCCTCGCCACAGGTCCGCCTGATGCGATTTCTCGCGCAGCGGGGGAGAGGCGACGTACTTCGAGCCTTCGAAATCGGGCTTCGCCAGGTCCTCAATGGACAGATAGAGATACTGCGGACACGTCTCCGCGAAGACGTTCTGCCCGTCGTCGCGCGCCTCCGCGACCGCCGCCAGTGCCTGCGACGCCGAGAGATGCACGATGTACAGCGGCGCCCCGGTCACCTTGGCCAGCTGGATCGCGCGCGAGGTCGCCTCGCCCTCCAGCTCCGGCGGCCGGGTGAGGCCGTGCTGCACCGGGTCGATCTTCCCGGCGGCGAACGCCTGTGCGGCCAGCTGGTCGATCGCGATGCCGTTCTCCGCGTGCATCATGATCGTGGCGCCGATCTCGCGCGCCTTCTGCATGGCCAGCAGGATCTCGCCGTCCGTGGAGTAGAACACCCCCGGATACGCCATGAACATCTTGAAACTGCCGACACCGCCGTCGACGCAGGCCTGCATCTCCTTCAGCGACGAATCGTTGACGTCGGAGACGATCATGTGGAAGCCGTAGTCGATGGCGCAGTTGCCGTCGGCCTTCTCGTGCCACTTGTCCATAGTGGACAGCAGTGAGGTGCCCTTGGCCTGGACGGCGAAGTCGATGATCGTGGTCGTGCCACCCCACGCCGCCGCCGTCGTCCCGGTGCCGAAGGAATCGACGGAATGCGTGCCGCCGAACGGCATCTCCATATGGGTGTGCGCGTCGATCCCGCCGGGCAGCACGTACTTCCCGGTGGCGTCGATGACCGAATCGGCTGGCCCCAGGGTACCGGGCGCGCCGACGGCCACGATCGTCTCGCCGTCGACGAGGACGTCCGCGGCAGACGCTCCCGCCGTGCTGAGTACTTGCCCGCCGCTGATGAGGGTGGTCATCACGCCTCCGCGAGAGATCCGTAGCTGTCGGGGCGGCGGTCTCGATAGAAGGCCCACAGGTCACGGACTTCGGCGAGCTGACCCATGTCGAGGTCGCGGATGACGATCTCCTCCTCAGTGTCGGAAGCGGCCTCGCCGATCAGCTGACCGCGAGGGTCCGCGAAGTACGACTGGCCGTAGAAGTCGTTCTCGCCCAGCGGTTCCACGCCGACCCGGTTGATCGTGCCGACGAAGTACTCGTTCGCGACCGCGGCCGCGGGTTGCTCCAGCCGCCAGAGGTATTCCGACAGTCCCCGGCTGGTCGCCGACGGGTTGAACACGATCTTCGCCCCGGCGAGGCCCAGCGCGCGCCAGCCCTCCGGGAAGTGCCGCTCGTAACAGATGTAGACGCCGATGCGGCCGACGGCGGTGTCGAACACCGGGTAGCCCATGTTCCCTGGCCGGAAGTAGAACTTCTCCCAGAAGCCCTTCACCTGCGGGATGTGGTTCTTGCGGTGCTTGCCGAGGTAGGTCCCGTCGGCGTCGATCACCGCGGCGGTGTTGTAGTACACGCCGGGCTGCTCGACCTCGTACATCGGGACGACCAGTACGACACCGTGGCGTTCGGCCACCTCCTGCATGAGCTTCGTCGTCGGCCCGTCGGGGATGCCCTCGGTGTAGGAGTAGTAATCGGTGTCCTGCACCTGGCAGAAATAGGGGCCGTAGAACAACTCTTGCAGGCAGATCACCTGCGCGCCCTGCGAAGCGGCCTTGCCGATGGCTTCGACCGCGTTCGCGATCATGGACTCCTTGTCACCCGTCCACCGCTGCTGGATCAATCCGGCTCGGACCAGGTCGCTCACTTGCTTCCTCCTCTGGATAGGCGGTGCGGTTGCGCTCGGGCAGGGCCAGCAGCAGGTAGACGACGAAGGCGCCCGCCAGTCCGACGACCCAGTTGTAGTCGTAGAGCGGTTTCAGGAACGGGATCAGCCCGTCGGCGGGGAACGGCCCGCCGTACGCGCCGCCGACCGAAAGCACGGCGCCGACGAGCGTCGCGACGAGCGCGCGCCAGTTCCAGCCGCCCTTGAACCAGTAGACGCCGCGTTCGGTGTAGAGGTCCCGCAGGTGCAGCTTGGTGCGGTTGACGACCCAGTAGCCGGCGACGAGCACCCCGGCGACCGCGCCGAGCAGGCCGCCGTAGAAGCCGAGCCACGCGAAGATGTAGATGTTCGGGTCGGAGTAGAGCCGCCACGGCTGGATGACGATGCCGATGATCCCGGTGATCAGCCCTCCGACGGCGAAGGTGATCTTCTTCGGGAAGGCGTTGGAGAAGTCGTAGGACGGGCTGACCACGTTGGCCGCGAGATTCGCCGACACGGTCGCCAGCACCAGCGCGATCAGCGCGACCACGACCACCACGGGGGAGTCGAAGCGGTCGGCCAGTTTCGCCGGGTCCCAGATCTGCTCGCCGTAGAGGACACTGCCGCCCGACGTGGTCAGGATCGCCACGATCGCGATGAACGTCATCGTGGTCGGCAGGCCGAAGATCTGGCCGCGGACCTGCTTGCCCTGGCTGCCGCCGAAGCGGGTGAAGTCCGGCATGTTGAGCGAAAGCGTCGACCAGAACGCGATCATCGCCATCAGCGACGGCGCGAACACCTTCCAGAAGTCCGGCCCCCAGCCGAGTTTCCCGGGTTCGGACAGGATCGGGCCGAGCCCGCCCGCCTTGACCAGCACGTAGCCCAGCAGGATCAGGAAGCCGACCGAGACCAGCGGCGCCGTCCAGTTCTCGAACTTCCGCACCGCCTCCATCCCGCGCCAGATGATGAGCATCTGGAACAGCCAGAACAACCCGAACGACAGCCACAGCGTCCAGTGCTGGCCGAGGACGACGGTGGAGTCCTTCCAGCCGGAGCCCGCCAGTCGCCCGACGATGATGTAGACGGCCTCACCGCCGACCCAGGTCTGGATGCCGAACCAGCCGCACGCGATGAACGCCCGCAGCAACGCCGCCAGATTCGCGCCGCGCATCCCGAAGAAGGCGCGGGCGAACACCGGGAACGGGATGCCGTACTTCGTCCCGGCATGACTGTTGAGCAGCATCGGGGCGAGCACGATCAGGTTGCCGATGGTGATCGTCATCAGCGCCTGGACCCAGTCCATGCCGAGCGCGATCAGGGAGGCGGCGAGCGCGTACGAGGGGATGTTGTGCGCCATCCCCATCCACAACGCGAAGTAGTTGTAGGTGGTCCAGGTGCGTTTCTCCACCGGGACCGGAGCGAGTTCTTCGTTGAAGAAGCGGCTGTCCTTGAGGGACTCGACCTCGCCGAGTTCGACCCGGCCATCAGGATGCACGAGCTGGGTTCCGCGTGCCGTCGGCTCCATTGCGGAATCGTGCTCGCCTGCCCCGCGCGGGTGGGACTGGCAGACTGTTCACTGTTGATGGCGTCGGAACGCAGACTGTCGATTGCGTTCGAAGGCCCCTGGTGCATGACCTGCGTCACACACGCGGACGTAGCAATCAGGCAAACGGGCCGAAACATCTCCACAGGATCTCCACAGCTCACCCGAACGGTCTCCACGGTCGCTGCTTACAGTCATCCCCATGGAACTGGGAGGACGCCGGGTGCTGGTCGTCGAGGACGACGTGACCATCGCCGAAGCCATCGCCGCGCGGCTGCGCGCGGAGGGTTTCACCGTGGATCTGGCGCACGACGGCCCGTCCGGTGTCGAGGTGGACACGGCCCGTGAACCGGACCTGGTGGTGCTGGACGTGATGCTGCCGGGGTTCGACGGGCTGGAAGTCTGCCGCCGGATCCAGGGCCGCCGCCCGGTCCCGGTGCTGATGCTGACCGCCCGCTCGGATGAGACCGACATGCTGATCGGCCTCGGCGTCGGCGCGGACGACTACCTCACCAAACCGTTCTCCATGCGGGTGCTCTCGGCCAGGGTGCACGCGCTGCTTCGCCGCGTCGACCGGTCCGCCCGCGCCGACGTGAGCGAAGCGGGCACGAAGATCGTGCTCGGCGACCTCGAAATCGACGTCGAACAGCGGCGGGTCACCCGGGCGGGTACTCCGGCCCAGCTGACACCGATCGAGTTCGACCTCCTCGTCCACTTCGCGAAGCGGCCGAGGGCGGTGCAGCCGAGGGAACGGCTGCTCAGCGAGGTCTGGGACTGGGACGTCGCGGGCACTGGGTCGGGCACCCGCGCGGTGGACAGTCACATCAAGGCGTTGCGCCGCAAACTGGGCGCGGACCTCATCCGTACCGTGCACGGTGTCGGGTACGCCCTGGAGGTGGGATCGTGAAACTCCGCCCGCTGTTCGGCCGGATCGTCGACGCGCTTCCGAGGCCGCTCGACCCGGTCCGGTCCATCAAGCTCAAGCTCGCGATCCTGCTGGTGTCCTCGGGCGGTATCGCGTTCGCCTTCTTCAACTGGCAGATCGGCTGGCTGCCGCCGCGCACCACGATCGCCGCGATGGTGCTCGCCGTGGTCACCTCGCAGATCCTGGCGCACGGGATGACCCGGCCGCTGCGCGAGATGACCGCTGCCGCCAGGGCGATGGCCAAGGGCGACTACACCCGGCGGGTCCGGGCGACCGCGCGCGACGAGGTCGGCGAGCTGTCGCACGCCTTCAACCAGATGGCGGCCGATCTCGACGCCTCGGACCAGCGACGCCGCGAGTTGATCGCGAACGTCTCCCACGAACTCCGCACACCGATCACCGCGCTGAACGGCGTGCTGGAGAACCTGGTCGACGGGGTCGCCAAACCCGATCCGGCGACACTGAAGACCGCGTTGCAGCAGACAGAACGGCTCGGCAGGCTGGTCTCGGAACTTCTCGATCTGTCCAGGATCGACGCGGGGGCGTTCCCGTTGCAGCTGGAGGAGTTCGATCTCGAACTGCTCCTGGACGAGGTCGCAGCCGAAGCGGGTATCACTGCCGCCGCGACCGGCCGTGGCGTGCGGTTCGCCGTCGACGTCCAGCCGCCCGGCGCGATGGCCGTCGCCGACCGCGGCAGGCTCTACCAGGTCGTGGTGAACCTGCTCGACAACGCCGTCCGGCACGGTCCGTCCGGGGGAGAGGTCCGGGTGCGGGCCGAGGCCCGCGAGGCCGACGTCGTCATCGAGGTCGAGGACGAAGGCCCCGGGATCCCGCCGGGGGAGCGGGACAGCGTGTTCGAACGGTTCACCCGCGGCGAGCGCGCGGGCGGCGGGGGCACCGGGCTCGGCCTCGCGATCGCGCGGTGGGTGGTCGATCTCCACGACGGCAGCATCGCCGTCGTCAGCCCCGAACAGCGGCCGGGCTGCGTCATCCGCGTCGTGATCCCGGTCCCTTAAATCTCTTTCCGAGTTCTCGACGGTTTCTCATACGCAAGGGAATGTGCTTTCGCAAATGGAGGATTCGATGAGCGAAGAACAAAAGGAGAAACAAGCGCACGCGTCGCCCCCGGCGGCGGCGGCCACCCTGCCGCCCGCGCCACCCGTGCCGATGCCGGTGCTGATGCGGCCACGGGTGCCGCCGAAGTCGGCGATCGTCCCGCTGCCCGGCTCGGTCGTACCCGCGGCGGTCGCGGCCGGGCTGGTCGCCGCCGTCGCCATGCCGGACGATCCCGGAGCCGGGTGGTTCCTGGCCGGTCTGGCGTTCGCGGTGGCCGTCTACTTCGCCGACAAGCGGTCCCGCGGCGACGCCGAACCGCATTTCCGCCTGGCCAGCGCGTTGTGGGCGGCGGCCGCGCTCGGACTGCTCGCGGTCGGCATGTTCCGCGCGTCGGTGTGGCTGAACGTGCTGTGCGTGATGGCCGCCTGCGTCGCGGGATCCCTTGCGGTGGTGGGGAAGCGCACGGTGAACACGATCATCTACGACGTCTTCGCGGTCCCGATCGAAGCGCTGCTTTCGGTCCCGTGGATCGGACGCGGACTCATGAAGCTCGGCAAGAAGACGGAAGGCCGCACAAGGCCGAAGTTCCTGGTGCCGGTGCTGGCGAGCGCCGGATTGCTGCTGGTGTTCGTCCCGCTGCTGCGTGGCGCGGACGCCGTGTTCGCGAGCGTCGTCGACGCGGTGATCCCCGAGCTGAGCCCGGGAACCTTCGTGCGCTGGGGTTTCCTGTTCATCGTGGCCGCGTTCGCCGTCACCGGGGCCTGCTACCTGCTGGCCGCGCCGCCGTTGCCCGCCGAGAACGACGCGCCGCGCAAACGACTGGCGCACCGGCTCGAATGGACCTTGCCGCTGAGCGTGCTGGTGCTGCTGTTCGCGAGTTTCGTCGTGGTCCGCCTGGTCGTGTTGTTCGGCGGCACCGACTACGTCCTGCGGACGAGTGGCCTGACCGCGGCCGAATACGCCAGGAGCGGATTCTGGCAGCTGTCCGCCATCACCGTGCTGACCCTGCTACTGGTCGCCGCGGCACTGCGGTGGGCGCCGAAGTCCTCGGCGGCCGATCGGGGATGGCAACGCGGACTACTCGGGGTGCTGAGCGTGCTCAGCCTGGTGCTGGTCGCGTCGGCGTTGAGTCGCATGTGGACATACCAGCAGGCGTACGGGTTCACCGTGCTGCGGCTGCTGGTCGAGGTCTGCGAACTCTGGATCGGCCTGGTCTTCTTGCTGGTCCTGGTATCCCTGGTCCCGTTGCGCTCGGCGTGGCTGCCCCGCGCGGCCATCGGTGCCGCCGTCGCGGCCCTGCTGGGGTTGGCGGTACTGGACCCGGAACGCTTCATCGCCGATCGCAACATCGACCGGATCGCGCACGGCAAGACGCTCGACACCCGCTACCTGTCAGGGTTTTCCACCGACGTCGTTCCCGCCGCGGACCGGCTCCCGGAGCCGTCGCGGTCCTGTGTGCTCGGACCGGTCATGACGGATGTTTCGCAAGATGATTGGCGTGAATGGAACCTGAGCCGGTCCCTCGCGCGTCAGACCCCCGTTGCCGCGGTGGACGGGGCGAAATGCGCTTATCGGGCCCGTCCCTGAGCCGTGGCACCACGGCCTTGATCGCCCTCCTGGGGGTGAGGGCGATCAAGGCGGCGGTCACCTGCTCATTCCGGTCAGAAGGCGAAGACGCCGTCGGAGTCGACGTCGGCGGCGCAGCGGTTCGGGTACCAAGTGCGGAAGGTGACCGGCTCGCCGCGCCACTTGCCGACCGCGGAGACGTCGATCGGGGTGTATTCCAAGGTGCAGGAACGCTGTTTTCCGCGTAGCCTGTCGAATTTTCCGTCCACTTTGGACAGGCTGGCGCAGGCGTTACCGCGGCGGGGGTGTGAACCGCCGGTGGGTTGGCAGGTGAGTGAAACGGTGCCGAACCGGCCATTCGAGTGGTGGCTGGTCAGCTGGAACGTGGATTCGGCCGGCTGCGCGGGGGCCAGACAGGCCAGTGCGAGCATGCAGGCGCCGATCGGTTCGAAGAAAGCCATATCAACCCTATCGGCTGATGGGACCCGGTGACTGTGTTCCACGCTTGGGTGAGATTTGCTCACCCGGTCGTGTGTTCGTCGTCTTCTCGAATGTCGTGGGCGAGCAGGGCGACGTAGAGGGAGAGCATCGATTCCGGGTCTTCCAGCCGCACCCCGAGCACCTGCTCGATCCGGGCCAGCTGCTGGTAGTAGGCGGTGCGGGAGGTGTGCGCGGCCGCCGCGGCCGCCGATTTGTTGCCGCCGTGCTCGCAGTAATGCCTCAACGCCTGGACGAGTCTGCTGCCCTGCGCGGCGTCGCGGCTCAGCAGCGGGCCGAGTTCCCGCGCGGCGAACGCGGTGATCCGTTCGTCGCCCGCCAGCAGGTGCAGCAGGCCGCGCAAGCGGACGTCGTCGAGGCGGTGGACCACACGTTCGGCGTTTTCGGTGAGTGCCGCGGCGGCGACCTGGGCGGCTTCGACGAGCGTCCGGCGGGCCTCGGCGGGTCCGGTGCCCGTGGTCCCCACCGCGACCACGGCGGGCGCGCTGGAACGAGCCTCGTGGACGTCGGTGGCCAGCCGGTGCAGGACCGCGTCGACCCCTGCCTCCGGCGAGAGCGCGATCAGCGCGCGCACCAGGGTGTCGTCGGTGGCCACCAGCGCGGACACCTTGGCCCGCCGGGCGGCGAGCGCGGTCGCTTCGGCGAGTTCCCTCAGCAGCACCGGAGTCGACTGCGTGGTCCTGGTGGTCGCGGTGATCCGGGGCCGCACGGCGACGCCGACCAGCAGCCGCCCTGTCAGCGGGACGCCCAGCGCGGAGGCCCGCGCGGTCAGTTCGGCGGGCGGCACCGGGTTCGCCAGGAGTTCGGTCAGGATCGCGCGGTGCGCCTGGCGTTCGAGGCTGTCGGTGTCCTTGGCGACCAGCCGGTGGACCGCGAGCGCGGACGCGGCGCGTTCGGCGACCACCACGTGCCGCCGCGACGGCGGATCCCCGCATACGACGATCAACCGCCCCCAGTCGTGCCCCCGCGCGCCGACCACGGTGACCAGCCAGCCCGCGCCGGCGTGGAAGCCGGTCCGCTCGCCCACCTGCACCGGTCGCGACCTCGACGGCCAGCCCGGCAGCAGCTCGCCGGGGTCGGCACCCGCCGTGTCGTAGGCGAGGACCTCGTGCGACAGCGTCTCCAGTACGACGGGATGTTCGGTGAGTCTCGCGACCTCGCGCAGGATGTCGCCCGGCTCGGCACCGGCCACCGTCAGCGCGGTGAACGTCTCGTGGACCCGTTCCGCCGCCCGGAGTTCGTCGACCTGGGCGTCGACGATCAGCCCGTTCACCGCCTCGGTGACCGACACGAACCGCGTCTCCCTCGAAAGGGTGACCAGTGGGACCCCGTGCTGGTCCGCGGCCTCGACCAGCGCGGACGGCAGCTTGTCACTCCAATGACGGACCAGTTCGACGACGACCCCGGCCACCCCGACACCGGCCAGATCGGCGACGTATCTGGCGAGCGCGGCGCCGTCGTCGGGCAGCGCGACCCCGGTGGTGAGCACGAGTTCCCCGCCCCGCAGCAAGGGGGCGATGTCCGCGACCTCGGCGACGTGCGCCCAGCGGACCGGCGCGTCCAGCCCCGCCGCCCCCGCCACCACATGGGGCCTGCCCTGACGCAGCACCGGCAGCGCGAGCACTTCGGCGACGGTCGGGTACATCGGCCTCCCACCTGGTTCGGCAACGCTGGAGACAGACTGTACGGCCGGGGCCGGGAGTCCGTACACGTTGCCGATGGTGTCGGTGCGGCGCGCCCGCCCAGACTCGACCGGGAGCAGACATCCCGGACCAGGAGGGCACCCGTGACCGACCACATCGACCACTGGATAGACGGCAAACCGTTCGAAGGCGTGAGCGAACGATCCGGTGACGTGTTCGATCCGGCCACCGGTCAGGTGCGGGCGAAGGTCCCCTTCGCGGCGCAGGACGACGTCGATGCCGCCGTCGCGGCCGCGTCCAGGGCGCTGCCGGGCTGGCGCGGGACCTCGTTGGCGGGCCGGACGCGCGTGCTGTTCGCCTTCCGCGAGCTGCTTTCGGCGCGGCGTCACGAGCTGGCGAAGATCGTCACGAGCGAGCACGGCAAGGTCGAGTCCGACGCGGCGGGCGAAGTCGCGCGCGCCATCGAGAACGTCGAGTTCGCTTGTGGCGCGGCGCAAATGCTCAAGGGCGGGTTCAGCGAGAACGCTTCCACCAATGTGGACGTCTACTCGATTTCGCAGCCGCTGGGCGTGGTCGGCGTGATCTCGCCGTTCAACTTCCCGGCCATGGTCCCGCTGTGGTTCGTGCCCAACGCGCTCGCCTGCGGCAACACCGTCGTGCTCAAACCGAGCGAGAAAGACCCGTCCGCGGCCGTGTTCATCGCGGAACTGTTCGCCGAGGCGGGCCTGCCCGACGGTGCTCTCAACGTGCTGCACGGCGACAAGGCCGCCGTCGACGGACTGCTGGAACACCGCGACGTCAAGGCGATCTCGTTCGTCGGGTCCACGCCGATCGCGAAGTACGTCTACGAAACCGGGACCAGGCACGGGAAACGCGTGCAGGCGCTCGGCGGCGCGAAGAACCACATGGTCGTCCTCCCGGACGCCGACCTCGACCTCGCCGCCGACGCGGCCGTCTCCGCGGGCTTCGGCTCGGCGGGGGAGCGGTGCATGGCGGTGTCGGTCGTGGTCGCGGTCGACCCGGTCGGCGACGAACTGGTCGCGAAGATCGCCGAGCGCATCACCCGGCTGCGTGTCGGCGACGGCATGCGTCCCACCTCGGAAATGGGGCCGCTCGTCACCGCCGCACACCGCGAACGCGTCGAGTCCTATGTGGAAGCAGGCGTCGAAGCGGGCGCGCGGCTCGTCGTTGACGGGCGCGGCATCGAGGTCGACGGCGAGGACGGCGGCTTCTGGCTCGGCCCGACGCTGTTCGACCACGTCACGCCGGAGATGTCGGTCTACACCGACGAGATCTTCGGGCCGGTGCTGACGGTCGCGCGGGCCGAGGGGTACGACGCGGCGCTGGACCTGATCAACGCCAACCCCTACGGCAACGGCACCGCGATCTTCACCAACGACGGGCGGGCCGCGCGGCGGTTCCAGAACGAGGTCGAGGTCGGGATGGTCGGCGTGAACGTGCCGATCCCGGTGCCGGTCGGCTACTACTCGTTCGGCGGGTGGAAGGACTCGCTGTTCGGGGACAGCCACGCCTACGGGCCGGAGGGGTTCCATTTCTTCACTCGCACGAAGGTCGTCACCTCGCGGTGGCCGGATCCCTCGCAGGGCGGGGTGAACCTCGGGTTCCCGCGCAACAGCTGACACTTTCGGAGGGCGGGCGCTTGGGCTTCACAGTGCGGCCGGTTCCGCGTGGCGCGTGAAGGCCACCTTCCCCAGGTACATGAAGGCCCCCTTCCTGTACCTAGGCGCAAGCAAGGGGGCCTTCATGTACCTCAAGCGGCCAAGGAGCGCCGCTACCGGCGAAGGCCACCGTGTGGGATCCGGCGGCCAGGCTGGCCTTCACCGCACGAAAGGGCGCAGGGTGGACGGAGTCAGCCGAGGAAGCTTCAGGAGGCTCCATGTCCGCACAGCCCGCCCGCCGCTCCGGAACGTTCACGCTCGGCGGTGACCTGCCCGTCTTCCGTCTGGGGTACGGGGCGATGCAGCTCACGGGTCCCGGCGTCTGGGGTGATCCGAAAGACCCCGAAGAGGCCGTACGCGTACTTCGCCGCGCTGTCGAACTCGGCGTCACGCTGATCGACACCGCCGACTCCTACGGCCCGTTCGTCGCCGATCACCTCATCAAGAAGGCGCTCCATCCGTACGCCGACGACCTCGTCATCGCCACCAAGGTCGGTTTCACCAGGCAAGGGCCCGGCCAGTGGACCGTCGTCGGCAGGCCCGAGTACCTGCGCCAGCAGGTCGAGCTGAACCTCCGTCACCTCGGGGTCGAGCGCGTCGACCTGCTGCAACTGCACCGCATCGACAAGCAGGTGCCGGTGGCCGACCAGATCGGCGTGCTCGCCGAGCTGCGGGACGAAGGCAAGATCCGGCACATCGGCCTGTCCGAGGTCAGCGTCTCCGACCTGGCCGAGGCGCAGAAGACGGCGGCGATCGTGTCCGTGCAGAACCTGTTCAACCTCGGTGACCGCCGGGCCGAAGAGCTGCTCGACCACGCCACCGAGCACGGTATCGCCTTCATCCCCTGGTACCCGCTGGCCACCGGCGAACTCGCGGGCGAGAACAGCCCCCTCGCCGCACTGGCGAAAGAGCACGGGGCCTCGCCGTCGCAGCTCGCGCTGGCGTGGCTGCTCAAGCGTTCGCCGGTCGTGCTGCCCATCCCGGGGACGTCGTCGGTCCCGCATCTGGAGGACAACGTGGCCGCCGCGGAGATCGAGCTGACCGACGCCGAGTTCGCCGCGTTGTCCGCCGCCGTGAGCTGAGCGGACCAGGCGCTTTCCCCGCGATCCAGGCGGGGAAAGCGTCCTACGGCTCCCCGGGCACTAAGCCTTCCGTAAACTCGTTGTGAGGACGAGCCGAGGGAGGTGCGGGTGGCCAACGCGGAAGAGCGCCGCTTCGAAGTGCTGCGCGCGATCGTCGCCGACTACGTGTCCAACCAGGAGCCCGTCGGGTCCAAGGCGATCGTCGACCGGCACAACCTCGGTGTGTCCAGCGCCACCGTGCGCAACGACATGGCGGCGCTGGAAGAAGAGGGCTACATCACACAGCCCCACACCAGCGCGGGCCGTATCCCCACCGACAAGGGGTACCGGCTGTTCGTCGACCGGATCGCCGAGATCAAACCGCTCAGCACGGCCGAACGCCGGGCCATCACGGCCTTCCTCGACAGCGGCACCGACGTCGACGACGTCCTGCGCCGCTCCGTCCGGCTGCTCGCCCAGCTGACCAGGCAGGTCGCGGTCATCCAGTACCCGATGATGACCAACTCCGCCGTCCGTCACCTGGAAGTGGTGCCGCTCACCCCGGCTCGGCTGATGTTGGTGCTGATCACCGATTCGGGCCGCGTCGACCAGCGCACGGTCGACCTCGGGGACGTCATCACCGAGGAGAACGTCGGCAGGCTGCGCACCGTGCTGAACGGGGCACTGGCGGGCCGCCGCCTTTCCGAGGCCGCGGCGGCGGTCGCCGAACTGCCCGAAAAGTCGCCGGGCGAGCTGCGCGACAACCTCACCCGCGTCTGCACCGTACTGGTGGAATCGCTGGTAGAGCACCCCGAAGAACGGCTGGTACTCGGCGGCACGGCGAACCTCACCCGCAACGTCTCGGACTTCCCCGGATCACTGCGGCAGGTGCTGGAGGCGCTCGAGGAGCAGGTCATCGTCCTCAAGCTGCTCGCGGCCGCCCGCAACCCCGGTGCGATCACCGTGCGCATCGGTGAGGAAAATGAAGACGAGCAGATGCGCAGCACCTCGGTGGTGTCCATCGGCTACGGCATGGACGACCTGCTGCTGGGCGGGATGGGCGTCGTCGGGCCGACCAGGATGGACTACCCGAACACCATCGCCGCGGTGCGCGCGGTGGCGAACTACGTGGGGCAGATCCTCTCCGGCCGCTGAGCCGCGTTGAGGTCGAAGTCAGAAGGAGAAGGCGAAGACGGTGGCGAGGGACTATTACGGCACTCTCGGGGTTGCGAAGAACGCGACGGATCAGGAGATCAAGCGCGCGTACCGCAAACTGGCCCGTGAACTGCACCCCGACGTCAACCCGTCGGAGGATGCCCAGCACCGCTTCGGCGAGGTGACCACCGCCTACGAGGTGCTGTCGGACCCGCAGAAGCGCAAGGTCGTCGACCTCGGCGGCGACCCGATGGACGGCGGGGCGCGGGGCGGAGGCGGCGGTGACCCGTTCTCCGGCTTCGGCGGACTCGGCGACATTATGGACGCCTTCTTCGGCGCCGCCGGGGGTGGCGGGGGCCGTGGCCGTGGCCCGCGCAGCCGCGTGCAGCCCGGTTCCGACGCGCTCATCCGCCTCGGCCTCACCCTCGAGGACTGCGCCACCGGCGTCGACCGCGAGATCACCGTCGACACCGCCATCGTCTGCGACCTGTGCCGCGGCGCCGGCTCGACCGAAGGCACCGGCACCCAGACCTGCGACACCTGTGGCGGCGCCGGCGAGGTCCAGTCCGTGCAGCGGTCGTTCCTCGGCCAGGTCGTCACCGCCCGCCCCTGCCCGGTCTGCCGCGGCTTCGGCGAGGTCATCACCGACCCCTGCCGCCAGTGCGGTGGCGACGGCCGCGTCCGCGCCCGCCGCAACGTCACCGCCAAGATCCCGCCGGGCGTCGGCGACGGTATGCGCATCCGGCTCTCCGGCCAGGGCGAGGTCGGCCCCGGCGGCGGCCCGGCAGGCGACCTGTACGTCGAGATCGACGAGGCACCGCACGAGGTGTTCGTCCGGCAGGGCAACGACTTGCACTGCAACTTCCGCATCCCGATGACCACCGCCGCCCTCGGCGCCACGGTGCCCATCGAGACCCTCATCGACGGCGACTACGAACTCGACATCGAGCCGGGCACCCAGCCCGCCACCGAACTCGTGCTCACCGCCAAGGGCATGCCGCGACTGCGGTCCTCCGGGCGCGTCGACGGCCGAGGCGACCTGCACGTCCACATCGACGTCGTCGTCCCGACCAAACTCGACGACGCCCAGCGTGACCTCCTCGTAGAACTGGCCCAGCAGCGCGGCGAAGACGTGCCTTCGCTCTCCTCGAACGGCTCCAAGCCCGGCGGGCTGTTCTCCAAGCTGCGCACCAAGAACCACCGGTAACCCGTGCCCGAGACGACACTGCCGGTCTTCCTCACCGCCGCGCTGCCCGACTCTGGGCGCACCACGCTCGACGGCGAGGAAGCCCGGCACGCCGCCACCGTCCGGCGGCTGCGCGTCGGCGAACGTCTCGTGCTTTCCGACGGCGAAGGCGGCATGGCGCGCTGTGTCGTCGAAGCCGTCCAATCGGGCCGCGACGCGGCACTCACCCTCACCATCGAAGAACACTGGACCGAGGACCCGCCTGCACTACGCGTCATCGTCGCCCAAGCACTCGCCAAAGGCGACCGCGGCGAACTAGCCGTCGAACTAGCCACCGAAGCAGGCGCCGACGCGATCATCCCCTGGCGCGCCGCCCGCAGCGTCGCCCGCTGGGAAGAAGGAACCCGCGGCGACAAAGCCCTCACCCGCTGGCGCACCACCGCCCGCGCCGCCGCCAAACAAGCCCGCCGCGCCCACATCCCCGAAGTCACCGAGCCCGTCAACACCCGCGAACTCGCCGAACTCGCCAAGACCGTTTCCCGCGCACTGGTCCTCGAATCCGGCATGACCGCGAAGCTCACCGAGATCGAACTCCCGCCACAAGGCGACATCCTCCTCATCGTCGGCCCCGAAGGCGGCATCACCGACGAAGAACTCACCACCCTCACCGACGCCGGCGCGACCGCCATCCGGTTGGGCCCCACCGTTTTACGCACCTCCACCGCCGCCGCCGTCGCCCTCGGCGCACTAGGGGTTCTCACCGACCGCTGGACGTGAAAAAACACCCCACTAATTTGCGGCGAGTTATGGCGCGATCACGCAAACAGCCGTTACTCTCGTTAACTGACGCGCAACACACGGTTTCGGCGCGCCACTGGGGATGAAGCCCAGTCGCGCGCGTGAATCCCCGCCGGGCACCTCCCCCCTCGGTCCGGCGGAGCCGCGGCGACGGTGGAGCGACCCCCAGGCTCCACCGCGCCGCGGCGTCTTCATTTGGGGGCTTCGCAAGCTACGCCCCAAATTTCGACGCCGCGGCGCGGTTCCGCGTGTCTGCCCGGGGGGCCGAGCCCCCCGGACCCCCCACGGTGCCTGAGGCGGCGGTTGGCAGCCCCGAAGGGAGCTTCGGGCGGCGGGTGGTCTTCGGTATCGGCGTAGGGCCTGGCGGCCCTCGCCTGGTGAGAGAAAAGCGAAGGCGAAGGCGAAGGCGAAGGCGAAGGCGAACGGCGTAGGGCCTGGCGGCCCTCGCCTGGTGAGGGTGTGTGGTCCGCCCTGCGGGGCGCTGGCGCGCCCCGTGGGCTGGTGAGTGAATCGGCTCTCGCAAGTAGTCCTCTAGTGGCGATGTGGGTGAGTGAGTCGTCTCGCGAGTAGTCCTCTGGTGGCGATAGTGCGTGTTGTGAACTAACGCAAGTAGTCCTCTGGTGGCGGTGGGGGTGGGGGATAGGGTGGGGGAATGAGTGACGCGGAGACGTTGTTCGAGCGGATCATCGCGGGGGAGATCCCGTCCGAAAAGGTGTACGAGGACGCGACGACGTATGCGTTTCGGGACATAGCGCCGCAGGCGCGGGTCCATGTGCTCGTGGTGCCGAAGAAGCGGTACAGGAATGTGGCCGAGGTGGCCGCGGCGGATCCGCAGGTGCTCGCGGACATCGCCTTGGCGGCCAAGAAGGTGGCGGAGATCGAGGGGATCGCCGAATCCGGCTACCGGGTGGTGTTCAACACCGACGGTGACGCTGGGCAGACGGTGTTTCACGTGCACGCGCATGTACTCGGTGGCGAGCAGTTGGGGCATTTCGGGCGCTGAAGCGCGCGGCCTGCGGAAACCGGACTGCGTGCCGGCATCCGCAACCAGTAGCATCGACCTTGTCACTGTCGTTGAAAATCGCAGCGTAAGCGCAGGAAGTAGGCCCGAGGCCACGTGGCCGGAACCGTACCGGGTGAAGCCGCCCGACCCGACGTTCCCACGAACGTCACCGCGACGAAGGCCGACGAGGCCGCCGTCACCGAAGCGGCCCAGTCCCGTTTCCCCATCCCCGACGCCGCCGCGCTCAGCCTGCTCGGCTCGAGGGACGAAAACCTCCGCGTCGCCGAAGAACTCCTCGCCGCCGACGTCCACGTCCGCGGCAACGAGGTCACCCTGACCGGCGCTCCCGCCGACGTCGCCTTCGCCGAGCGTGTCTTCGCCGAACTCGTGACGCTCGCGGGCCGCGGCCAGCAGGTCGACCCGGCCACCGTCCGCCGCACCGTCGGCATGCTCTCCACCGGTGACCACGAGTCACCGGCCGAAGTGCTGAGCATGAACATCATCTCCCGGCGCGGCAAGACGATCCGGCCCAAGACGCTCAACCAGAAGCATTACGTCGACGCCATCGACAAGCACACCATCGTCTTCGGCATCGGCCCCGCCGGTACCGGCAAGACGTACCTCGCCATGGCCAAGGCCGTCCAGGCATTGCAGGCGAAGCAGGTCAGCCGCATCGTGCTGACCCGGCCCGCGGTCGAAGCGGGCGAGCGCCTCGGGTACCTGCCGGGCACGCTCAACGAGAAGATCGACCCGTACCTGCGCCCGCTCTACGACGCGTTGCACGACATGGTCGAGCCCGAGTCGATCCCCCGGCTGATGCAGGCGGGCACCATCGAGATCGCGCCGCTCGCGTACATGCGCGGCCGCACCCTCAACGACGCCTTCATCATCCTCGACGAGGCGCAGAACACGACGCCGGAACAAATGAAGATGTTCCTCACCCGGCTCGGGTTCGGCGCCAAGATCGTCGTCACCGGTGACGTCACCCAGATCGACCTCCCCAACGGCCAGAAGAGCGGCCTCCGGGTGGTCCGCGACATCCTCGAAGGCGTCGAAGACCTGCACTTCGCGCAGCTCACCAGCCAGGACGTGGTGCGGCACAAGCTCGTCGGCGACATCGTCGACGCGTACGAGAAGTGGCAGGCAGTTCAGGACAGCCAGGACAAGGGCAACGGCTGGAAAGGGCAGCGCCGTTCATGAGCATCGAGATCGCCAATGAATCGGGCGTGAACGTCGACGAGACCTCGATCGTGTCGGCCGCCCGGTTCGCGCTCGACAAGATGGAGGTCAGCCCGCTCGCCGAGCTGTCCATCCTGCTCGTCACCCTCGAGGTGATGGAGGACCTGCACGAACGGTGGATGGACCTGCCCGGTCCCACCGACGTGATGGCCTTCCCGATGGACGAGCTCGACTCGTCACGCCGTCCCGACGCGCCCGACGCCTCACCCGCGCTGCTCGGCGACATCGTGCTCTGCCCGGCGTTCGCGAAGGACCAGGCCAAGACGGCCGGGCACGCGCTGATCGACGAGCTGCACCTGCTCACCACGCACGGGGTGCTGCACCTGCTCGGCTACGACCACGCCGAACCCGCCGAGGAACGTGAGATGTTCGGTCTGCAGAAGCGGATCCTCGGCGAGTTCCAGGCGGCCGTCGCCGCGGTGAACCGCCGCGACGCGCAGCGCACCGCGGACGACAGGCTCCTCGGCACCGCCGGCCTCGACACCGTGCCCGCCGACGAACCCCCCGCCTAGACATGGGCAGTCCGACGGCACTGCTGGTCATCGCCATCGCGCTGATCCTGCTCGCCGGGGTGTTCGCGGCCGCCGACGCGGCGGTCAGCACGGTCTCCAAGGCCCGTGCCGACGGCCTCGTCCGGCTCGGCCGCCCCGGCGCGCGTCAGCTCGCGCTGGTCATCGCCGAACGCCGCCGCCACATCAACCTGATCCTGCTGCTGCGGATGACCTGCGAACTGACCGCCACCGTGCTGGTCACCGTCGACATCCTCCGCTGGATCCAGCCGCTGTGGCTCGCCATCGTCGTCGCCGCCGGCGTGATGGTCGTGGTGAGTTACGTGCTCATCGGGGTCGGCCCGCGCACCCTCGGCCGCCAGCACCCGTACCGGATCGGCCTGGTCGTCGCGGGCCCGGTCCGCATCCTCGGTTCGGTACTCGGCCCGCTCAGCAGGCTGCTGATCGTCTTCGGTAACGCCATCACCCCCGGCCGTGGCTTCCGCGAAGGCCCCTTCACCTCCGAAGTCGAACTCCGCGAACTGGTCGACCTCGCCCAGGAACGCGGCGTCGTCGAGGAATCCGAACGCGAGATGATCCACTCGGTGTTCGAACTCGGTGACACCGTCGCGCGCGAGGTCATGGTGCCGCGGACGGAGATCGTCTGGATCGAGCACGACAAGACCGTGCGCCAGGCGCTCGCGCTGGCCCTGCGCACCGGGTTCACCCGGCTGCCGGTGATCGGCGAATCCGTCGACGACGTCGCGGGCGTGGTCAACATCAAGGACCTCATGCCCGCGTACATGGCCGAGGGCGGCCCGCAGCGGCGCGTCGAGGAGCTGATGAACCCGGCGAGCTTCGTGCCGGACTCGAAGCGGCTCGACGACCTGCTCAAGGAGATGCAGGTGTCGCACAATCACATGGCGATCGCGGTCGACGAGTACGGCGGCACCGCGGGCCTGCTCACCATCGAGGACGTCCTCGAGGAGATCGTCGGCGAGATCACCGACGAATCCGACACCGACGAACGCCCCGAGGTGGAGGAACTCGATAGTGGCGCGGTCCGCGTCTCGTCCCGGCTTTCGATCGACGACCTTGGCGAACTGTTCGGGATCGACCTCGAAGGCCACGACGTGGAGACCGTGGGCGGGCTGCTCGCGGAGCGACTGGGTAGGGTCCCGCTGCCGGGGGCCGAAGCCGAGGTCGCCGGACTTCGGCTGTTCGCCGAAGGCGGTAAGGACCGGCGCGGGCGGATGCGGATCACCTCGGTGGTCGTCCACCCCGCCGACGCGGACGCGGTGAACGACGCGGCACAGGGCAGGCGTCGTACCCGGGTCCCGCAGCCCGATGAAAGTGACAGGAGTGTCGAACATGCCTGAGCTGGACGCCGAGGACGAGAAGCTGGTGACGCTGGCCAGGTCCGCGCGAGCCCGCACCCAGGCCGAGGAAGGCGCCGCGCTCCGCGACACCGACGGCCGCACCTACGCGGCGGGCACGGTCGACCAGCCGTCGTTCAAGCTCACCGCGTTGCAGGCCGCCGTCGCCGCCGCCGTTTCGAGTGGGGCCGAAGGAATCGAGGCGGCCGTCGTGGTCACCGCCGAAGGCCTGCTCAAGGAGGCGTCCGTGCACGCGGTACGCGACATCGCCGAAAAGGCGCCCATTTATCTCGCCGATCCCAGTGGCAAGGTGCGGAACTGATGGCCGAACCGCATCGCTCGGGCTTCGCCTGTTTCGTCGGACGGCCGAACGCGGGC
The DNA here is from genome assembly GCF_046269425.1 of Amycolatopsis sp. cmx-11-12. Lineage (NCBI taxonomy): Bacteria > Bacillati > Actinomycetota > Actinomycetes > Pseudonocardiales > Pseudonocardiaceae > Amycolatopsis > Amycolatopsis sp. cmx-11-12. The sequence goes on along the minus strand of NZ_JADNQM010000026.1, from coordinate 113,297 downwards.
AAGTCCACGCTGACGAACGCGCTCGTCGGCAGCAAGGTGGCGATCACCTCCAGCAAACCGCAGACCACCCGGCACGCCATCCGCGGCATCGTCCACCGCGACGACGCCCAGCTGGTGATCATCGACACGCCGGGGCTGCACCGGCCGAGGACTCTGCTCGGCGAGCGGCTCAACGACATCGTCCACTCGACATGGTCCGAAGTGGACGTCGTCGGGCTTTGCGTGCCCGCCAACGAAAAGGTCGGTCCCGGTGACCGGTTCATCGCCGCCGAACTCAAGAAGATCGCCAAGCGCACACCCGTGATCGGGGTCGTCACCAAGACGGATCTGGTGAAACCCGAACAGGTCGCCGAGCAGCTGCTCGCCCTGCAAGAGGTCATGGAGTTCACCGATCTCATCCCGGTGTCCGCTGTGGACGGTTTCCAGGTCGGTTCGCTCGCGGACCTGCTGGTGCGGCACCTTCCGGAAGGCCCGCAGCTGTATCCGGGCGGGGAACTCACCGACGAGCCCGAGCAGACCCTGGTCGCCGAGCTGATCCGCGAGGCCGCGCTGGAGGGTGTCCGGGACGAACTCCCGCACTCGATCGCCGTCACCGTCGAGGAAATGCTGCCGCACGAGGGCAGGGACGACATGATCGACGTGCACGCGTTCCTTTATGTGGAACGACCGAGCCAGAAGGGCATCATCCTCGGGCACAAGGGTGAGCGCCTCAAGGACGTCGGCGCGCGCGCCCGGCAGCAGATCGAGGGGCTCCTCGGCACGAAGGTCTACCTCGACCTGCACATCAAGGTTGCCAAGGAGTGGCAGCGCGACCCCCGTCAGTTGCGACGGCTGGGCTTCTGACTGCTTTTGCCTGAACGGAATGTCTCGATTCGGTCGCGGAGACCGGTTGATGATGTGGAACCGGACGGGTGACCCTAGAGTCTCACTCCTCGACTCCGGTGATCGCCGATCGGGCGGCGCGTCCGAGTCCTGTTCGACATTTCATTCGTGAAGGGAAAGCGGTAAATGACCGACAACCAGGGCCTGCCCAACTACTCCGGCGACCCTCAGGGCGGTGGCGGCTTCAACAACCCGGGCCCGCCGCCCAACAACAACCTGGTGTGGGCGATCCTCACCACGATCCTGTGCTGCCTGCCCTTCGGTATCGTCTCGATCGTCAAAGCGAACCAGGTGAACACCCTCTGGGCACAGGGCCAGCCCGCCGCCGCGCAGGAAGCGGCCGACGCCGCCAAGAAGTGGGCCATCATCGCCGCCATCGTCGGCGTCGTGGTCGGCATCCTCTACTTCGTCCTGGTGGTCGCCCTCGGCGTCTTCTCGGCCGATATGAACAACTACCGCTGATCAGGGCGATAGAGGGGGAGATTTCATGACCGACCAGTACCCGAACTACCCGCCTCCTGGCGGGCCTCCGCCGCAGCAGCCGTATTACGGTGGCATGCCGAACTACGGTCCGCCGCCGGACAACAACCTGGTGTGGGCCATTCTCTGCACCGTGCTGTGCTGCTTGCCGCTGGGTATCGTGGCGATCGTGAAGTCGAGCCAGGTGCAGACGTTGTGGTCACAGGGTTTCCACGCGGAAGCCCAGAAGGCCGCCGACGACGCGAAGAAGTGGTCCATGTGGGGCGCGATCGCCACCGGCGGTCTCTTCCTGCTGTACATCATCTTCATCGTGGTGATGGTCATCATCGGCGCGTCGGCGGGAAGCTTCACGCCGTGACGACGTCCGTCTACACGGGATTCCCGGCGCGCGGGTTCAAAGCACGGGCCCGCGCGCTGGGGCCGCCCCTGGCCATCGCCGCCGGCGCCGGTCTCGGCTGCGTCGTCCTCTGGCTTGGCGATCCCACCACTCCCGGCGGGCCGCTTCCGGTCTGTCCCACCAAGTCACTGCTGGGCATCGCCTGCCCGGGCTGCGGTGGCATGCGCATGGTCTACAGCGCGCTGCACGGGGACATCCCCGCCGCGCTGCACTACAACGCGGTGTCCTTTGTGGTCGTTCTCCTGCTGATCTGGAGCACCGCGGCCTGGACGGTCGGCAGGCTCCGCGGCCGGGCGGTCGACAGCTGGCTGCACTGGCGCTGGACGCCGCTCGCGTTCGGCGTCGTGTTCGTCGTCTGGTTCGTCATCCGTAACCTGCCTTTTGCCCCGTTCACCTCGCTGTACGTCTGAGTGCCGGGCCGAACCCCGGATCGTCGGTGGTACCGAGTACGCTCCCGCGCACCGGTCTGCTCGGCGTGTACCCATGCCGTACATTCAGCCCGGGTCGCCGCACGAGGCCCGTGCGGCAGGGGCGAGGAACCAGCGAGGGGATTTCGATGACCACTCCCTACGGCCAGCAGCCGCCGGGACAGCAGCCGTCGGGTGACCAGCCTTCGCCGTTCGGCCAGCAGCCCCCGCCGCCTCCCCAGGGTGACCAGCCTTCGCCATTCGGCCAGCAAGCGCCTGGTGAACAGCAGTCCTCGCCCTTCGGGCAGCAGCCACCGGCCCAGCAGCAGTCGCCTTTCGGTCAGCAGCCGCAGCAGCCGCAGCAGCCGTTCGGCGCGCAGCAGCAATCACCGTTCGGTCAGCAACAACAGCAGCAGTCGTCGCCGTTCGGGCAGCCGCAGCCCGGCCAGCCTTCCCCGTTCGGCCAGCAGCCCGGCCAGCAGGCACCGTTCGGCCAGGCGACCCAGTTCGGTCCGCAGCAGGATTACGCCCACTGGGGTCTGCGAGCGGGCGCGACCCTCATCGACTTCGGGCCGATCGTCGTGCTCCCGATCATCGGCACCATCATCTCCGCGACGGGGTCGTACACCGTCGGCATGATCATCGCCGGTCTCGGGTACCTCGCGGGACTCGGCTGGACCATCTACAACCGGTGGATCCAAATGGGGACCACGGGCCAGTCCCTCGGCAAGAAGGTCCTGAAGATCAAGCTCGTCCGCGATGCCGACGGGCAGCCGATCGGCCCGCTGATGGCCTTCGTCCGGGACCTGTGCCACAACCTGGACGGCTGGGTCTGCGGTCTCGGTTACCTCTGGCCACTGTGGGACCAGAAGAAGCAGACGTTCGCCGACAAGATCCTCAGCACCGTCGTCGTCCCGGCGGAAGCCGCCGCGCCCGCGTCGGCGCCGTTCGGTCAGGCCCAGGGGTTCCCCGCGCAGCCCTCGCCGTTCGGCCAGCCGCAGCCGCCGCAGCAGCCGTTCGGAGCGCCGCCGCAGCCGCAGTCGCCGTTCGGCCAGCCGCCTCAGCAACCCCAGCAGTCGCAGCCGTTCGGTCAGCAGCCGCCCCAGCCGTTCGGCCAGCCGCAGGGAACCGCGGCGCCGTCCCCGGAGTCCCAGACTGAACCGGGCTTCGGCGAGGCCGAGCCGACACAGGTTCTCCACCCTGGCCAGCAGCCCCAGCAGGCGCCGTCCGGGTTCGACGAAGCCGAGCCGACGCAGAAGATCACGCCGGAACAGCTGAGGCAGCAGCTGCCCGGCGCGGACGGGCCGAACGGGCCCGGAACACCGCAGCAGTAAGGAATGACCGGCGGGATCCACCCGCCGGGAAGCACGACAAAAGTGGGGAACCCGATGACGAACCCGTACGGCCAGCAGCCCGGCTACGGCCAGCAGCAGCCCTATGGCCAGCAGCCTCAGCCCGGATACGGACCGCCGTCGGGCGCGACGCCCGCGCCGTACGGCCAGCCGTCCGGCGCCACGCCCGCACCTTATGGTCAGCCTTCGGGGGCGAACCCGATGCCGTACGGCCAGCCTTCGCCGTACGGTCAGCCTTCGCCGTATGGCCAGCCCGCGCCCTACGGCGCTCCGGGCGGCATGCCCGGTGGCGGTGACATCAACTCGATCCCCGACTACAAGGGCTGGGCGATCGGCTGCATCTTCCTCTGTTGGATCATCGCGATCTTCGCGATCATGAAGTCCAACGAGGTCAACACGTACAAGATGCAGGGGAACTACGCCGCGGCCATGGACGCGTCGAAGTCGACGAAGACCATGTGCATGATCGCTTCGATCATCGGTGGCGTCGGCTGCCTGTTCTCCCTGCTGTGGATCATCGTGGTCGCTGCGTCGTTCTAAACCGGAAAACAAACGAGGAAACACTTCACATGACCAACCCTTACGGCCAGCAACAGCCCTACGGCCAGCAGCAGCCTGGCTACGGACCCCCGTCCGGTGGCATGCCCGCTCCCTACGGCCAGCCGGCCCCGTACGGCCAGCCCGCTCCTTACGGCGCTCCGGGCGGTATGCCCCCCGGTGGCGACATCAACGCCATCAAGGACTACAAGGGCTGGGCGATCGGCTGCATCTTCCTCTTCTGGATTCTCGCGATCTTCGCGATCATGAAGTCCAACGAGGTCAACACGTACAAGATGCAGGGCAACTACGCCGCGGCCATGGACGCGTCGAAGTCGACGAAGACCATGTGCCTGATCGCCACCATCATCGGTGGCGTCGGCTGCCTGCTTTCGATCGTGTGGATCATCTTCGCCGTCGTCCTGGCGACGAGCGCGTCGACCTACAGCTGCTACGGCAGCTACTGCTGATTCCAGGGCGCACCACCCCGATGTCGGTCCCAGGTGGGACGATGTCGGGGTGGTGAACCTTTATCGCGACACCGGAGTGGTGTTGCGGACGCACAAACTGGGTGAGGCCGACCGGATCATCACCCTGCTCACGCGGCGGCACGGCAAGGTCCGTGCGGTCGCGAAAGGCGTGCGTCGGACGTCGTCGCGCTTCGGGGCACGCCTGGAGCCATTCGGGCACGTCGACGTCCAGTTCTACACCGGCCGGTCCCTCGACGTGATCACCCAGGTCGAGACGGTCGATGCCTTCGCGTTGCCGCTGGTGGCCGACTACCAGCGCTACACCGCCGCGAGCGCCATCGCCGAGACGGCGGACCGGTTGTCCGCCGAAGAGGGCGAGCCGGTGCTCAAACTCTACATGCTCGTCGTCGGGGCCCTGCGCGCGCTGGCCGGCGGTGAACGCGACAGTTCCCTCATCCTCGACGCCTTCTTCCTGCGGGCCATGGCCTACGCGGGGTGGGCGCCCGCGATCACCGAATGCGCCCGGTGCGGTCTGCCGGGGCCGCACAAGGCGTTCAGCGTGTCGGCGGGCGGCTCGATGTGCCCGGATTGCCGGGTTCCCGGCTGTGTCCACCCCTCCCATGAGGTGCTGACCCTGCTCGCGGCGCTCCTGCACGGGGAGTGGCCGGTGGCCGAAGCGTCGCAGCCGGTGCCGAGGCGGGACGCGTCCGGCCTGGTCGCGGCGCATCTCCAGTGGCATCTGGAGCGTCAGTTGCGGTCGCTGCCGCTGGTCGAGAGGCGTGCGCGGGAGGGCGTCACTCCGGCGCAGTAGGGTCGCAGGCACAGGTTCACTCGATCAGGAGGCTCGAAGGTGCTGCGCAGGGGACGCGAGAACAAGGCGTCACAATTCGAACTTCGCGCGCCGGAGCCGCATCCGTCCGGTGCCCGGCCGCCGGAGATCCCCAAGGAACTCCTCCCGAAGCATGTGGCGCTGGTGATGGACGGCAACGGTCGCTGGGCGAACCAGCGGGGACTGCCCCGGATCGAGGGCCACAAGCGCGGGGAAGCGGTGATGATCGACGTCGCCAGCGGTGCCGTGGAACTGGGCGTCAAATGGCTGTCGGTGTACGCGTTCTCCACCGAGAACTGGAAGCGGAGCCCGGAAGAGGTCCGCTTCCTGATGGGCTTCAACCGCGACACCATCCGCCGCCAGGTCGACTACCTCGGCTCGATCGGCGTCCGCATCCGCTGGGCTGGCCGTCGCCCGAAGCTGTGGGCGAGCGTCATCAAGGAACTGCAGGTCGCCGAAGAGAAGACCAAGAACAACACGGCGCTGAACATGACCATGTGCGTCAACTACGGCGGCCGTGCCGAACTCGGTGACGCGATGCGCCGGATCGCGCAGGACGTGGCCGACGGGAAGCTGAACCCGGACAAGGTCACCGAGAAGACCATCGGGAAGTACCTGTACCAGCCCGACATGCCGGATGTGGACCTGTTCCTGCGGCCGTCCGGGGAGCAGCGGACGTCGAACTTCCTGCTCTGGCAGTCGGCCTATGCCGAGATGGTTTACCAGGACACGCTCTTCCCGGACTTCGACCGCACCCACCTCTGGCGGGCGTGCCTCGAGTTCGCGAAACGGGACCGCCGCTTCGGCGGCGCCATCGACAAGGCTTCCGAAGGGACCGCATGACCACCGAAGCAGCGGATACGGCGGCCTTGCTGACGTCCGCACGGGAAGCCCTCGAGCGCTACCTCGAAGTCCACGTCGACGACGACGGCGCGCTGACCTTCTCGCACGCCGACGTCCCCTGCGTCATCCAGGCGACCCGACTGGCCGAAGGGCTGACCGTGCTGAGCCTGACCTGCGTCGTCGCCTGGGATCTGCCGGACGATCCGGCGATCGCGGCTTCGGCGGCGGAACGCGCCGGGCAGGGGCTGTTCGGGACGCTCGGCGTGGTGCGCTCGGAGAAGGGCATCGACATCACGCTGAGGTACGCGTTCCCGGCCGAGGGCATGGACGCTTCGCCGCTCGGGACGCTGCTCATGCTGGTCGTGTCGACCGCTTCGCAGCTGCGAAGCGATCTGCTGGGCCCAGTCCCCGGGGACTGACCTCCTCCACACAGGGTCACCTGGCATCATTCCGCGCATGGAAACCATTTCCAGGAGCGCCCCGGAGAAGAAGCCGGCCCGGCGGTTCAAGATCACCTCGATCGAGGTGCTCTGTGCGATCCTGCTGATCGCGATCCTCGGGCAGACCTGGCTCCAGCAGGTGTTCGACGTGCCCGCGCTGCGGACCGGCTCGACGGTGTTCGTCGCAGTCTGCGTGCAGGCCCTCCCGTTCCTGGTGCTCGGGGTGCTGATCAGCGGCGCGATCGCGGCGTTCGTCCCCGCGCGGGTGCTGGAAAAGGTCCTCCCTCGCCGAGCCGGCGCGGCCGTCGGCGTCGCGGGGCTGGCCGGTGTCGCCCTGCCGGGCTGTGAATGTGCTTCGGTACCGGTGGCGCGACGGCTGATCGGCCAGGGTGTCGCACCCGCGGCCGCGCTGACGTTCCTGCTCGCCGCGCCCGCGGTGAACCCGGTGGTGCTGGTCGCCACGGCGGTGGCGTTCCCCGGGAACCCGGAGATGGTGTTCGCCCGGTTCGCCGGTTCGCTCGCCACCGCGATGGTGATGGGCTGGCTGTGGGCGAAGTGGGGCAAGCTCGACTGGATCGCGGAGCGCGCACGGCGGCGGCTGCCCGAAGTCCAGCACGGTTCACGCTGGAGGACTTTCGCCGAGACGGCGCGCGGGGACCTGGTCGAGGCAGGTGGGTTCCTCGTGCTCGGTGCGATGATCGCCGCCGCGATGAACGTGCTGGTGCCCGCCAAATGGTTCGGTGTGCTGGGGGAGCAGATCGTGCTCGGGGTACTGGTGATGGCCGTGCTCGCCGTCGTGCTGGCGCTGTGCAGTGAGGCCGACGCCTTCGTCGCCGCGTCGCTGACCGCGATGCCGCTGCTGCCGAAACTGGTGTTCCTCGTGGTCGGCCCGGCCATCGACGTCAAGCTGTTCGCCTTGCAGACCGGCACCTTCGGCAAATCCTTCGCGCTGCGGTTCGCGCCGGTGACGTTCGTCGTCGCGCTGTCCTGCGCCGTCGTCTCGGGCGTGCTCATCCTCGGAGGTGGGGCGTGAAACGCGAGACCCAGAACATCCTTCTGATCCTGCTCGGCGGGGCACTGCTCAAGATCACGATCAACGGTGACTACCTGCGCTACGTCAAACCCGCGCAGCAGCCGTGGATCATCGCGGGCGGCGCGGTGATGGTCGCGCTGGGCGCGGTCGCGATCGTCCGCGACCTGCTGGCCGCGCGGGCCGCCGCCGCTGTCTCGGGCGACGTCCACGCGCACGACCACAACACACGTTCGGCGTGGCTGCTGATGCTGCCGGTACTGGCCGTCTTCCTGGTCGCGCCGCCCGCGCTCGGCGCCGACTCGGTGACCCGGACCGAGGCCAGAGCGCCGCAAAGCGCCTCGGCGAGCAACGCGGCCGCCTTCCCGCCCCTGCCGGCCGGGGACGTGGTGCCGCTGGAGGTCAACGACTTCGTCAGCCGCGCGGGCTGGGACAAGAGCGGGACCCTGAACGGGCGGACGGTGCGGCTGTCCGGGTTCGTCGTGCACAACGAGGGCAACACGATGCTGGCCAGGATGGTCATCGGCTGCTGTGCCGCCGACGCCTTCCCGATCACCGTGCGGCTGGTGGGCGAGGGCGCGTCGGGCTTCGGCGACGACACCTGGCTGGAGGTGACCGGGACGGTCGTGCCGGGGACGGCGGTGCGGGAGAACAGCTACATGCCGGACTTGACGCTGGCCTCGGTGCGGCAGGTGCCGGCGCCGAAGGACCCTTACGAGTACTGAGCCGGATGAGATGAACGGGACTTTCATTGCAAAATTTGCAATGAAAGTCCCGTTCATAACACGACTGATCAGTGGTTCGAGCCCGCGGCCACGTGACCGAAGTTCCGCCAGCGGACGCCGACGCCGGTTCGCGTGAAGGCCCCCTTCCCTCGGCTCAGCCGAGGGAAGGGGGCCTTCACGCGAGAAACCGGATGTCAGTGGTTCGAGCAGGTCCCGACGATCTCCACGGTGTGGCTGATGTCGGAGAAGCCGTGCTCCGAAGCGATCTTCTCGGCCCAGCGCTCGACGGCCGGTCCCTCCACCTCGACGGTGCTGCCGCAGAGACGGCACACCAGGTGATGGTGGTGGTGCGACGAGCAGCGCCGGTAGATGGCCTCGCCGGTATCGGTGCGCAGGACGTCGATCTCGCCCGCCTCCGACAGCGACTGCAACGTCCGGTACACCGTGGTGAGCCCGATGCCGTCACCGCGTTTGCGCAGCTCGTCGTGCAGTTCCTGGGCGGAACGGAAGTCGTCGATCTCCTTGAGCAGGTCGACGACGGCGGCCCGCTGTTTCGTCGACCGGCGTCCCGGCACCGGCGCGGAACTGTTGGCCGTCGTGGGACTCATGCTCACTTCCCCTCCTGAACGTGGGCTACGGCGTCCACCACGATATGCGCAAGGTGATCGTCGACCAGCCGGTACACCACCTCACGGCCGCGTCGCTCACCCTGTACGACACCCGCCGTCTTCAGTACCCGCAGGTGCTGGCTGATCAGCGGCTGCGCGACATCGAGGGTGTCCACCAGTTCGTGCACGCACCGGTCCGCGTTACGCAACTGCAGGACGATGGCGATCCGCACCGGCGCGGCGAGCGCCCTGAGCAGGTCGCCGGCGTCCGCGAGCGCGGCGGCCGAGGCCGACGTGGCGGGTTCGGCGGGGGGACGGGCCGCCGAATGCGGTCCGGGGTCCTCCGTGAAGCCCGGGGCGGCCGAGTCCGGGGTCACCGTAGCCATCGCCGCCTCCATCAATCATGATTTCCGAAGTCATTGCCAGTAACAGTCCAGCCCATCTTAGTGTTCCCCGTCCCCGGTGGTCTGTTCGCCGACCGGGCGACCGGTCGGCGGCGCCGTTACTGCTCCATTCGGGTGGCTTCGCAAAGAAATGACCATTCCACTTCGCATGTGGTCGCTAACGGTGCAAGGTTGTCGCGGAGCGTTTCGTCGCTTCTCGTACGCTGACGACCGCGCTCGGAGGGCCCGGAGAGGCAGTGGGGAGACATGACTCGTTTCGTGACGAAGCTGGCCGCCGCGACGGCGGCCTTCGCTTTGGCGTCGGTTCCGGGGCTCGCCTCGGCGCAGACGACGCAGGCCGTCGACGAGAAGACCGGCCCCGTGTCGTTCGCGAACGTGGCGTCGGTGCGCATCGGGAACCCGGGGTCGCTGATCACCGAGACCCAGCGTTCGCCGCTGACGCCCGGCCAGTCGAAACTCTCCCCGGATCGCACCGTCGTCCCCCGCGACGATGGCGAGCGGACCACCTTCGGCAAGAAATGGGACATCAACCTGGGTCGCTACGGGGCGCAGAGCCCGTACCCGGCAGGCATCGCCAGCCGCGACCACAACGTGCTCGCCGCGCTGCAGCAGACCACGGTCCCGACAGCGGTCGCGGAGAGCAACTACGCCCTGATCGACAACGGGCACGGCGGCGCGAAGCCCGCCGACAACACCGTGCTGGTGCTCGAAGGCGCGAAGAGTGCCGTCGACTGCTCCTCGCCGAGCAAGGCGACGTCGTCGACGAGCGTGGCCAAGATCTGGGTGCGGGACGAAACCGGTGCGCTGAAACCGTCCGGCGCTTCGGGCGTCGACGTCAAGGGGCTCAAGCTCGGCCCGCCGTCGATCGTCCAGAACGAGAACGTCAGCAAGGACAAGACCACCTCCGACCTGACCGTGTCCCGCGTGACCGCCTTCGACCAGCTCATCCGACAGGACGGCTGGCGCAGCGGTGACGTGACCAAGGCGGCGGGCTGGAAACTGGACATCGTCACGCACGTGCGTGACGCGGCGGGCAAGGACCTGCGCGAGGCCCGCACGTCGATCGTGCTCGGCGGCGTGAGCTGCGCGATCCCGAGGAACTTCGTGGCGAAGCCCGCCGGCGGCACGGGACCGGGCGCGGCGCCCGAGCAGCCGTCGGTGCCGGGGACGGTGCCCGCGGGCGGTATCCCGCCGCAGGCCGCCGACTCGACGCGGACCGTGGTCGGGCTCGGACTGCTGGGCGGCGGCATCGTGATCGGCGCCGCGGCCATGCTGCTCTACCGCCGTCGCAAGCCCGTTCCGGTGCGGGAGAAGTAGCGGTCCCGTGCGGACCTGGCTGGCGGGACTTTCCGCCGTCGTCTCCGCGCTCGCCATCTCAGCGGGCGTGATCGTGCTGACCTGGATCCCGCCGGAACCGGCGGTCTCGTTCGCGGAACCCGCGGTCATGCCGGGCGAAGACGGCGCTCCGTTGGCGTTGCCCGCGGACAGTTCGACGCGCGGGCAGCGGCCCGGCACCATCCGCCTGCCCGAGGGTGGATCGGCGAAGCTCGTCCGGTCCGAGGTCAACTCCGACGGCGTCCTCCCGATCCCGCGTGGTCTCGGTGACGCGGCGTGGTGGGGCGCGCGGCTCGGCGCCGAAGCCGGCACGGCGCTGATCTCCGGGCACGTCAACTGGGGCGGTGCCAAGGGGCCGTTCGACGAACTGTGGCGGATGCGGGACGGCCAGGAGGTGGCCGTCAGCGACGCGGCCGGCGGGATCTGGGTCTATCGCGTGCGTGAGGTCGTCACCGTGCACAAGGACGACCTGCCCGCGCAGGCGGCGAAGCTGTTCGCGCAGAGCGGGCCGCATCGGCTGGTCCTGGTCACCTGCGGCGGCGACTACCTCGGCGGGACCGATGGCTATCGGGACAACCGGGTCGTCGTCGCGACCCCCGTCTCCGGCCCGCCCGCCTGACTCGTGCCTGACCCCTGCCGCATTTCGTCACCTACTTGCGTTCCTTGGGCGTGCGACTCCCGCGACTAGGTGACTAATTGCGGGGAAGTCGATGCAACCGACGTCAGCTCGCGTCGCGTGTCTAGCGACACCGGCCGCTTCGGCGGCTTGACGCGAGCAAGGAGTAATACCCGATGGTGGGACAGTTCGACGACGGGGCGGCGGGCGAGGAGCAGCCGAAAAAGCGCTCAGCCCTGGGATGGATCCTCGCCTGCGCCGGGATCTTCGTGGTGGCGGCCGTGGTCGCGGTGTTCGTCTTCACTGGAAAGAGTGACTCTGGCGTCGCGGCGGCTCAGGACCAGGCGAGCACGTCGGCGGTGCAGCAGCAGTCCGAGGTCGCGGCGGACACGGGCCAGGCGCCCGGAACGGTCAAACTGCCCGGTGGCGGCACGGCGAAACTGATCCGCAAGGAACTGACCGCCGACGGGACCCTCCCCATCCCCGAGGGTCTCGACGAAGCCACCTGGTGGGGCTCGAAACTGGGCGCCGACCAGGGCGCGTCCCTGCTTTCCGGGCACGTGAACTGGAAGGGCAAGAAGGGCCCGTTCGACGAACTGTGGCGGCTCAAGACCGGCCAGGAGGTCAACGTCGTCGACACCGACGGCGGCAAGTGGGTCTACAAGATCGGCGAGGTCGTCACCGTGCACAAGACGAAGCTGGCCGAGCAGGCGGAGAAGCTGTTCGGACCGGACGGTCCGCACCGGCTGGTGCTGGTCACCTGTGGTGGCGAGTACGTCGGCGGGACCGACGGCTACGAGGACAACCGCATCGTCACCGCCTCCTTGGTCAGCCGCCCCTGACCCGTTCCAACCTCGCCGGAGGTCGTGCGGGGACGGGCGGTTAGTCTTGTCGTTCTAGTCCGATACCCGTCCCCGCATGCTTCGGAGCGTGGAGTGCCCGCCAACACCATTGAGACCGTCGTCAGCCTGTGTAAGCGTCGAGGCTTCGTTTTCCCGTGTGGAGAGATCTACGGCGGTACCAAGTCGGCGTGGGACTACGGGCCCCTCGGTGTCGAACTCAAGGACAACATCAAGCGCCAGTGGTGGAAGACCGTCGTGCAGAGCCGGGACGACGTCGTCGGCCTCGACTCCTCGGTGATCCTGCCGCGCCAGGTCTGGGTCGCGTCGGGTCACCTCGACGTCTTCACCGACCCGCTGATCGAATGTCTCTCCTGTCACAAGCGTTTCCGCGCCGACCAGCTCGCCGAGGACTTCTCCGCGCGTACGGGCAAGGAGGTGACCGAGGACGACCTGTCCGAGGTCCCGTGCCCGAACTGCGGCACCCGGGGCGAGTACACCGCGCCGCGTGACTTCAACATGATGCTGAAGACCTACCTCGGCCCGGTCGAGTCCGAGGAGGGCGTGCACTACCTCCGTCCGGAGACCGCGCAGGGCATCTTCATCAACTTCCTCAACGTGCAGACCACCGCGCGGAAGAAGCCGCCGTTCGGCATCGGCCAGATCGGCAAGTCGTTCCGGAACGAGATCACCCCGGGCAACTTCATCTTCCGCACGCGCGAATTCGAGCAGATGGAGATGGAGTTCTTCGTCGAGCCGGGCGAGGACGAGACCTGGCACCAGTACTGGATCGACGCGCGCACCGACTGGTACAAGGACCTCGGCATCAAGCCGGAGAACCTGCGCCTTTACGAGCACCCGAAGGAAAAGCTCTCCCACTACTCGAAGCGCACCGTCGACATCGAGTACCGGTTCGCGTTCAACGCGGGCCAGGAGTGGGGCGAGCTCGAGGGCATCGCGAACCGCACCGACTACGACCTGACGACGCACTCGAACCACTCCGGCGTCGACCTGTCGTTCTTCGACCAGGCCTCGAAGCAGCGGTTCCGCCCGTTCGTCATCGAACCCGCGGCCGGTGTCGGCCGCTCGATGATGGCGTTCCTGGTCGACGCGTACCACGAGGACGAGGTCCCCAACGCCAAGGGCGGCGTCGACAAACGCGCCGTGCTGAAACTGGACTACCGCCTCGCGCCCTACAAGGTCGCCGTGCTTCCGTTGTCCCGCAACGCCGATCTCACGCCGAAGGCGCGCGACGTCGCGGCGACCCTGCGGAAGCACTGGAACGTCGACTTCGACGACGCCGGCTCGATCGGCAAACGCTACCGGCGCCAGGAAGAGATCGGGACGCCGTTCTGCGTCACCGTCGACTTCGACACGCTCGACGACCTCGCGGTGACCGTGCGGGAGCGCGACACCATGGCGCAGGAGCGGGTCGCGATCGACAAGCTGGAGGCTTACCTGGCGGGGCGCCTGATCGGCTGCTGACCCCGCTCGCAGATGTTATGAACGGTCCGTTCATTACAAAATTTTGTAATGAACGGACCGTTCATAACATTGGGGGCGGGTGTTGTGAGCGGTGGGCGCGGATCTCGCCAAGAGTGTTCCCAATGTCGCATTTGAGACGCTGAAGGTCTCAAATGCGACATTGGGAACACTCTTGGCGTCGAAGCGGGGAGCGCACCACCTGGAACGTCACCTTTGGCCTCAGCCACCCCATCAGCCACAAAGACGGCGCGTGAAGGACCCCTTCCCTCGGCTCAGCCGAAGAAACTCGGCCTTCACACCTGCCCAAGTACAGGAAGGCCCCCTTCCTTGCGCCAGGCGCAAGGAAGGGGGCCTTCCTGTACTTGGCCGCGACCCACCCCTGACAACTGTCACCCCCAGGTCGTGACGCGCGGCCCAAGTCCGGAACGTCCACGCGCGACAAGCTCTGGGCATGGGAGAACAAGACATCACCGCGGGGGCGGCAGTACGACTTTCCGGCCTGCGTAAGCATTACGGCGACGTCCACGCCGTCGACGGCCTCGACCTCACGATCGCGCCGGGTGAGGTGGTCGCGCTGCTCGGCCCCAACGGCGCGGGCAAGTCCACCACGGTCGACATGATCCTGGGCCTCACCGTGCCCGGCAGCGGCACCGTGACCGTCTTCGGGCGCGAGCCGGGGGACGCGGTCGGCGACGGGATGATCGGCGCGATGCTCCAGGGTGGGGCGCTCGTCGAGGATCTCACGGTCGCCGAGACCGTCGGCATGGTCGCGGCACTGCATCGCAAGCCGATGCCGGTGCGGGAGGCGTTGCGCCGGGCCGGGGTGGAGGATATCGCGAATCGGCGTTCCACCAAGCTTTCCGGCGGCCAGAAGCAGCGCGTGCGGTTCGCGGTCGCGCTGGTGAGTGACCCCGATCTGCTGATCCTCGACGAGCCGACCGCCGCGATGGACGTCGGCACGCGCCGCGAGTTCTGGAAGTCCATGTACGAGTTCACGAACTCCGGCCGCACGGTCCTGTTCGCGACCCATTATCTCGAAGAGGCCGAAGAGTTCGCCGACCGTGTCGTGCTGATGCGGTCGGGGCGGATCGTCGCGGACGGTTCGGTCGCGCAGGTCCGTGCGCTGGCAGGGGGACGCACGGTCCGCGCGGCGGTGCCCGCGGCGGCGGAGCCGGTGATCGCGGGGCTGCCCGCGGTCACCGGTTTCGAACTCCGCGGCGGCCGTGTCGCCATCTCCAGTTCCGATTCCGACGCCACGCTGCGGGCCCTACTGACCTACGTGCCCGAAGCGCACGACATCGAGATCAACGCCGTCGGCCTCGAAGGCGCCTTCCTTTCCCTGACGACCGACAACACCGAGGAAGCCATCCGATGAACCCGACCTTTCTCAAGACCGAGATCGTCCGCACCTTCCGTTCGACGCGGTTCGTGCTCTTCGCGGTCGCTTTCCCGGTGCTAATGTTCCTGTTACAGGCCAACGTTTTTGCCTCCGGCAACGCGAACATCTCCGGCGTGATCATGGTCAACATGATGGCCTTCGGCACCTTCTCCGCCGCGATGACGAGCGGCGCGAAATTGGCCATCGAGCGGTCCACGGGCTGGCAGCGCCAGCTGCGGCTGACCCCGTTGACCGGCGCCGGTTACCTCGGCGGCAAGGCGCTCTCGGCGATGCTCGTCGCGCTTCCGTCGCTGCTCGTCGTCCCGCTGGTCGGCGTCCTGTTCCAGGGAGTGCACCTGGACGCCGCGGGCTGGCTGCGGCTGGTGCTCGGCATCTGGCTCGGCGCGATCCCGCTGGTGCTGCTCGGCCTGCTGCTGGGCCAGTTCGGCACGCCGGAGTCGATGCAGCCGATGAATATGATCGTCATGATGGGCATGGGTTTCCTGGGTGGCCTGTGGATCCCGATCGACGGCATGCCGTCGTGGATGGCCGACCTCGCCCAGGTGACGCCGACGTACTGGCTGATCCAGCTGGTCCGCCCGGTCGTCACCGACCATCTCACGGTGAGCCTCCCCGCCGCGCTCGGTGTGCTGGCGGCGTGGACCGCGGTCCTCGGGGTGCTGGTGATCAGGCGTTACCGTAAAGACAGTGCGCGGGTCTGAGAAAAGGGTGAACCGGTGAACGACTACCCGGGCAGGGTCAAGACGGGCTTGAACAGCCGTGAGAACTGGTGGTCGGACATGCCACCGCGGACCGGCCGGGGACCCCGGCCGAGACGGTGGGCCGTACTCGGCCTCGCCTTCATCCTGCCCACCCTCGTCCCCGCGGCGGTGGACCTGTGCACCGACGGGGTGACCGGGAAAGAGCTGGTGATCGCCGCTCTCCTGATCTTCTACGGCGCCTGCTACGTACTGTTCCCGCTCAGCCTGCGGTCTTCCCGGCGGAAGACGACCTACGTCTTCTCGGTGCTGATGCTGCTCATCGGCCTCGCCCTGGTGTTCCTGCACGACAACAATCCGTACGTTCTGATCTACGCGACGGCGGTGCTGGCCTTCACCCTGCCGCCGGCGTGGGCGCTGATCCTGGACGGCGGGGCGCTGCTGCTGGTGCTGGGCGTTCACCTGATCGTCGGGAGGGACGATTTCGGTGACCTCATCGCCGTCACCTCGATCACGGCGGCGATGTTCTTCATGGCGAACCTGGTCCGAGCGGTGCGGAAACTGGAGGCGGCGAACCGGGAGATCGCGACACTCGCGGTGGCGGGCGAACGCGAGCGCCTGGCGCGCGATCTGCACGACATCCTCGGCCACAGCCTCACCACCATCACGGTCAAGGCCGGGCTTGCCCGCCGGATCCTGGAGAGCGGCAAGGACGACAGCCGCGCGCTGCGGGAGATCAGCGAGGTCGAGAGCCTGACCCGCAGCGCGCTGTCGGACATCCGCGCCACGGTCTCCGAGTATCGCGAGGTATCGCTCTCGGCGGAGGTCGCCGGGGCGCGGGCGGCGCTGCGGGCGGCCGAGATCGACGCGGATCTGCCGCACGCGGTGGACAACGTCGACCCCGCCCTGCAACGGACCTTCGGCTATGTGCTGCGGGAGGCGGTCACCAACGTCCTCCGGCATTCCGAGGCGAAGCGGGTCAAAGTCCGCTTCGGCAAGACCTGGCTCGAAGTCGAGGACGACGGCGAAGGCGGCGAGGTGACGGTGGGGAACGGCCTGCGGGGACTCACCGAACGGCTGGACGCGGTCGGCGGGACCTTGACCGCCACGGCGCCTTCTGCGGGAGGATGGCTCGTCCGCGCGGAGGTACCGGAATCCGCCGTGCGGGGTGGCGCGCGTGCGCCGCTCACCGAACCCGCTGGAGGCTGCGCGTGATCCGGGTCCTGCTCGCCGACGACCAGGCCATGGTGCGTGGGGCGCTGGCCACCGTGCTCGGCCTCGAAACCGACATCGAGGTGGTTGCCCAGGTCGGTTCGGGCGATGAGGTGCTCCAGCGGGCGAAGGAAACCGCCCCGGACGTCGCGCTGCTCGACGTCCAGATGCCGGGCAAGGACGGCCTGGAAGCCGCCGCCGAGCTGCACGGCGCGCTGCCGTCGTGCCGGATCATCATCTGCACCACCTTCGGCAGACCCGGTTACCTCGCGCGGGCGATGGCGGCGGGCGCCGCGGGTTTCGTGGTCAAGGACGCTCCGCCGGAGCAGCTCGTCGACGCCGTCCGCCGTGTCCACAGTGGACTCCGGGTGGTCGATCCCGCGCTCGCCGCCGAATCGCTCGCCACCGGCGCGAGCCCGCTCACTGGACGCGAGCACGACGTCCTCAAAGCGGCCGAGGACGGCAGCACGGTGGCCGACATCGCCCGTGCACTGCACCTTTCCGAAGGCACCGTCCGCAACCATCTTTCGGCCGCGATGGGCAAGACCGGCGCGAGGACGAGGGCCGAAGCGGTGCGGCTCGCGGAAGAACGCGGCTGGCTCTGAGACCCGGGCGCCGCTCTGCGAGAATCACCCCCGTGAGTACCGCCGAACGGACCAAACCCACTCGCGCGAACTGGGTGCGCCGGATCGTGGCCGGTGCGCTGCTGGTCGTCGTCGCGGTGATCGGCGGGACGGCGTTCCGGGTCTGGCAGGTCGCCAGGGAAGACGTGCGCGATCAGGCCGACGTCATCGTGGTGCTCGGCGCGGCCCAGTACAACGGCAGGCCGTCGGAGATCTTCCAGGCCCGGCTGGCCAAGGCGAAGGCGCTCTACGACCAGGGCGTCGCCAAGACGATCGTCACCGCGGGCGGCAAGAAGGCGGACGACAACTACACCGAGGCCCACGCGGGCGCCCAGTGGCTGCGCAAACGCGGTGTGCCCGCGTCGGCGACGCTGCCGGTCGGGGAGGGCAGCGACACCCTGCGCAGCCTCCGCGCGGTCGCCGAGCAGGTGCAGAAGCGGGGCTGGAAGACCGCGGTGCTGGTCAGCGACCCGTGGCACTCGTTCCGCGCCAGGGTCATGGCCGACGACCTCGGCCTGGAGTCCTGGACCTCGCCCACCCACCACGGCCCGGTCGTGCAGACCCGCGAGACGCAGGCGCGCTACATCGTCCGCGAGACCGGCGCGCTGCTGTATTACCGCCTAACGAAGTCCCCGGTCGATGCTTTGTAAGTGGCATTACCGGCTCACGAAGTCCCCGGTCGACGCCCTGTAAGTGTCGGTGGTCGGAACTAAGCTGGGCTGGTGAGCGACACCTACACCGCGGCCGACACGGCGCGCCTGCTGCCCGAGCGGCCCAAAGGCGCGGCGCTGGAAGGCGCCGAAGACGGGCGGACCGCTTTCGCCCGTGATCGAGCGCGGGTGCTGCACTCGGCGGCCCTGCGGCGGCTTGCCGGGAAGACCCAGGTGGTCGGCCCCGGCGAAGGTGCCGAGGTCAGCGGTGTGCCGCGCACCCGGCTGACGCATTCGCTGGAGGTCGCGCAGATCGGCAGGGGGATCGCGGACGAACTGGGCGCCGATCCCGATCTGGTGGACACCGCCGGGCTCGCGCACGACATCGGGCATCCCCCGTTCGGGCACAACGGTGAGCGCGCGCTGAACGAGGTCTCGCAGCCGTGCGGAGGCTTCGAGGGCAACGCGCAGACGTTGCGGATCCTGACCAGGCTGGAGCCCAAGGTCCTGCTCGAAGACGGGTCCGTCGGCGGGCTGAACCTCACCCGCGCCTGCCTCGACGCCTCGACGAAGTACCCGTGGCAGCGTGAAGAGGGCAATCCGAAGTACGGCGTCTACGACGACGACGCCGAGGTGTTCGCGTGGATCCGCGCGGGGGCGCCGGACCGCCGCACCTGCCTGGAAGCGCAGATCATGGACTGGTCCGACGACGTCGCGTACTCCGTGCACGACGTCGAAGACGGCGTCCTCGCGGGCCGGATCTCCTTGCGGGTACTGGCCGATGCCGAGGAACGCGCGGCGGTCGCCGAGGCGGCACGGCGGTTCTCGGACCAGTCGCAGTCCACTTTGGAGGGTGCGGCGAAAGAACTGCTCGACCTGCCCGTGGTCGCGGAACTCACCGGGGAGAGGCTCGACGGATCGCTCAAGGCGCAGGTCGCGTTGAAACGGCTGACGAGCGAACTGGTCGGCCGGTTCGCGACGGCGGTCGTCGGCGCGACGCGGGCGGTGTACGGAGAGGGCCCGCTGAACCGCTACACCGCGCAACTGGTCGTCCCGGAGCAGGTCGCGGCCGAGGTCGCGTTGTTCAAGGCGCTCGCGCTGCGGTACGTGATGAGCGACAGGCGGCGCCTCGCGATGCAGGACGGCCAGCGCCAGACGGTCGCCGAACTGGTCGGGGCGCTGTGCCGCCGCGCGCCGGACGCGCTGGACGGGTTGTTCCTGCCCGCCTGGGAGGCCGCCCCGGACGACGCGGCCCGCCTGCGCGTGGTCGTCGACCAGGTGGCGTCGCTCACGGACGCGCAGGCCTACGCGTGGCATGCCTGGCACACCGGCCGCCACGGCTGAGTCGTGGGTGGCGGCCCCGATCGGTGTCGCGAAAGCCACTTTCGGGACATCAGAGGTCGCGAAAGTGGCTTTCGCGACACGCGACCCGTGCCCACCTCCCGGACAAGGCGGAACTTTCGGACAGGAGACGGACGGGGCCGTCCACGGTACGGTCTGCGGCATGGGCGCTGTCGAAAGCCACCTCCGGTTTGGTCTGGACCTCTACCGAGTGCTGGCGAGCCGCGCGGAGAACGCGTGCTTCTCGCCGTACTCGATCGCGAGCGCGCTCGGCCTGGTGACGCAGGCCGCCAAGGGGAAGACCAGAGAAGAACTGATCGCGCTGCTCGGTGACCCGGACGAGCTCGCCGACCTGCTGGGCAAGGCCTCGTCGCTGCTCGACGACGGCCCCGAACTCGCGGTCGCGAACACGCTCTGGGCCTGGGACCAGCTCCCGATCGAGGACTCCTTCCGCGAGGAACTGGCGACGTGGCCTGGCGGCAAGGTCGCGAGCGCCCCGTTCCGCGCCGATCCGGAGGCCGCGCGGCAGCTGATCAACGCCGACGTCGCCGAGGCCACCCGGAACCTGATCCCCGAACTGCTGAAGCCCGGGACTGTCGCATCGGACACCGTCGCCGCGATCGTCAACGCGCTGTATCTCAAAACCGCGTGGACCAACCCGTTCTCGCGTGACAACACCGCGCCCGCGGACTTCCACGCGCCGTCCGGTACCCGTACGGTGCCGACGATGTGGCTCGAAAAACAGCTCGACCACACCCACGAGGACGGCTGGCAGGTCGTCCGCCTCGGCGCCGAGGGCGGGGTGGAGGCGATCGTCCTGCTGCCCGACGGCGACCTCGACGAGGCCGAACTCGACGCGGACAAGCTGGCGCACCTGGTGGAGAACGCCCGCTCGAAGACGCTCAGTCTGTCGTTGCCCAAGCTGAAGCTCGACGTCGCCAGCCCGCTGACGGAGAAACTCCAGGAACTCGGTGTGCGGACGATGTTCACCGGCGCCGCCGATCTCACCGGGCTCGCCGACGACGACCGGCTCGAAGTGTCGGAGGTCGTCCACCAGTCCGTGCTCCGCATCGACGAACAGGGCCTCGAAGGCGCCGCCGCGACAGCGGTGCTGATGCGGCTGACGTCGCTCATCGTCGACGAACCCCTCGAGGTCGCCGTCGATCGCCCGTTCCTTCTACTCGTGAGGCACGCCTCGACGGGTGTGATCTACTTTCTCGCCCGCGTTGTCGAGCCGTGAGGATGGTCAGTGAGTCTTTTCCAGGCTGAGGCGGCGGCCGTGAAGGCCGAGGAGACTCCCACGAGACCCCGCCGGTTCGCCGCCGCCGACGCCGCCATCATGGGCGGCTTCCTGCTGTTCGCTTTCCTGCTCTACAACGGGTTGTGGCTCGACCTGAAAGAGGGCTACCTCTGGAACAGCGCGTCGGACCAGAACCTGTGGGAGTGGTTCTTCTCCGTCACCGCGGACAACGTGCTGCACCTGAACAACCCGCTCACCTCGCACTTCCAGAACCACCCGCTCGGTGTGAACCTGATGGCCAATACGGCCATGCTCGGCATCGGCATCCCGCTGGCGCCGGTCACTCTCACCTTCGGCCCGACGGTCACTTGGGCCATCGCGCTCACCGGCGGTCTCGCCGGCACGGCCGCGGCCTGGTACTGGGTCTTCTCGCGGCATCTGGTCACCAATCGGGTGGGCGCGGCCATCGGCGGCGCGTTCGTCGGGTTCGCCCCGCCGATGATCTCGCACGGCAACGCGCATCCGAACTTCGTCGCGTGGTTCGTCCTGCCGTTCATCGCGCTGCTGGTCTTCAAGATCGCGCGCGGCGAACGGCCGGTCCGCAACGGGATCTTCCTCGGCCTGCTCGCGGCGTATCAGATCTTCCTCGGTGAAGAGCCGCTGCTGATCTTCGCGATGGCGTTCGCGATCTTCGCCATCGCCTACTTCGCGACGAACTACCGCGAGTTCCCGCCGATGGCGAAGCCACTGGGGATCGGGGTCGGCATCGGCGTCCTCGTGGCGCTGGTGCTGTGCGCTTTCCCGCTGTGGTGGCAGTTCTTCGGCCCGCAGAGCTATCAGGCGATCGAACACGGCCCCGTCGGCAACGACACGGCCGCGTTCACCCGGTTCGCCACGCAGTCGGTCGCCGGGCAGCCGCAGGCCGCGGCGGACGTGTCGATGAACCGCACCGAGGAGAACGCCTTCTTCGGCTGGCCGCTGATCGTGCTGATGGTCGTCATCACCGTGTGGCTGTGGCGCGAGGTGTTCGCGCGGGCGCTGGCGATCTCGATGTTCGTGATGGCCTGGCTTTCCCTTGGTGTGCAACTCATCGTGGTGCACGAGGAGACCGGTATCCCCGGCCCGTGGAAGCTGCTGTCGGAACTGCCGCTGTTCGAATCGCTGCTGGAATCGCGGCTCGCGATGGGCTGCATCCCGCTCATCGGCGCCCTGCTGGCGCTGGCGACCGAGCGCGTCTGCACGGTCGCGTCGAAACTGCCCGAAGTGCCGGGAGAGCGGCGATTCCCGTTGCGGCTGGTGTGGATCGGCGTCGTCATCGCGGTCCTGCTGCCGATCGCGCCGACGCAACTGATCGTGAAGGACCGGCCGCCGACACCGAAGTTCCTCGCCGACGGCACCTGGCGGAGCTACGTCGCGCCCGGTGGCACCGTGGTGCCCGTGCCGTTGCCGAGTTCCGGCGAATCCGAGCCGCTGCACTGGCAGATCGACGCCGGACTCGGCTACTCGATGCCGGAGGGCTACTTCGTCGGCCCGAGCGGCCCGGACGACAAACGCGGCCGCTACGGCGCCATCCAGCGGCCGACGTCGATCATCTTCGACCAGATCAAGCAGACCGGTATCCCGGCGACCGTCACCGAGTCGCAACGGGTGCAGGCGCTGGAGGATCTGCGGTACTGGAACGCCGACGTGCTCGTGCTGATCCCGCGTGAACACCAGGACGCGTTCCGGGCGACGGTGGACCTGCTGCTGCGGAAGCCAGCCGAGTTCGTCGACGGCGTCTGGGTGTGGGACGTGCGGACGATCACCCCCTGACTCTCCTGCGCAACCAGGGGACTAATTGCGGGGGCGGTGCACGACGAACGGTTCCGTGTTGCCCTCGATGCCCCAAGAGCCGCCCAGCCCGCCCAGCCCGCTCTGCCGCGAGCCCGCGAAGGGCTTGCCGAAAGGCAGAGCCAGATGCTCGTTGACCCATACCGTCCCGCATTCGAGCCGCCTCGCGACTTCGGCGGCGCGCTCCTCGTCGGTGCTCCACACCGACCCGCGCGAACCCGGCGACCGGTCGTTCGCCAGTCCGACGGCTTCGTCCACTGTGGAGCATCGGACGATCGGCAGCACCGGGCCGAACTGTTCCTCGCTCACCACTCGCATCCCGTCGTGCGCCTCGGCGAGGATCGCCGGGGCGAAGAAGTACCCGGGCCCGTCGAGCCGTCCGCCGGTGACGACCCGCGCGCCGTCCGCCCGCGCTTCCTCGGTGAGAGCGATGACGTGGTCGTACCGTGGCTTGTTGTTCACCGGGCCCAGTTGCGTTCCGGGTGTCCGCCCGTCGGCCACCACGACCTTCTCCGCCAAGTCCGCGAGTGCCTCGACGACGCCGTCATACGCGGACCCGACGGCGTAGACCCGTTTGACCGCCATGCCGATCTGCCCGCAGTTGGCGAACGCGCTCCAGAACAGGCTTTTCGCGATCACCGCGGGATCGGTGCCGGGAAGGACGATCGCGGGACCGTTGCCGCCCAGCTCCAGTGTCAGCCGTTTCAAGGCGGCCGCGGCAGCGGTGGCCACCTGCCTCCCGGCGGGGACCGAGCCGGTGAAGGTGATCTGCCGGATCCCGGGGTGCGAGACCAGATACTCGCCGAGGGGGTCCTGTCCGGTGAGCACGGTCAGCACGCCCGGTGGCAGCACCTCCGCCAGCATCCTGCCCAGATGCAGGGTGGTGAGCGGGGTGCGCGGCGACGGCTTGAGCACCACCGTGTTCCCCGCGGCGAGGGCTGGCGCGAGTTTCGCGGCGGCCAGCTGTACGGGGAGATGCCATGGCGTGATCGCGGCGACCGGGCCCAGCGGGCGGCGGTGCACCTCGACCCGGCCGTCGCCCGCGACCTGAGGTTCGAGCCTCAGCCGGGCGAAGTACCGGAACCGCGCCGCGGCCTTCGCGAATTCGGCTTCGGCTTCCCGAAGCGGTTTCCCCTGCTCCTCGGTCAGCACAGGGGCCAGCACCGCCGCGGCCTCCTCGACGACGACCGCGCACGACATCAGCGCCGTGTGCCGGTCCGTGGTGCGCCAGGCGGGCCAGGCGACGGCGGCGGCGCGTACCGCTTTGTCGACATCGGCGGGCCCGGCGTCCGGGACGCTCGTGATCCGTTGCCCGGTCGCGGGATCCTCGACGGCGAGCATCAGCCGGCGCCGATGACGAGATGGTCCATGTGTTTCCTCCGGTGGGGGAGTGCGGAGGGATCGCCGAAGAGACCGATGTGTCGGCATCGGTTGGTGCGGAAGGAATTACGGAGAGCCAGTTTACCCTCGATGATCGAATGAGGGTTCCGGCGAAAAGGCTAATCGATTCCTGTCGTGTGGCTCGCGTCACCGGAGCGGCTGTCACGTCCGCGCGGGCCGCCTCGTCCACCTTCTGATCGCAACCGCACGAGGAGGACGTCATGCCGCGCATTCCCGCCGTCAAAACCGCCGAAGCCGGTTTTCTGCTGAACCTGGCCTACAAGTTCGCCGGTAAACGCTTCGGTGCCGTGCCCGAGCCGATGGCGGTCGCCGCGCACCACCCGGCGCTGTTCCGCGCCAGCGGACTGCACGAAGTGCTGGTCGAGAAGGCCAGCAAGGTGCTGCCGCCGAACGTGCGCGAGCTGGCCGTGTACCGGGTCGCGACCCAGCTGGGCTGCGCGTGGTGCATCGACTTCGGGACCATGTTGCAGGTGCACGAAGGGCTCGACATCGAACGGCTGAAGAAGATCGACGACTACGCGAAGTCGCCCGCCTTCACCGGCCAGGAGCAGCTCGCGCTCGCGTACGCCGACGCGATGACCGCGAGCCCGGTGACCGTCACCGACGAGCAGGTCGCCGAACTGGAACGCGAGTTCGGCCGCAAGGGCGTCATCGAGCTGACCTACCAGATCGCGCTCGAGAACATGCGTGCCCGGATGAACAGCGCGCTCGACATCACCGCGCAGGGCTTCACTTCGGGCGACGCCTGCCGGATCCCGCTTCCCTAACCCGCGCGTTCCCTGACCCTCGCAATTCGTCACCTGCTTGCGGTGCTCGAACCACCGCAAGCAGGTGACGAATTGCGTCAGGCGTCGACGCGGGAGCGGGCGGAGGTGAGCTTGTCCGGGTTCGCCATGTCGTAGATCGCGACGATCTTCCCGTCGCGGATGACGAACGCGTCGACGTGCTCGTCGAGCGCCCGGTACCCCTCCGAGGCGGCCTGCGGCGGGATGTAGAACCCGAGGTCGCCGTTGACCAGCGCGATCCTGGCCTTCTCGATCCCCGCCGGGTCGTACATCCGCATGAGCCCCTGGAACAGCCGGGTGACCTTGTCGAACCCGCTGACCGTGTGCACCGCCGTGCGCGCCTTGCCGCCGCCGTCGCCGACGAGGACGACGTCCGGGTGCAGGACCTCGGCCACCGCCTTGATGTCGCCGGTGAGCATCGCGGTCATGAACTTCTCGATGATCCGCTGCTGCTCGGCCAGTGCCGTCCTCGGCGGCGGGTCGGCGTCGACGAGCGCGCGGCGGCCGCGGGAACCGTGCTGGCGCGCGGCCTCCGTGGTGCAGCCCAGGATCTCGGCGATCTCGCCGAACGGCACCGAAAACGCGTCGTGCAGGACGAACGCGACGCGCTGCTCTGGCGTCAACCGGTCGAGGACAACCATGGCCGCCATCCGCATCCCGTCGTCGCGGACGGCGACGGCCAGCGGGTCCTCCGACGACGGCGTGCCCAGCGGGCCGAGGACCGGCTCGGGCAGCCATTCCCCGACGTACCGTTCGCGGCGCACCACCGCCGACCGCAGGCGGTCAAGACAGATCCGGCTGACGACGGTGGTCAGCCAGCCCTTGTGGTCCTCGATGGCCGACCGGCGGCTCTCGTCCAGGCCGCTCAGCCGCAGCCAGGACTCCTGGACCGCGTCCTCGGCGTCGGACAGCGCGCCGGTGAGCCGGTAGGCCACCGACACCAGATGGGGGCGCAGCACGGCGAACTTCCCGGCGAGTTCATCCAGGGCGATGCTCATTCCCCGAGTGTGCCGCACAGCGCTCCGCGAGCGGGAACTAGACTGAGGATGTGGCAGGACGGATTCGGGATAGCGACATCGCGGAAGTACGCGACCGCAACCGGATCGACGAGGTCATCGGCGATTACGTGGCCCTCCGCAGCGCCGGCGGCGGCAGCCTGAAAGGGCTTTGCCCGTTCCACAACGAGAAGACCCCGTCGTTCAACGTGCGTCCCAGCCACGGCACCTTCCACTGCTTCGGCTGTGGCGAGGGCGGCGACGTGATCAAGTTCATCCAGAAGATGGACCTGATCTCCTTCGTGGAGGCCGTCGAGCGGCTCGCGGATCGCGCGGGGTTCCGGCTGACCTACGAAGGCGGCGGCGGGAGCGTCCAGCGCGATCGCGGCACCCGCGCCCGGCTGATCGAAGCGCATCGCGCGGCTCAGGAGTTCTACGCCGAGCAGCTGCTCACCCCGGACGCGCGCACGGCGCGGGACTTCCTGTCCGAGCGAGGCTTCGACGCCGCCGCCGCGCAGACGTTCGGCTGCGGGTACGCGCCGGCGGGCTGGGACAAACTCACCAAGCACCTGCTCACCCGCGGGTTCGAGGTCAAGGAACTGCTCACGGCCGGGCTGGCCAAGGAAGGGCAGCGCGGGCCGATGGACCGGTTCAACCGGCGGCTGCTCTGGCCCATCCGCGACGTCGGCAACGAGGTCGTCGGGTTCGGCGCGCGGCGCCTGTACGACGACGACCGCGTTTCGGCGAAGTACCTGAACACCGCGGAATCGCCGATCTACAAGAAGTCGCAGGTGATGTTCGGCCTCGATCTGGCCAAACGCGAGATCGCGAAACGACACCAGGTCGTCGTGGTCGAGGGCTACACCGACGTGATGGCGATGCACGCCGCCGGGGTGCCGACGGCCGTCGCGTCGTCGGGGACGGCGTTCGGCGAGGACCACATGAAGGTCCTCCGGCGGCTGATGATGGACGACGACGCCTTCCGCGGTGAAGTGATCTTCACTTTCGATGGCGACGAAGCCGGTCAGAAGGCGGCGCTGAAGGCTTTCGAGGGCGACCAGACCTTCGCCGGGCAGACGTACATCGCGGTCGCCCCCGACGGCATGGACCCTTGTGAACTGCGGCTCGCGAAGGGCGACACCGCGGTGCGCGATCTGGTCGCGCGGCGGATCCCGCTGTTCGAGTTCGCGATCAAGAGCATGCTCAAGGGCTTCGACCTCGACTCCGTCGACGGTCAGGTCGCGGCGCTGCAGAAGACCGTCCCGATGGTCGCGGGCATCAAGGACCGTGCCAGCCGCGACGGCTACGCGTCGAAACTCGCCTGGTGGGTCGGCTGGCAGGACGCGGCGCAGGTGGTGAACCGGGTCCGCGGCAGCGCGGGCGCCTCGGCGAAACGCTCCGCCACCGTCGAAGCCCGGCGGCCCGCCGCGACGGCCACCGCCACCGTGGAGGACGACCTGCCGAGGCCCGCGCCCGGAGATCAGCGGTTCATGGCGCAGCGGGAAGCGCTCAAGGCGGCGCTGCAACAGCCGATGCTCGCCGGGCCGGAGTACGACGCGCTCCCCGAGGACGCGTTCACCCATCCGGTTTACATCGCCATCCACAAGGCGCTGCTGTCCGCCGGGGGAGCGGGTTCCGGCCTGACCGGGCCGGCCCTGCTCGACGCCGCCACCCCGCACTGTCCACAGGGGACGGTGCGGCGAGTGCTCAGCGAACTTTCGGTGGAACCGTTGCGTGCCAAGGGCGAGGTCGACTCGCGCTACATCTCCGCGCAGCTCGCGGCGGTGCAGGAGAGCCTGGTCGGCCGCCAGATCAACGAGATCAAGTCGAAGCTCCAGCGGCTTTCCCCGGTCGAGGCGCCGGACGACTATCGCGCGCTGTTCGGCGACCTCGTCGCGCTCGAGCAGTACCGGAAGGCGCTGAAGGAACAGGCCATCGGCGGATTGGACTGAGCATGGGCTGGCTGCGTCACCTGCTGGGTGACCGTGTCCCGGCGGATTTCGCAGGCACGCTGGACGACGGCGAGCACGTCGTCGGGAGCGCTCCGGTCGAGGGCGGCGGGTATCTGCTCGTCACGCAACTCGGCCTGTGGATCCCCGCCGAAGGAGGGCCGCGCCGGGTCGGCTGGCATCTGGTCGGCAAGGCGGCGTGGGCCGACGGGGTGATCACCCTGACCGAATCCGAGGAGACCGGGACCGCGGGGAAGGCCGTGCTGCTGGCCGACAAGGCCCCGGTCCGGTTCAAGCTCGCGCGGCCGGGCAAGGTCCCGATCCTGCTGCGGCAGCGTGTCGACGGTTCGGTGCGGGGACGGCATCGCAAGGACCTCGGCACCGGGGGAGCGTGGTTCGTCGAGCGCAAGATCCCCGGCCGGGACGGCACGGTGCTGCAGGTGCGGCCCGATCCGGGCACCGAGGTCGACGTGATCAAGGCGATCGCCGAGGAAGCGGCGGAGAAACTGGCCAAGCCCCACGGCTAGCAGTACGCTCGTACTGTATCGCTGGGAGGCGCCATGTGGGATCCGGTCAAATACCTCGACTACGCCGGCCTGCGGGCCCGGCCGTTCCACGACCTCGTCGGGCGGATACCGGCCGCGAAGCCCCGCCGGGTCGCCGACCTCGGCTGCGGACCCGGGAACCTGACCGCCGGCCTGGCGGAACGCTGGCCGGACGCGATCATCGAGGCGAGCGACAGCTCCCCGGAGATGGTCGAGGCCGCTCGCGCACGAGGTGTCGACGCGCGGGTCCTGGACGTCAACGACTGGGTGCCCGAGCCGGACACCGACGTGGTCATCTCCAACGCCGTGCTCCAGTGGGTCCCCGAGCACCGTGTCCTGCTCCGCCGCTGGGTGGACCGCCTGCCGTCCGGGGCGACGCTCGCGTTCCAGGTCCCCGGCAACTTCGACTCCCCGTCGCACGCCCTGGTCCGCGCCCTCGCGCGCACCGAGGAGTGGGCTCCGCGCCTCGCCGACGTCGTCCTGCGGGAGAACGAGGCCGTCGACAGTCCGCTCGGCTACGGGAACCTGCTCGCCGACGAGGGATGCGCCGTCGACGCCTGGGAGACGACGTATCTCCAGCGGCTGACCGGGGAGGACGCGGTGCTCGAATGGATCACCGGCACCTCGCTGCGGCCGGTCAAGGAGGCGCTGCCGGGCGCCGATTGGGATCACTTCCGGGCCCAGATCGCCCGAAAACTGGATGAGGCCTACCCGCCGCGCTCCGATGGGACCACCTGGTTCGAGTTCCGGCGCGTCTTCGTGGTCGCCGTCGTCCCCTGAACGAGCTGAAGGGGACTTTCCCAGCGTCAGACGTGGTGAAGGGTCCCTTCGCCGCGTGAGATACGGCGAAGGGAGCCTTCAGCTCGGTTCGGGTCAGCGCTGGGGCCGCCCGAACCTCTCACCGACCTTGGCGCGAGCGACCCCGGCGGCGCCCTGCACCATGGGGTGGTCAGCGATCTTGCGGTAGGTCCGCACGATCTGCTCGTACCGTCCCCGGCCGGCCTTCGCGCCCAATACATAGCCCGCGGCCGCACCCAGCAGGAACATCTTCATCCGAGTCAACGCCTCCCGTTCGATCTTGCTCCGGCTGTCATTGTCCCTCAAAACGCGAGCTTGACGAGGTGACGGCCGAAAGTGGGGGGTGGGTGAGCGGCCGCCGGGGCCCGTGGGCTAAAGTTCTCTCATCGGTCGGAGCGATCCGGCCGGTACGGAGCACGATCCCCTGTAGCTCAACTGGCAGAGCATTCGGCTGTTAACCGGAGGGTTCTTGGTTCGAGTCCAAGCGGGGGAGCACAAGCCCAGGCCACGCGGCCTGGGCTTCTTCGTGTTTGGGCTCTTGGGGCGATCTAGTGTCGATTTGACGCTCGTCCAGTGTGCGGCCGTCGCACCGCTTG
Source organism: Amycolatopsis sp. cmx-11-12 (assembly GCF_046269425.1). Taxonomy (NCBI): domain Bacteria; kingdom Bacillati; phylum Actinomycetota; class Actinomycetes; order Pseudonocardiales; family Pseudonocardiaceae; genus Amycolatopsis; species Amycolatopsis sp. cmx-11-12. The sequence goes on along the minus strand of NZ_JADNQM010000026.1, from coordinate 83,556 downwards.
CGTGACTTCTCGGCGCCCAATGTCGCGCTCCTGACCTTGGCGGCACGTCCGCCTGTCTAACACTTCGGGCCAAGACGTGTCACAGTGGACATGGGGCCTGACACGGTTTGACGGCGGGCGGTCATCGCAACGTCCTTTTGCCGATGCTCGCGGGCGCCGATCGGCCGACGTCTTGTCGTCCTCCCCGCATCTCCTCGTATGCCACAGCCGGTTCTGGCCGGTCCGACTCACTCCACAGGAGATCCTCCATCAGCGTTCCAGTCGTTCTACCGCACGCCGTCAGCGCTCCTCGTTCTCTCACCGATGTGTACGGTCCGGACATCGCCATGTGCGCGCGGCCCGAACTCGACGCCGCCCAGCCGGCGAACAGGCACCGCCGCAGCCGCGACGTGGTTTCCGCGCGACCGATCGCTGTCGCGGCCGACATGCCGGTGATCTGCAGTGCTGGTGGCACGGACCCGGATTTGCTGGCACACCTGCGTGACAGCGGCCTGCCGGTCGGCACGGACCTGCGCGAGTTCCGAAGCGAAAGGGAATTCGCCGCCCGCGTGGCCGAAGCGCTGTCCGAGGGCCTGCTGATGTCGATGGAGTACCCGCAGCCGACCACGCTGTGCCCGGACGAACGCGCGCTCAAAAGCGCGCAACTCGTCGGCTACTTGAACAACAAAGCCAGCATCACCACGTTGGTCGATCCACGTTTCCAAGCGCACCGCAGCGTCGTGACCCGCGGGCAACTCGCGGAGGCGGCGCCGACGGAGAAGTCGTGGGTGCTCAAAGCCGCGACCAACGACGCGCACGGCGGCAGCCTCGATGTGTATCTGCACCGGGCCCACGAGCAGATCACGCTGCCGGCGTTCACCGAGGTGCTCACCGAGTTCGTCGTCGAGGAGTACCTGCAGATCCTGCGTAACTGGGGCCTGCAGTTCTACGTGGGAGCGGACGCACGGGCCCGCCTGCTGGCAGTGACCGAACAGCGCGTCGACGCGATCGGGGTCTATGCCGGCGGGAGATTCGGCGCGGTCACCACTCCTCCCGCCGAACTGCTCGCCGAATGCCTGGCGATCACCCAGCGCGCCGCCGATGTCGGCTACCGCGGCCTGTGCAGCCTTGACTGCGCCCAAACCCAGGACGGCCAGCAGGTCGTGCTCGACCTGAACTTCCGGATCACCAGTGGCTCGATCCCGTTGCTGGCGATGCAGTCCGTCCGCCCCGACGCCCTCGACCGCCCCGCCGAGTCCGTGACGCTCACCTTCGCCGGCGCACTCACCGACCTGCTCGCCGAGGTACGCCCGGCCTTGGCCGCCGGTGGCCTGCTCATCGTGGCCGGTCATGACACCGGCCACACGGACAATCCGATCAGGCAAAGCAGTTTGCAACTGCTGGTCCTCGGGGACGACCCCGACGAGGTGGCCGCTCGACGTCGTACGCTGGAAGAGAAAAACGGCCGCTGACCTGGAACCGCTCAGTGTCGCCGTGTTTCAGGTAGCGGGTGAGTCTTGGGCGGATAGCTCTTCGGCCAGTTCCATACAGCGCAGGCGGGCTGGGGAGAAGTCGTAGGGCATCTTGCCGACGGCCTCGAGCACGCTCATGGAGTCGGCCTCGTCATCGGCGGTAGCAGGGTGCAAAGTGTCCCAGGCGTCGAAGAGGGAATCGTCGTCCTTATCCAGGCCGGACTCCTCGATGACGGCATGCAGGGCGCTTTCGAAGGCGTGGCGCTCGGCGGCCACTTGAGCCACCCGCGGATCATCGACGGCGACGCTGTCATCGAGTGCCTCCTCGGCGTCGTCGATGCGGTCGGATTCCTTCCGCAGAGTGGGATGCGTGGCCAGGACGATGAAGCGGGTGGCCTGGACGGCCGCGCCGAGCGGGCCGAAGATCCGCTCAGTGACCAGCAGACTGTCCAGGTCCGCCTGACGCAGGGAGCCCTCAGGCAGGCTCTCGAGGCGTTCGGTGACGAAGCCGGAGAGCAGCCCCATCCGGCTGCCTTCGGTGCGCATCCGCTGCACGGCGGTCCGTTGCCGCCGCAATTCCGTCTCCTGCTCGGCGAGGGTTTTCTCCAACCGCTCCAGGATGCCCGCGATTTCGTCTCCGCTGTCCGCACCGGCTGAAGCCGTGCCGGTGGTGAAGGCGTCACGGATGTCGTCCAGGGCGATCCCGGCGTCGGCCATCTTGCGAATCCACAGCAGACGGATCATGTCCTCGTACCCGTAGCGGCGGCGCCCATCGCCGCCCCGTTCAGGCTCGGGGAGCAGGCCGATCTCGTGGTAATGGCGGATCGCCCGTGGCGTGCTGCCGGCGAAGGCCGCCGCGTCACCGATCTTGACCTGGCGGGGCGGTATGAAATGCATGAGCAGGGACCTTCCTCAAGGATCGGGACGTAGGTCCACCAGACCACATGCCGCTACGGAAGGTGCAACCCTATGGGTCCGTGAAGGCCTCCTTGAGGGACCCAGGGTCCCTCAAGGAGGCCTTCACGGCGACGTTGTCTTACCCCCCCCCAATAGATGGATCAGTACGGCAGGACGTACGCATGGCTCATGTCGGAGTCGTGCGTGGTTGTCGAGCCGCGTGAGTCAGTGAGCCCGACGGCCGTGCCCTGGATGCCGGCGGTCTCGCCGCCGAGCCATTCAGCTTTGACGTAGGCGTTGAACCGGGGGACGCAGCCCGGCGCCTTGCTCACGGTGAAGTCCGCCTTGTTGAGTGGCACGTATTTGTGGTGCACCCAGTACGGCACGTCGTGCGTGGCCTGGATGCTGCTGTCGGTTTTACAGAGTGTGCCGTCGGACTTCCATTGGTTGACGAAGAGGGTGAACTTCACCTGCGCCGTCTTGTATTTGTCACATGGCGTGTTCGGCCAGCAGATCATCAGCTCGACATCGCCGACCACGTTGAGGCCCTGCACGGTCGAAGGGAGGGTGAAATAGTCGAGCGCGGGTAGCCGCACCACCGGGGCGCCGGAGTTGAGGCCATGCACTCCCGCGCTGACGCTGGATTGCACCGGTTGGCCGTCGGTGGCGTTGGTGACCGAGGTGTCGGCGAACGTGATGTACCCGCTGTCCAGCCGGTAGGTGGCGTCGTTGGCGTTGAGCGAGTTGCCCCGCACGTTCGCGGTGCAGGTGACCGTGCCGGCGACACCGGGGTGGACGAGGAAGCGGGTGTAGAGCGTCACGTCCTGCTCGGGAGAGCCCGAGTTCTTGTCGTAGACGTTCTGCCCGATCACCATGTTCTTGCTCCAGCCGCCCGGACCCCGGCAGACGACCTCATTGTCGAAAAGGCTGCGGATGGTGGCGTTGTTGACCCGCATCTTCGAGACCACGTACGCCGTCTGCGTGGCGGTCATGTTCAGCGAGATGGTGCCTACGGGAGTGACGTTCTGGTCGACCCCGCCACCAGCCGGAAGCCCGGGCGCCAGGATCGTTTGCGGGGTGAAGGTAACGGATGTCGCCGCCTGCGCGGGTGTGGCGGCCAGCAGACAGGCGATCAGTGCGAGCACCGCCGTCGTGGCCAGGGAGCGTGCTTTCAAGTCGGACTCCTCAGTGACAATTTCTCCTGCGGACCGGCCGATGCGCTGCCAGAGCACGCCGGTTCCCTTTCCTTGTCGATACGGCCTCACCGACATTTGCGGGTGATCGACCGGAACCGCGGCAGCTCATGCGCTTCCCCGAAAGCGCACAAAGGATCGCGAAAGCCCCCTAGTGACGCCCGAGGGTCAGGCGGTCACTCCATACTGGGTGGTGTCCTATTACCGAACTATCCGCCGTTCGGGTGGGATAGGAACCGGTCAGCCGCGATAGCAGGCAAAGTATTCAAGGCCGTCGTAGGGGTCTCCGCTGGTCATCCAGACATTGACCCCGTTGGCGCCGCCGTCGACGCCGACCGCGGCCACGGCCGCACCGACCTTTCTCGCTCGGCTCTTCGCCTCGTTGTGTCCTTCAGTGTCACCATGACGATCACTCCCGGGTTCATCGAGTAAGGGGGTGCACGAGCGACGTATTACCGCGGGCGGAGGCGACCGCCTCAGATTCGGCGGTGAACGTTGCCGCCGTTGTTCGGCATCACCACTCAACCGCGTGCGGGCCTTGCGCCGGAAAGGATTCGAGCTCGCTCGAATCCGCCGGGACACTGTTACCGTGGGCGTGGTGCTCACGTTGCGGGTAGACGCAGACACGGTGTCCAGGACGCGGTTGTCGCCTTCCCCCGCTTCGGAGTCCATGGCGTGGCTGAAACTCACCGCCGCGTCGGGGCGGCACCCGGTGTTCGGAGATCCCGGACCACTCGCGCGAGCGTCACTTGCCCATCCTGACGTCGCCCTGCTCGCGGACCTGTTGCCGCGGAACGGCGACACCTACACGCCCGATTTGCTCACCCCGCAACCAGGGACGGGCGGGCGGCGCCGTGACCTGCTCGATGAGCAGATCGCGCAGATCGAGGCGGCAGCGCAGGACGACCTCGAAAACCAGGTCTTCACCTACACCCGGACCCACTGGAGCAGGCCGCTGCGGGACACGACCCGCCGGATCGCGGAGTCGGGGCGGATGCAGCGACGTCTCGCCAACGGTCTCGCCCGGTTCTGGCGGGACACCCTTTCCGACGGCTGGCCCGAACTGCGCTCGATCATCGATCAGGACATCGCCCATCGCGCGACGGCCATCGCCACCCATGGCGTCGGCCGGATGCTCGGAACACTCCACCCTGACATCGAGTGGGCAGGCGACGCGGTCACCATCGCCAAGCCGTGGGACGGCGAGATCGATGTCATCGGCCGGGATCTGGTCCTCGCCCCCAGCGTGCTCAGTTGGCCCGACGTCATCATCCAGGTCGATACGCCCGGGCAGTTCGTCCTCTATCACCCCGCGCAGCGGGTCGGAGCCGGCCGGGGCCAGCGGGCCGGAAGCATCGCGCAAGTCGTTGGCAACGCCCGAGCGGCCCTGCTGGCGGACCTCGAAACCGCCAGGTCCACCGCGGAACTCGCCACCAGGATCGGATACGCCCCTGGCACCGTCTCCTACCACCTCAGCGCACTGCACCGCGCAGGCCTCGTCACCAAAGTCAGGGCCGGACGCTCCGTGCTGTACCGGCGGACCGCACAGGCGGCAAGCCTGCTGGAAGAAGCGCATATCGCGCATTGATCGGAAACAGAATATGTGCGAGTTGATCAATCGTGTGTGCGTATTCTAGTGGCGAGCATCAACGAAGACTACTTCCGTTATGCTCGGTTGGCGACGGGATGGATAGGCCGCACCGCGTAGATGTTATCACCCGATCGGCGCAGTCTCTCTCAGCCGATCGGCGGTTGCCCTGCCGCCGAATGGAGGGGTTGTCGGGTTTGGAAGATTGTTAGTGTGTTATTGTCTTAATACGTAGGGTAATAGGCTTGCGGTGACCATTGCCGCCCTCAATGACGCCTGATATGTTGGCGACAGCTATTGCTGTAGGGGTCAGGGGGCTGGGGGCAATGGACGAACGATCGGAGCAAGTCGTCGAGCGTGTCATCGTGTCGATGCAGGAAAATCTCGGCGAACATCTTACGGTAACCGACATGGCGCGGTGTGCCATGTTCAGTAAATTCCACTTTACCAGAGTTTTCCGGCGTGTTACCGGCGTTTCGCCGGGACGCTTTTTGTCGGCTATGCGTATCCAGGAAGCGAAACGATTACTGGTTTCCACGACATCCACTGTGGCTGACATCAGTTACCTGGTCGGCTATAACAGTCCTGGAACCTTCAGTTCGCGGTTCAAGGAGAGCGTGGGGGTTTCCCCGATTGTTTACCGTCAGTTGCGTGGTCATGCGCCTGTTCTGACTCGGCGGCATGGTTCGGATTTCGAGCGCCCGGTAGCGACGCTTCGGGGCACTATGCGGATACTTGGCGAGGGGCAGCGCGGCCTGACCTTTGTCGGCTTGTTTCGGGACCCTATTCCGCAAGGAAGCCCGGTCAGTTGCAGTGTGCTGTCCGCGCCGGGGAGTTTTTTGCTGGAGAAGGTGCCGGAAGGGACATGGCACCTGCTCGCCCAGTCGGTCGCGCCGGGTGCCGAAGCGACCGTGACCGGTTCGATCGGTCCGGATGACGCACCGTTCGTCGGTTCGTTCGGCCCGGTCGTCGTGCGCCAGGACGTCCCGGTGATCGACGTGGACCTGGACCTGCGGCCGGCCAGGGCGCTGGACCCGCCGGTGCTGCTCGCGCTGCTCGACGTGCGTACCGCCGCACTGCAAGAACGTACCGGTTGATCTCCCTGCCGCTCACCTCGGTGCCTCGCGGACAATTCAGCGCGACAACTTGGGCGGCGCTCATCGAAGGGAACCCAGTGTCGATATTTGACAGGTCCGTTTCATGAGCCCGCGCAAGTCGGACCCGAAGGCGAAGTGGGCGTTGCTGGAAATCGGGGCGAGGCTCCTGGCGGAGGAAGGGCCGGGAGCGTTATCGGCCCGCCGTTTGGCCGCCGAGGCGGGAAGTTCGACAATGGGGGTCTACACCCATTTCGGCGGTATGAGTGGCCTTGTCCGTGAGATCGTTTACGAGGGCTTCGCCCGGTTGCAGCGACATATGACGAGTGTGCGCAAAAGTGCCGACCCGGTGGCCGATATGGCTCTGCTCGGCCGCGCCTACCGGTATAACGCCTTGGCGAATCCGCATCTGTACGCGGTGATGTTCGGCGGTGCCTCGCTCGCCGGTTTCACGTTGTCCGAAAAAGATCGGCAACATGGCCGGTATACTTTGTCGAACGTTGTCGAATGCGCGAGCAGATGCGTTTCCGCCGGCCGCTTCTGCCCGGCTGACGCGGGTTTGGTCGCGCATCAGATGTGGATTGCCACACATGGGTTGGTGACTCTCGAACTCGGCGATTATCTGGTCGGCCCGTGGGACGCGGATAATTGTTTCGAGGTGCAGCTCGTTGGTTTGATGGTCGGCGCCGGTGACGGTAAGGAAGAGGCGACTCGATCCGTTGCCGGATCACGGGTGCGCATGCAGAACGAGTTCCCGGCGTGGACGGGATCGGGGTCGAGCAGAGCGAGCGCCGCGGCCGCGCCGACGCTCACCGGTTGTCTCTGCGGCACCTGACACGGGCAGCGGCTACAGCGGGATGTTGCCGTGCTTGCGCCGAGCCGGTTGCCGCTGCTTGTCTTTCAGCATCTCCAGTCCCGCGGCCACGGCGGCCCTGGTCCGCGCTGGATCGATGACGTCGTCCACCAGGCCGCGCTCGGCCGCGTAATAGGGGTGGACCAGCTCGCCAAGGTACTCGTCCATCAAGGTCGTGCGCAGTGCCGCCGGGTCGGCGGAGGCGGCGAGCTCCTTGCGGAACAAGACGTTCACCGCTCCCTCCGCCCCCATCACCGCGATCTCGTTGGTCGGCCACGCCAGCGACAGATCGGTACCGATGGACCGCGAGTCCATCACGATGTACGCGCCGCCGTAGGCCTTGCGCAGGATGACCTGGATCCGTGGCACAGTCGCCTCGCAGTAGGCGTAGAGCAGCTTCGCGCCGTGCCGGATCACCCCGGCGTGCTCCTGGTCGGTGCCGGGCAGGAAACCCGGTACGTCGACCAGCGTGACCAGCGGGATCCCGAACGTGTCGCAGAACCGGACGAACCGGGCGGCCTTCTGGGCCGCCTCGATGTCCAGTACCCCGGCCAGCACCAGGGGCTGGTTGCCGACCAGCCCGACGACCCCGCCGTCGATGCGGGCGAACACGCAGACGATGTTGGCCGCCCAGCTCTCGTGCAGTTCCAGGAACTCGCCGTCGTCGACCAGCTCGGTGATCACCGACCGTATGTCGTAGGGCTTGTTGGGCTCGGCCGGGACGATTTCGGCCAGTCGCGGGCGGACATCGTGCCGCGCGTCCCGCGGCTGGGCGCGGGGCGGCAGGTCGAGATTGTTGGCTGGCAGCATCGACACCAGATACCGCACGTCGTCCAGGCAACTCTCCTCGTCGTCGTGGACGAAGGTGGCCACACCGGAGCGCTTTCCGTGCACCTCGGCGCCGCCGAGCTCGTCATGGCCGACCCGCTCGCCGGTCACCGCCTCGACCACGTCCGGGCCGGTGAGATAGAGCTTCGCGGTGTCGCGGACCATGAACGTGAAGTCGGCCAGCGCGGGGGAGTAGGCCGCGCCGCCGGCACACGGCCCGAGCACCACGTTGATCTGCGGGATGATCCCCGAGGCGGCCACCTGCCTGCGGAAGATCCCGCCGTATCCGTCGAGCGCCAGCACGCCTTCCTGGATTCGTGCGCCGCCGCTGTCGTTGATCCCGATGATCGGCGAGCCGGTCGACAGGGCGAGATCCATCACCTTGTGGATCTTCGCGGCGTGCGCGGCGCCGAGCGAGCCGCCGAAGATCGTGAAGTCCTGGGCGTACACGAACACCCGCCGACCGTCGATGGTGCCCGAACCCGCGACCACACCGTCGGTATGCGGCCGGTTCTCGCCGATCCTGAAACCTCTCGCGTGATTACGCCGGTAGGGCTCGATCTCGGTGAACGACCCGGGGTCGAGCAGCAGGTCGAGCCGTTCGCGTGCGGTGCCCTTACCGAGGGCGTGCTGCCGGTCCACGCCCTTGTCATCGCCCGCTGTCGTCCGCTCGTGGAGTGCGTCGCGCTGCTCGCGCAGCAGGCTCATGGTCCGTTCGGGAAGCGGAGCCGCGGCAGGGGCGGGCTGGGCGCGGCGGTGCCCGTTGACCGGGCGAGGTGGATGGGGCACGGGGACGAAGTCGAACTCCGCGGTACTCATGCCACCGCCTTCGCGATCCGGCCGGACTGCCGGTCGGCGAGCAGACCACGCTCGTGGAGCCAGCGCACCGTGTCGCGCAGGGAATCGGCCGCCGGCCGCGCGGTCACGCCCCCGGTGTGCTCCTCGGGCGCCACCCTGGTGGCACACCCGCACAGGTAGATCGCGCCGTACTCGGCCGGGATGTGCCACGGCCACACGCGCTGGAGCGCGCTGGTCAGGCGCCCCACCGGCGTCATCGCCGGTGCGGGCAGGAAGATCGCGGGCAGGGCCCGATCGGTCACCTCGCGCAGGAACCGGACATAGTCCCGGGTGGACAAATAGGTGCCAGGGCCGAAGAAACGGTTTCCCGGGAGGACGCCGTCGTCCATCAAACGCGCGTGCAGCTTCGCTGTGTCACGGACATCTCCCATCGGAAACCCGCCGGAGGGCCAGATCGGCATGAGCCCGCGTAACGCGTTGCGCAGGCGGGCGTTCTGGTCGCCGAGATAGGGATCGTGGGGTCCGATGAGCGCGGGCGGATAGGTGATCACGACGGGCGCTCCTTCCGCCTGGTGACGCCGCGCGATCCTCTCGGCGGCGGCTTTGCTCGCGAGATACGGCTCGCGTGCGGTACCGACCGGCGAGTCCGCCCGCAGGATGTCGCCCGCGGCGGGCAGCATGGCCGCGACAGTGGACACATGCACGATCCGGCTCACGCCCGCTCGCCGTGCGGCCCCGAGGACGACCTCGGTGCCGATCTCGTTGGTGCGCCGCATGATCCGTCTTTTCCTGCTGTCGAAGGAGTACACGGCAGCCGCGTGCAGCACGGCGTCGGCGCCGCGCACCAGCGCCGCGACACCGCGTTCGTCGGTCACGTCCCCGGTGATCACCTCGACCGCGCTCGCGTCGATGCCGAGCGGTGTCAGCGATCTGTCCACAGTAGACTCGTCGCGGACGAGGAGGCGCACGGTGTGGCCTGCCATGGCGATCGCGGCCACCGAGTGGGAGCCGAGGAATCCGGTCCCGCCGGTCACGCTTACCAACATCGAGCGTCTCCGTTTCTCCGGTCAGGCCACGTGATGAAAGGCGCCGCCGTAGAACACCAGCGCCTTCTGGTCGGGTATCCGTCGCGAATCCAGCACCCGGCCGAGGAAAATGGAGTGATCGCCGCCGTCGTAGGACTCGGTCAGCTCGCATTCCAGCCAGGCGAGCGAACCGGACAACAGCGGAGCACCCGTGCGCGGGCCCGGCACCCAGTCCACCGTGTCGAACTGGGCCACCCCGTCCGGACGGCGCCGGTCGGCGAAGTACCGGGCCAGATGTTCCTGATCGGCGCCCAGCATGGACACCGCGAACGTGCGTGCGGACACGATCGCGGAATGCATCCGAGCCGTGCGGCTGATACAGCACAGCACCAGTGGCGGCTCGAGCGACACCGAACTGAACGCGTTGGCGGTCATCCCGTGGCAGCGCTCGCCGGGAGCGGTCACGACGGTGAGCCCGGTGGCGAACTGGGCCATCGCCTCTCGCAACGACACCGGCGTCGGATCGGCTGCCGGCCGGAGACCGGCGGTTGGCATCGGCGCTGACTGCCCGTTGCTGGTCATGTCATCCTCCCGCGGCTGTCATGAGCGCCGTGCGAGCGACGGCCGACGATTCGGCGTACGGGGCCAGTGCGGCCCGCAGCTCTTCCGGCACTCTGGCCGGGCTGGTGTTGGCGTTGGGTCCACGCATGCAGGCGACCCGCTGCCGTCCCTTGGCCACCACCGACTCGACGCCGTCCTTGAGGTGCACGTAGTCGAAGCTGAACTGGATCTGGGTCTGGGTCAGTTCTTCGAGCCGCATGCGCACCGACAGGTCGTCGAACGCGGTGATCTCGGCGTAGAACTCGCACTCGACTTTGAGCGTGAACAGCTTCAGGTCGTCCTGGAGTTCGGCGAGCACGCCCGGCGCCCGGTCCCGCAGGAACATCTCCCGGCAACGGCCCTGCCAGCTGAGGTAGTTGACGTAGTACACGTTTCCGACGATGTTCGTCTCCTCGAACCCGACGGTGTGCCGGATCTCGTAGTAGCCGGGCATCAGCGCCCCTCCTTGCCAGTCAGTGCCGCGAACACGACCGGATCGGGTGAGCCCTCGAGCCGGGTCACCCACGTGGCGATCACCGCGTCTCCGGTGGACAGCGACACCCACCGGTCGGCGTGGATTTTGTCGACGGTGAGCGCCTGGGTCGTCGCGCCCGCCTTGCGCAGGCATTCCAGCGCGGCCCAGATCCGGGTACCCGCCACGGCGTTCTCGTCGCCGAGCAGGTCCATGGCCGCCAGTTGCCGCTCGCCGAGCAGATCGGCCCAGTCCTGCCTGGAACGGGGGAGTGCCACCTCGACGTCACAGCTGAGCCTGCCGGTGCCCGCCAGGGCAAGCGTGAGGCCCGCGCCGTGCGACGCGGATACCGCGGCGCCCTCGACCTCGGGCTTGCCGTCGGGTCGGTAGCGCACGGTGACCGGCCTGTTCAGCGCCCTGCTCAGGGCGAGCGCGGTCTGCGCGCGCCGCTCGGGCGCCGTCCCAGAGGGGTCGGGTTCGACCACGACCGCCCTGCTGCCGCCGAGCACCCGCTCCAAGGAACGCTCCAGATACCCGCTCAGCATGGGCGCGACCCACGGCCCGGCGCCGTCGTTCTTGCGGACCGCCCGCAGGGTCAGGCCTTCCCAGCGCTCCAGCAGCGTGCCGTCGGGTGTGGACAGATCGATGTCGTAGATGTAGCTGTCGCCGTCCTGCGTGCGCTCCTTCGCGTCGAGCACGACATAGTCGGGCACCTCGTCCGGCGGCGCGAGGTGGAGCCGCTCGATCCGTTCGGGCAGCAAGGTGGCGTCCGGGACGCAACATTGCAGCGCGTGCATCGCCGTGTCCCGCGTCCCCGGATCGGCGAGCAGCAGCTCCTGCGGCAGGAACGTGCCGAACCAACCGGCCTGACGACGGGCGTCGATCTCCGCCACGGCGTGCCGCGCGCCGGCCCGTCGGTAGGCGAGCAGTCGCTGGAAACGCTTGCCCTGGAACATGATCCCGCCGTAGAGCTCGGCGGCGGGATCCACCGGGACCGCGGGCAACCCGGTCGCGGCGGCCACCGGTTCACCGGACAGGTCCGGACGCGGCCAGCGCAGTGTCGCGCGGAAGTGGTCGGCGCCGAAGCCGGTCTCCTCGCTGCGGATCACCACGTCGACGGTGTCGCCGTCGATGGCGAGCGCGGCGAGGCGGACCGTGGTCGAACTGTCCGGTCGCACCACGATCGGCCGGAGGAACTCGACGTTCTCCAGCACCGGCGGCCCGTCGTTCCTGGAGAGGACGCTGGCGGCCTGTGCCATCGCCTCCATTCCGATCACCGCAGGGAACAGCAGGTCACCGTCGAGCAGGTGGTCGGCGAGGTAGGGGTCGCTGCCCCCGGACAGGTCGGCCTCGGTGATCAGCTCGATGCCCGGGTAGTGCACCAGAGCGCGGTCCAGGAAGCGTCGCAGTGGAAGTGCCGGACGTTGCAGGGCCAGCGTCGGCAGCCCACCGGTACGTCCGCTCACCACCACCACCGGACCCAGCTCCGGGTCGCCGAGCACCTGGCGCAGCACCGCGAGGCCGTTCTCCGTGGAGATGGCGGTGATGCCGTCCCGCTGGAGCGCTTCGACCACACCCAGCCGTTCGCCCATGCCCGCACCGGACCAGACCGACCACTCCAGTGCGACCGCCCGCGCCCCTGGGTGGTCCGCCTGGAAGCGGACGGCCAGCTCGGTCATCCAGTCATTGGCGGTGGCGTAGTGCGCTTCGCCGCGCAGTCCTGCCCGGCCGATGATGCTGCCGAACGTGACGAGCAGCTTGATCCGGTCCTGATCGACGGCGGCCAGCACCGTGCGCAGCCCCTCGACCTTGGGTGCCAGTGTCGCGCGGAACTTCTCCTCGGTGAGGCTGTACAGCGAGTCCGGTTCGTTGCGGCCCGCGCCGTGCAGGATCGCGGTCACCGGGCCCAGTTCCGCCTCGGCGGCCACCACCGCGGCGGTGACCTGGTCGGCGGAGGTGACGTCGGCGCGTTGATAGGAGTACCGCACGCCGGCGGTCTCGAACCGCTCCAGATTGGCCGCGAGCTCACGGTCTTCCGCCGGATCGCCGCGACCGAGCAGAGCGAGCCCCGCGCCCGTGTCCTTGGCGATGGCCAGCGCGCTCTCCGCGGTGATTCCCTTGCCACCACCGGTCACCAGCAGGACGTCGGTGTCGCCAAGGACCGAGGGCTCGGGGGCGAGTGGGGGCTTCGGCCGCATCACCGGGACCAATCGCGTGCCGCTCGCGTCGTAGCGCACCTCTGCGAAATCGGTCGTGCCCGCGGCTTCGGACACCACCCGCGCCACCGCCAGCCGCACCTCGTCCGGGTCGATCGGCAGGACGTCGGCGAGCTCCACGATCGTGGTCGGTGCCGAGGGGTCCTCCAGATGCAGCGTCTTGGCCAAGCCGGAGGCGCCGAGCCCCTGCTGGACGACGACGAACCGGGTGCCGTTCTGCCGGGATATCGCGGCGCGGCCCGCCTCCAGGAACAACCCGACCTGGTGCTCGTCGCAGTCCGGCGGCAGGCACAGCAGCACCCCCTCGCCGATGCCCGCGGTGGCCAGTGCCGCCCGCAGCGGCTCCGCCAGCGGATGCCCATCGGGTGCGAACACCGCCCAGTCACTGGTCGTAGTGCCGGCGTACGGGTCGGCGACGGCGCGCGGATGCTCGGTCCAGGTGACCGTGAACGGACGCACCCAGGACGCCACTCCCGGGGCCTCGCCCGGTGACTGGCCGCCGTCGTGCGCGGTGTCCGCGAGCTGGTCGATGATCTCGGCCAGTTCACCGAACCGTGCCGTGGCGAAGTTCGGTGTCGCGGTGAGCGGCGGCCTGCCGAGCTCCCGGGTGACCTCGTTGACGATCTGGCCGACGGTGATCGAACTCAGGTGCAGGTCGTCGAGCGGATGGGTTTCCGGGCCGATGGCGTCCAGCGGCAACTCGACCCGGTCGGCCGCCAGCCTTCGCAGCAACTCCAGGGTGGAGGCCCGCGTGTCCGCGCCATCGGTGACGGTGCCCGCCGGATGCTGCCCGTTGACGGCGTCGGCGGCGGCGAGCAGGTCCGCACTGAGGTCCGGGGCCGTTTCGCAAGGGCTGGCCAGGAAGCCGAACTCGGTGTCCGGCGGCAACGGTTTCACCCCGCGTCCGGCGAACAGGACGGTGGTGTCGATCGAGGCGCCCGCCGTGTACGCGGCACCGACCACGGCCAGCAGTGGAGCCAGCGAGGTGTTGTCGGTGTCCATCGACAACACCGGGGTGTCCGGGGAGATCCGGTCCAGAAGGCCGGCGAGTACCCGGCCGGGCCCGACCTCGATCGCGAGATCCGCGCCCTCGACGGCCTTGGCGGCGGCGGCATGGAACCGCACCGGCTCGAGCACCTGCTCGCGGAGCAGCTTTCGCAGGTCGGCGTCCGGGGCGAGGACGTCGCCGGTCACCGTGGACACGACGTTCCCGGTCAGCGGGCGGAAGCTCATCTCGGCGAGCCGTTCGGCCATGGCGCCGGCCGCCGGGGTGACGAACGGCGAGTGGAACGCGTGGGAGACGTTGATCCTGGTCGCGTTGATGCCCTCGCTGACAGCCTTCTTGCAGACCAGCTCGACCGACTCCACCGCGCCCGAGATGACCGTCTGGTCCGGGCCGTTGTATCCGGCGATGACCACTCCGAGCCCGTTGGCGAGTTGCAGTGCCTTCTCCGGGCCGGTGCCGAGCCCCGCCATCGTGCCGCCACCACGGCTGGCACCGGCCATGACCTTGCCGCGGATCGCCGCGAGCTTGAGCAGCTTCGCCGCATCCATCGCCCCGCCCCAGGACAGCGCGGTGAGTTCACCGAGGCTGTGCCCGACGGCGGCGCTCGCCACGATGCCGAGGCTGTCCAGTACCCGTAGTGCGGCGACCGATCCGGCCACGATCCGGGGCTGTGCGACCTCGGTGGCCACCTGGTCGCCGTCGGCAGGCACGTCGGCCTCGCGGAAGACGCCTTCGGCGATCGGGAACCGGCGCCGGATCGCGCCGATCGCGCCGCGACCGGAACCCTGACCGGGGAACAGGAAAGTGATCTTCGGTGCGATAGTGCTCCGCACCGCGAAGATCCCGTCGGCGGCGTCGAAGATCTCGGTCTCTCCCGAGCCGATCAGTTTGCCGAGTTTGGCCAGTTTCCGGGTCGCTTCCTCCGGTCCGGTGGCGACGAGCGCCGCACGCATGGGCCTGCCGGACAATGACCCGGCGAGCGTGAAGGCCAGATCGGACAGTTCGGCGTAGGACAGCTTCGCGATCAGCTCCTCGAGACCCGCGACCTTGTCACGCAGTCCGTCCGCGTCGTCCGCGTCCAGCAGCAGCACCTCGGCGTCCTGCCTGCCGCCGACCAGGTTCGTGGCGCGTTGCGACAGCCTGGTGCGGCGCTGCACACCGGGCGCCTGCTCGATCGCGATATGCGTGTTGATCCCGCCGAAGCCCATGGCCGAGACACCGGCGCGGATGCGCTGGTCCCGCGGCCACAGGCCCGCATCGGTGGGAAAGTACATCGTCGCCTCGTCCTCGAGCAGCAACGGATGCGGATCACGCTGGCCGGTGCCCGGCGGGATGACCTGGTTGTGCACCGAGAGGGCGGCCTTGATCAGCCCCGCGACTCCGGCCGCGGCCTTGGTGTGCCCGAAGTTGCCCTTGACCGAGCTGAGCGCGGCCTTGGGGGACAAGGGGTCGGCGTCACGGCGTGCCGAGGACAGCGCGGTGATCTCGGTGGCGTCACCCAGCGCGGTCCCGGTGCCGTGGCCCTCGAAGTAGGACACCGACCCGACGCCGTAGCCCGCCCGGTCGTAGGCGCGGGAGACGGCCAGCCGGTGCCCGCTCGCCTCCGGGCGGGTGATGCCGCCCTTGCCGTCCGAAGAGACACCCCAGCCGGTGATCGACGCGTAGATCTTCTTGCCGCGGGCGAGCGCGTCCTTCTCGCGCATGAGCACCACTGCGCCGGAGCCCTCACCCGGCCAGAAACCGTTGGAGTCCCGGTCGTACACCTTCATCTCACCGGTCGCCAGCGCGCCGGTCTTGGCGAAACCGATCACCTCGAACGGGTCGATCGAGAGGTCCACGCCACCGGCGAGAGCGACGTCCAGATCACCTTCGATGAGGGATCGCGCCGCTGTGACAACGGAAAGCAGCGAGGAGGAGCATGCGCCGTCGACGGTGTACCCGCCACCGGCGAGGTCGAAGTAGTTGCAGATCCGGCCGGCGATGGTGTTGGCGAGCCCGCCGGCGAGGCTGTCCTCGTCGATCGGCGGGAACGGTGCCTTGTACTTCGGTTCGAGGCTTTGAAGGAACTCGGCGACCGAGCCGTCGTCCCAGCCTTTCTCGGCCAGCGCGGCGGCCACCGTTCGGCGCACGTAGGGCCATCGCAACCTCATCAGGTTGGCCCGGGAGAACTCACCGGTGAGGCTGTTGCCGATGACGACACCGGTGGACTGCTTCGGCAGTCCCGCACCGCCAGGGAAGCCGGCGTCGGCGAGCGCTTGGGCCGCGACGTCGAGAGCGAGCCAGTGCGTCAGGTCGGTCGACCGGAACGTGCTGCCGGCGACCTTGTACTTCACCCGGTCGAACTCGAAATCACGCAGAACGGCGGCTTTGCTGGAGTAGAAGCGATCCGGCGCCGCCGGGTCGGCCGAGAAGTAGTCAGCGTGGTTCATCCGTTCGTCGGGGAGCCGTCGAAACGCCCTGCGACCTGCGAGAACATTGTCCCACAATTCTCCCGGCGAACTCGCGTCCGGATAGCGCAGGCCAATACCGACGATTGCAATTCGCGTGTTGCTAGTCATTCTTCGAGCCCTCCGGGGCGATGTCGATAAACAGAAGTGCACCCGCCGAATTCAGTACATGTTTTCGGTGAAAAGATAAACTCGCCAACCTTGCACTCGAGGCTGCCTGGTGCCGCCTCCCGGGGCATCTTCGAATGTGCTTTCAGCTGGCCTGTGAGCAGCTGAAACGGCATAACGGCGTGATTCATAAGAGCCGTGTTCAATTCCATGGAAGCGTTATGAATTGGCGGCTCCCGGCGGGCTGGCCAGGCGATTGCGCCGGTGTCTCGCGGTGCGTCCCGGCAGGTGCGGGGGCCGCGCCCGCGCCGAGTCCGGTCGGCACCCTCGCGTGTCGAGCACGATCACGAATACCTTGTTGAAATGTGCGGTCATCGTCTTCGGTGGTGCTTCGTGGAGCATATGTCGATTACCTTGTCCGAAGCACAGGCCCTCGGTTGAGGAGACGCGGATGGTGCGGCAAAATGTGGAAACGGCCGATGTAGATCACTCGCGCGCTTCGTCGGCCTTCGGCGGATTTCTGCTGACGGTCGTCTGGTCCGCGGAGTTCGTCGACAGGATCATCGGCGACAATGTCGCCGGCGCCCTGCTCGGTCACGATGCGAACGAAACCCCCGTCACCGGAGTCGCCGCGGCTATCGTGTTCGCGCTGGTTTCCGGGTACCCCGTCGCCCCGTGGGGCTGAGGAGCAGACCATGCCCACCGCACTCGGATCGGTCCGCAGGTACGTCCTGACCCCGCGTCTGCGCGACGTGACCTTCGCCAAGCGCGGCTTCCCGGCGGCGGCGGCGCCCGCGGCCGGCACCCTCGAAGCGATCCCGCAGGCGGTGATCTGCGGGTTCGAGTGGGGGATCGACACCCGGGATCAGTGGGAGTTGGAGCGCAGGCTCGAACTGGTCCTGCCCGAGCAGCGCGGCTTCGCCTATGAGGGCGCGACCATGGCCTGCACCGTGCTGGACGCCATGCGCGGTGGCCGGGGCAAGCGAACACGCGATCTGCTCGAAGGCCCGGGGGCGCCGCATATCTTCCTCGCCTACATCGGGATCGGCTTCGCCATGGCCCGGCTGCCAAGGACACTGTGGAGCAAGGTGATCCCGGAGCTGAGTTCGTCGCCCTATCACCCGACGATGAGCTGGCTCGCGGTCGACGGCTACGGCTTCGACCGCGCCTACTTCGACACCAGGCGGTGGGTGCACGAGCAGAAGCGTCCGAAGCCGTACCCGTGGCAGGGCAGCCCGGCGTACTTCCCGCGAGCGATCGACCAGGGGATCGGGCGGGCGCTGTGGTTCATCCACGGCGCCGTGCCCGAGGCCGTCGCCGAAGCGGTGGGACGTTTCGACGAGTCACGCCGGCCGGACTTGTGGAGCGGGGTGGGGCTTGCGGCGACATTTGCCGGCGGGTGCCCGCCCGCCGGGCTGGCGGTCCTTCGCCGGGAAGCCGGGCGCTATCGGCCCGAGCTCGCGCTGGGCATGGTGTTCGCCGCCAAGGCCAGGACTCATGCGGGGTTCGTTCCGGAACACAGCGAGCAGGCCGTCGGTGTGCTCGGAGATCTGTCCCTCGACGCGGCGGTGCGGCTGGCCGACGGCACGGCCGTGCACGACGGGGGAAGCCCCGCCGAGCCGCCTTACGAGCTGTGGCGGCAGAAGATCCGCGCGCATTTCGACTAGCGTCGCGTGACTGGACGGAGATCACGCGTGATCAGGCGGCGGTTACGCGTGATCAGGCGGAGATCACGCGCGATCTCCGCCTGATCACGCGAGATCTCCGTCCAGTCACGGGTAAGACCCGCAGGATCACGCGACACTGGTGTCCTGAGTGATCCGGGTGAAATGATCAGATAAGTCGAATAAATATCCGTCTCTATCCACTGTCCACTTCGGACAGTGGGTTTGTCGATGCTATGCCGATTCATTACGTGGCGGGGGAACCAGAGCACCTTCGAAGTGGTCGGCGCCACAGGGACCTGTGAAGCTCTTGTTGAGATGAATCGCCGGGCGACGGACTGACGGAGGCGGATCACATTGGGGACTGGTTGGCGTGCGATGCGACGCCGTGTATTGACACCAAATGTTTCGGCGACGTCACTGGACGTTCGTGGCTTTCACAAGAAGAGTGCGGCTGCCCAAGAAATGCTGGAGAGCGTCGGTAAGACGTTCCTCGAGGGGTATGGGTATGCCGCCGAAGCGCGCACCGTCGATGAGGCCGCGGAGAATCTGGAAACCGTCCCGGTGCGCTTCCGCGGGTTCGCTTATGAGGGTGCCGCGATGGGATTCACCGTCCGGGACAGGTTGCCGCTCGGCCCGAGCGGGCTCACCGAGAAATTCCTGGCCGGACCGGGCGCGCCGCATATCTACATGATCTATGTCGGAATCGGCTGGGCGATGGCGCGGCTGCCGAGGTTCCGGTGGCCGAAGAGCGCGACCACCGACCCGCTGCTGCGCTGGCTCGTGCTGGATGGGTACGGGTTCCACCAGGCCTATTTCCACACCGCGCGCTATGTGCACGAGCACTACCAGGAGCCGGACTTCCCGTGGCCGGCGCAGGGTCCGGCGGCGTATGCCACCAACGCCATCGACCAGGGGATAGGTCGTGCGATGTGGTTCGTCGGCGGTACCGATGCCGAACGTGTCGCGTCCATGATCGACAAGTTCCCCGCGTCGCGCCGGGCCGATCTGTACAGCGGGGCCGGGCTCGCCGCGACTTATGCCGGTGGAGCCGATGAGCAAGAGCTCCGCGTCTTCGCCGACCGGGCGGGCCGATTCCGCTCCCAGGTCGCACAGGGCAGCGCGTTCGGGGCCGAGGCGCGAATCCGAGCCGGATTGCTCGTGCCGCACACCGAAATGGCCACTCGGGTCTTATGTGGTTTCTCCGCCGAGAAGGCGGCGCGGATCACCCAGGACCTCCGCCCCGACAAAGTCGTCGACGGTGAGTCGCCCGCCTTCGAGGTATGGCGGCAGCGTATCGCCGGGGAATTCGTCTCTCTTGGAGGTGTCAGTCAGTGAAGTCTGTAGCCGGCTGGTTGCGCAAGCAACTACCAGGCGTGGTCGCGCTGGTATTGATGGCGGCCATGTTCGTGGTCGCCGAGAAGCCTGAGACCTCCGCCGCCGAGACGGCAAGTATTGCCGGGAAATTCGGTTTCACTCCGATTTCGATCGCGATGCCGAGTGGTTTTCCGCAACAGGAGATCCGCAAGGTCAACAAGGATTATCAGCATATCGACGCGTGGATCTCTTCGGTGGGCGCCGCCATCGCGATGAACGATGTCGACGGTGACGGCCTGGCCAACGATCTCTGTGTCACCGATCCGCGAATCGACCAGGTGGTCGTCACCCCGACGCCGGGGGCGAAGGCGGGACGATATGCGCCGTTCGCGCTGTCGACGAGCCCACTGCCGATGAACGACCACATCGCGCCGATGGGCTGCCTGCCTGGCGACTTCAACGAAGACGGCCGCACCGACCTGCTGGTCTACTACTGGGGACGCACTCCGATCGTGTTCCTCGCCAAGCCGGACGCGACCGCGCTCACCCCCGCCGCGTTCCTCCCGACCGAACTGGTCGCGGGCAACGGCGGCGGCGAATACACCGGGCCGCAATGGAACACCAACGCGGTCGCCTTCGACGACTTCGACGGCGACGGGCACGGCGACATCCTGATCACGAACTATTTCCCGCACGGACCGGTGCTCGACGACCGGGTGTCCGGCGGTGTCGAGATGAACGACTCCATGTCGGCGGCCTACAACGGTGGCGAGGACTACTTCTTCCGCTGGACCGGCGCGACGGCGGGCGCGAGCCCGGCGGTGAGCTACCAGCGCGTCGACGGCGCGCTGCCGGTCGACGTGTCGAAGGGATGGGAGCTCGGCGCCGCGGCCAACGACCTCGACGGCGACGGCCTTCCGGAGCTCTACCTCGCCAACGACTTCGGGCCGGACAACCTCCTGTACAACCAATCCACTCCGGGCAACCTGAAGTTCTCCTTGGTCAAGGACGTGCGCTCGCCGGTCATCCCCAAGTCCAAACAGGTCGGCATCGACTCGTTCAAGGGCATGGGTGTCGACTTCGGCGATCTCGACGGCGACGGCCTGTACGACATGTTCGTCAGCAACATCACCACCTCGTGGGGTATCGAGGAGAGCAACTTCCAGTTCATGAACACGGCCAAGGACCAGGCCGACGTGAAGGCCAAGCTCGCCGAGGGCACTCCGCCGTTCGCCGACACCAGCGGGCCCTCGCGCACCGCGTGGTCCGGGTGGGGCTGGGATGTCAAGACGGGTGACTTCGACAATGACGGCGTCCTGGAGATCGCCCAGACGACCGGGTTCGTCAAGGGCCAGGTGAACCGGTGGCCGCAGCTGCAGGAGCTGGCCACGGCCAACGACGGGATCCTGTCCAACCCCACCGCGTGGCCGAACGTCAACCACGGCGACGACATCGCGGGTAGCCAGCGCCTCGCCTTCTACGCCCGTGGCGCCGACGGAACCTACGGCAACGTCTCCGGGGCGCTGAAGCTCGACGTGCCGGTGCCCACCCGGGGCATCGCGACCGGTGACTCCGACGGTGACGGCAAGCTCGACTTCGCCGTGGCCCGGCAGTGGGACCAGCCGGTCTTCTACCACAACGTCGCCAAGGACGCGGGTGCCTATCTCGGGCTGCGCCTGTGCCACGACGCCGCACCCGGGCAGGCTGCCGGCACGCCGGCGGTCGGCACGCAGGTGACGGTGACGACCCCGGACGGGCGCAAGCACGTCGGCCGCGTCGACGGCGGCAGTGGTCACTCCGGCAAGCGCAGCAACGAGGTGCACATCGGCCTCGGCGACAAGATCCACGGCCCGGTCCAGGTGCACCTGAAATGGCGTGACCGAAGCGGGCGGATCCACGAACAGGACCTGAAGTTGACCCCTGGCTGGCACACCCTGCTGCTAGGCGCCGAGGCCAAGGAGAAGTGATCGGCATGGCTGACAACGCGACAAGCACCGCGGCGCCGCCGCGGCACGACCCCAAGGTCACCATCGCACTGCGCAACTTCGCGATGTCGATCTCGGTGTTCAACATCCTCGGCTACGCGTTGCTGGGTTTCGAGCAGCCGTGGGTCTGGCCGTTCATCGCGCTGCTCACCGGTTATACCGTGGAGATCGGCCTGGAGACACTCGCCGCCCGAATCGACCACAGGGCGCCGCGCTACGCGGGCCAGGGCGTTCGCGGGATGGTGGAATTCCTCTACCCGGCGCATATCACCAGTCTCGCCATGAACATGCTGATCTACGTCAACGACCAGGTCTGGGTGCTGATCTTCGGAGTGGTGGTCGCGGTCGGCACGAAGTGGGTCCTCCGCGCCCCGGTGCGGGGCAGGCTGAGGCACTACATGAACCCGTCGAACTTCGGCATCACGGTCCTGCTGTTGTTGTTCTCCTGGGTGAACATCGCGCCGCCGTACCACTTCACCGAGCATGTCTCGGGATTCGTGGACTGGCTGGTGCCGGCGATCATCATCCTCGGCGGCACCATGCTCAACGGGAAGCTCACCGGCCGGATGTGGCTGATCGGCGCCTGGCTGATCACCTTCGCTTTGCAGGCGGTCATCCGTGGCATCTTCTTCGACACGTCCATACCCGCCGCACTGGGCATGATGACCGGTGTCGCCTTCATCCTGTTCACCAACTACATGGTGACCGACCCTGGAACCAGTCCGTCGAAACCGGCCTCACAGATCGCGTTCGGCTCCGGCGTGGCGATCATCTACGGCTTCCTGATGGTCGCGCACATCGCTTATGGCATCTTCCTCGCGACGGCGATCGTCTGTCTCATCCGCGGCCTGTTCCTGTGGGGCCTGCACTTCTCCAACAAGGCCCGCGAGGAATTCGAGGCGAAGCAACGGGCCGACGCGGCCGCACCGGAGACCAACGGTGAGGGCAAGGTGACCGCCTCGCTGACCCCCGCGCCGCCCGCGACCCTGGACGGTTCGGACGGGGACAAGAGAGCGGTGCGGACATGACCATCGCGCCACAGCGGACCCGGCCGCTGCCCGGCCCGCCGCGTACCCGGACGCTCGGTCTGCTCAGGAAACTCGTCGGTGACCGGCTCGCCCTGATGCAATCGGCCGCCGACACCTACGGGGACGCGTCCAGGATAGCCATCGGACCGAAGACGCTCTATTTCTTCAACCATCCGGAATACGCGAAGCACGTGCTGGCCGACAACAGTGGGAATTACCACAAGGGAATCGGCCTCGCCCAGGCGAAACGCGCGCTCGGCGACGGTTTGCTGACCAGTGAGGGCGAGCTGTGGCGCAAACAGCGGAAAACCATCCAACCGGTGTTCCAGCACAAACGCATCGCCGCGCAGGCGGGGATCGTCGCCGAAGAGGCCGCCAAACTCGTCGGCAGACTCAGGGCACACGCGGGCGGTGGCCCCGTCGATGTCGTCGAGGAGATGACGGGGCTCACCCTCGGCGTGCTCGGGCGCACACTGCTCGACGCGGATCTGGGCGCGTTCGACTCGATCGGGCATTCGTTCGAGGCGGTGCAGGACCAGGCCATGTTCGAGATGGTCTCGCTGAGCATGGTGCCGACGTGGATCCCGCTGCCGAAGCAGTTGCGGTTTCGAAAGGCACGTAAGGATCTCGACCGGATCGTCGACGCATTGGTGGTCGAGCGCAAGGCCGACCCGCGTGCCGACGGCGACGACGTGCTGACCCGGCTGATCAGTTCGACCCGGGAGGAGCCTCTGCCGGAGGTCGCCAGGCGGCGGATGCGGGACGAGCTGGTCACCTTGCTGCTCGCGGGCCACGAGACGACCGCCAGCACGCTGGGCTGGACCTTTCACCTGGTGGACCGGCATCCGGAAGTGTTCGAGCTGTTGCACGCCGAGGCGGTGGAGGTGCTCGGCGACCGGCCGCCGGCCTACGAGGACTTGCACCGGCTGACCTACACGACCATGGTGGTCGAGGAGGTCATGCGGCTGTATCCGCCGGTGTGGATCCTCACCAGGCAGGCCCAGCAGGCCGACGAGATCGGCGGCTACCCGGTCCCGGCAGGCGCCGACGTCGTGGTCTGTCCCTACACGCTGCACCGCAATCCGGAGTTCTGGGACGATCCCGAGCGCTTCGAGCCGGAACGTTTTTCCGCGGAGAACAGCGGAAGTCGTCCGCGGTATGCCTACCTCCCGTTCGGGGCCGGTCCTCGATTCTGTGTCGGTAGCAACCTCGGCATGATGGAAGCGGTATTCGTGATCGCGATGATCAGCCGTGAGCTGCGGTTGAAAAAGCAGCCTGGATATGAAGTGGTCGCGGAACCGATGCTGTCGTTGCGCGTTCGTGGCGGATTGCCCATGACCGTCCATTCGGCGGATGACGAGGGTATCGGAAATGGATGACTACCAGCTTCAGACGATGACGATAGAAGCGTTCGCGGACACCATCATCCCCGGAGGGAAACGATCGCCGGACGACCGGGCGATCGCGGGTGTGTCGGAGGGAGGCGGCGCGGTCGCCGCCGGTGCCATCGAACTGCTCGAGTGGAACGCCACGGGTGTCTCGGAAGGCCTCGGCCCGCTGTCGGCCGCGCTCAACGGGCACGCGAAAGCCTATGCGCACGAACTCGGTCTCACCCTGGACGAGTCCGTTCCGCCCTTCGTGGCCTTGGCGTTCCCCGATCGGACCCGGCTGGTGGAGCGGCTCACCACACCGGGCCATCCGGAGAAGGACGGGTGGGTCCTGCTCGCCCTGTTCAGCAACATGGCCTACGACAGCGCCGCGCACATGAGCCTCACCGACGCCATCGAACAAGGACACCCCGGCCTGCTCGCGATGGGTTTCGCCAAGCCGGACACCGACGGCTTGTGGCGATTCCCGAAGTATTCGTACGGCCGGGTGCTGGCGAAATCGCATCCGGACACCACTGAGTCAGGGAGCTTGGCGTGAGCGCGACCGAGAAGACGGATGTCGTTGTCGTCGGCAGCGGTTTCGGTGGTGCCATCGCCGCCTATCATCTGGCCGCGGGCGGGGCGAACGTCGTCGTTCTCGAACGCGGGCCATGGCTTTCCGGTGAGGATTTCGACCACGATTATCTTCTCGGTAAGTCGTACACCCGGGTATTCGATTTCGTGGCGGGCGACGGTATGAGCGTGCTCGGCGGAAACTGCGTCGGCGGGGGCAGCGTGGTGTATTTCGCCGCGCTGCCGAGGGCGCCGGGGTTCGTCTTCGACCGGCACGGCAGTATCGGGCGCCGCATGTGGCCCGCGGCCATCAGCCGCGACACGCTGGACCCGTGGTACGACCGCGTCTCGGAAGTGGTGCCGGTTCGCAAGCAGGACTGGAGCGAGGTCACCTACGCCGGCGGGCTGTGGGCCGCGGCGTGCAACCACTCCGGCCGGACCGCCAACCCCGTTCCGGTCGGGATCGACGCCGCGAAGTGCACCAACTGCAACTGGATGATGGCAGGCTGCCGGTTCGACGCCAAGCAGTCGCTGCTGTTCAACTACATCCCCGGCGCGGTCAGCCACGGCGCGGACATCCGCCCGCTCCACGAGGTCCAGCGGATCACCAAGAACGACGACGGCGACTACCGGATCCACTACACCCTCGTCGACGAGGTGGACTACCGGATCCAGCGTCCCGGCGGCGCCATCGACGCCAAGATCGTCGTCCTCGCCGCGGGCGCCGCGGCCACGCCCGTCATCCTGCAACGCTCCGAGCCCGAGCTCGGGCCGATGCCCCAAGCGGTCGGCCGGTACTTCTCCGGAAACGGCGAGCGACTCAACACCGCGCTCATCAACGAAGACCGTGTCAGCGAAGTGCTCGGCCTGTCCCGCGAGGACGGGCAGGCCTACGCCGCGAACCAGATCGGCAAGGGTCCGGTGGTGGCGAACTGGGACAAGCTCGACGGCTCGCGGCCGGAGTACACCCGCTTCTCTCTCGAACAGTTGTACTTCCCGCCGGGGCTCGGCACGATCCTGGCCCAGGCGCCCGACGCCGACGGCCCGGCCTGGTTCGGCCTCGACAAGAAGGAGATGCTCAGCCGATGGCGTTCCTGGCTGACCATCTTCCTGATGACCGAGGACGACAACGAGGGCGTTTTCGGCCCGCCGCCGCCGACCGGCAACGCCTACCGGATATCCCAGCAGATGCTGGGCCGCGGGTCGCTGCGTTACGACCCGACGCCGAACACCCTGCGCGGCTGGGCGATGGCGGACGCCGAGGTCAAGTCGATCCTGGAGCGCGACGGGCTGGCCAAGGTCATGCCGTGGACCAATGACGTGGTCGGCGCCTACACGGTGCACCCTCTCGCGTCCTGCCGGATCGGCGACGACCCCGAGACCTCTGCCCTAGACGACCGGCATGAACTGCGCGACCATCCCGGAATCTTCGTCACCGACGGCTCCGCGGTTCCCGGCGCGCTCACCGTGAACCCGGCGTTGACGATCGCCGCGCTGGCCGAGCGCGCCATTCCCGGCATCGTCGAGGCGGCGCGGCAGCGCGGGGTGCGGGTCGAGTACGGCGCTCCGCTGCCGGTCAGGGTGACGACAGCACCCGTGACGGCTACCGGGGTGGGGGTATGACGACAGGAACTTGGTGAGGGGTAAGGCGAAGGTGGTGTCTTAAGTGCTCGCCCGGGTGCTGGTCTGGGTGTCGCGAAAGCCACTTTCGGGACGTCTGATGTCCCGAAAGTGGCTTTCGCGACATGTTCGGTCCGCATTAGGCATTAGTGATCGTATTCATCCCGATGGTGACGTTTCGGGGCACGATGGGACATGACAGCGCACGGCTATTACGGCCACGCTGTGTCCAGTACGAATTCGAATGCAAGTCTTTGGCGATTCGCGGGAAAGGTGACCGGCGTGGCCGATTTACGGGAAGTCATATCCGACCTGGACGCCGACGGTGATGAGCTCGACGCGATGCTCGCGACTCTCACGCCAGAGCAGTGGGCCACGCCCACACCGGCGTCGGGGTGGACGATCGCGCATCAGGTGGCGCATCTCGCCGCGACATTCCGGATGGCGGGTCTGGCCGCGGCCGATCCCGAGGCGTTCAAGAACCTCGCCGGCAGGCTCGGGCCGGATTTCGACGCGAATGTCCACGCCGCACTGTCGGAGTTCCTGTCCGATCCTCCCGCCGTACTGTTCGACCGCTGGAAGTCCGAACGGATCGCGGCCTCGAAATCGCTGGCCGCCGTCGATCCCGCCGGTTTCGTTCCGTGGCTGGTGAATCCGTTGCCCCCGGCCATTCTCGCGAGTGCCGGAATGATGGAGATGTTCGCGCACGGCCAGGACATCGCGGACGCGCTCGGCGTGCGCCGGACCCGGACGGAGCGCATCGGCCATCTGGTCGCGTTCGCGGTGCGGACCTGGGACTTCGGTTATCTGGCCAGGGGGCTCAAGGCGCCCGCCGAGCAGTTCCGGTTCGATCTGGTGTCGCCGGCGGGTTCGTCCTGGGGCTTCGGGCCGGAGGACGCCAGTCAGCGCGT
Organism: Amycolatopsis sp. cmx-11-12; assembly: GCF_046269425.1. Lineage (NCBI taxonomy): Bacteria > Bacillati > Actinomycetota > Actinomycetes > Pseudonocardiales > Pseudonocardiaceae > Amycolatopsis > Amycolatopsis sp. cmx-11-12. The sequence goes on along the minus strand of NZ_JADNQM010000026.1, from coordinate 56,515 downwards.
CGAGGGCCCAGCGGAGGATTTCTGCCTGCTGGTCACCCGGCGCCGCCATCACGCCGATCTTGCCCTGGTGGCCACCGGCGAGCACGCGACACGGTGGCTGGAGATCGCCCAGGCCTATCGCGGGCCCGCGGGTGAAGGCCGCGAGGCGGGGCAGTTCAGCCAGGGATCATGACCTCCAGGCTGCTGCGAACCGCGTTGCGCCGATCGCTCAGGCAGATCCGGTATGTGACTCCGGTCGGGTCGCGGCATGCGACGGGGTTGGTGGCGCAGGTATACCGCCAGGTCGAGCGCGACTTCGGCATGCTGGCACCACCGATCGCGCTGCATGCCGCCGCCCCGCTGTCGCTCGCCGGTAGCTGGGTGATGTTACGGGAGACGCTGGTCGCGCCCGGGTCGGTCGATCGCCGGACCAGGGAACGCGTCGCCACCGCGGTGTCGCTGTCGAACAACTGCCCGTACTGCGTGACGGTGCATGGCGCGACGGTGCGTGGGATCAACGGTGAATCCTCGGCAGACCTGTCGGCGGAACCGCTGACCGATCCGGCGATCGCGGACATCGTCGGCTGGGCGCCGCTATCCGGGTCGACGGGCGCTCGACCGTTCCCCGCCGAGCACACCGCGGAACTGGTCGGGGTCGCGGTGTGCTTCCACTACCTGAACCGCATGGTGAACGTGTTCCTCGACGATTCGCCGCTGCCGGACGAGATCCCGGCGGCGGCTCGCGGCGCGGCGGACGCGTTCTTCAGCAGGTTCTTGGGTGCGGTGGCGGCCAAGTCAGCCGAGCCGGGCACCTCGCTCGCGCTGTTGCCGCCGGAGCCGCTGCCGTCGGACCTGCGGTGGTCGGCGGGCAACACCGTCATCGCGTCCGCGTTCGCCCGCGCCGCCGCGGCGATCGACGCCGCGGCCCTGGACAGTGTCCCCGAGGGGGTCGTCGCACTGGTCGATTCCCGTCTGTCCACATGGGACGGTCAGCCGACCGGGCCGAGCCGGGCCTGGGCCGAGGAGGCGATCATCGGGTTGCCCGCGTCCGAACGCGCGGCCGGGCGCCTCGCCCTGTTGACCGCGATGGCCTCCTATCAGGTCGACGACGCGGTCGTGGCGGAGTTCCAGCGCGTCCATCGGGAGGACAAGACCCTGATCGAAGTAGCGTCGTGGGCGAGTATGGCGGCGGCGCGAAGGATCGGCGTACTGAAAACCGGCCAGGATGCACGGTGACCTGACGCGAGCCGGTACGCGGCCCAATCCCTGGCTCGCGCTCGGCGTGTTGTGCCTCGCCAACTTCCTGATCCTGCTCGACACGACGATCGTGAACACCGCGGCGCCGGTGATCATGCGCGTGCTCGAGGCCGGAATCGATGAGATCCTGTGGATTCTCAATGGGTATCTGCTGGCCTTCGCGGCGCTGCTGATCGTCTTCGGCCACCTCGGCGACCTGCTCGGCCCGCGCGCGGTCTTCCTCGCCGGGCTGGCCGGATTCACCGTCACATCTGTCCTGTGTGGACTGTCCGGGACGCCGGAGCTGCTGATCGTCTTCCGCGTCCTTCAGGGGGTCAGCGCGGCGGCGCTGGTACCCCAGGCGCTCGTGTTGATCTCGGGGATCTTCCCGGCACGACGTCGTGGCGCCGCGTTCGGGGTCTTCACCGCGGTGGCGGGGCTGGCGTCGGTGAGCGGGCCGACGCTCGGCGGTCTGCTCGTCACCGAGTTCGGCTGGCAATCGATCTTCTTCCTCAACCTGCCGGTCGGCCTGATCGCGATCGTCGCGACCCTGCGGCTGGTGCCCGACCTGCGCACCGGCCGCGGGCACCGGTTCGACCTGGTCGGCGTGCTGCTGGCCACCACCGGGCTGACCGCGCTGGTGTTCGGGCTGATCGAAGGGGAGCCGCACGACTGGGGCACGGTGGCGGGACCGGTCACCATTCCGGCGATCTTCCTCGCGTCGGCGGCGTTGCTCGTGGCGTTCGTGCTGTGGGAGCGGCGCCGTCCGGAACCGCTGTTGCCGCTCGCCTTGTTCCGGAACCGGAACTTCGGCATCGCCACCACGATCACGCTGATCACGTCGTTCGCGCTTTACGGTCTGCTGCTGGTGTTCGTGCTCGAGACGCAACTGCTGCTCGGCATGAGCCCCGTCGCGTCCGGTCTGAGCGCCCTGCCCTGGACGCTGGCGCTGAGCGCGGTCGCTCCGGTCGCCGGCAGGCTGACCGACCGGATAGGTGGCAAGTTCCTGCTCGTTTCCGGACTCGCGCTGTTCGCGCTCGGCGTGCTCGGAGTCGGGGTTCTGCCGGACTCCTCCTCGACCGCCGCGACGTTCATCCTCCCGCTGATCGCGGTCGGGGTCGGTCAAGGGCTGACCCTGGCGCCCGCGACCACCGAAGCCATGCGCGATATCGCGCCCGGGGATTCCGGTGCCGCGTCCGGGGTAGTGAACACGGTCCGGCAAGTCGGTGGCGCGCTCGGGGCGGCCGTGGTCGGCGCGATTCTGCAGAACCGAGTTACCTCGGAACTGCTTTCCGCCGCTCGCACGGCCCTCGTCGTGCTGGCCGGTGTACTCGTGGCCGGCGCGGCGCTCGGGGCGACCATGTCGGGAAGGGCGGCATCGACGCGCTCGGGCGGTTCCGGTACAAGTGATGACACGCGCCAGGTCATCGAATGACACCCATAGGAGGGTATTTCAATGCCAGGTAAGGGTGAGAAGTGGCTGAAGCCCACACCGGAGATGATCGACCTGTTCGACGAGGTGTTGCCGCCGGATCCCCATGTGGCGAGGCAGAAGATGTTCGGTTTCCCGGCCGCGTTCGTCAACGGCAACATGTTCGCCTGGATCCACCAGAATCACATAACAGTGCGCTTGCCGCAGAAAGACCGGGAAGAGCTCGTCGCCGAGGAGAAGGCCACGCCGGTCGATCCGACGGGGAAACGGATGCGCGAATACGTATCCCTCGGCGACAAGCCGGTCGTGGATCAGGACGAGGTCGTCGAGCTGGTGCACCAGGCGTTCGCCTATGTCTCGTCGCTTCCGCCCAAGGTGAAGAAGCCGAAGAAGAAGTAGACGTGAATGCGCCCGAACGCCGCCCTTCGACTGGACGTTCGGGCGCAAGACCAGCGTGGCGCGGTCAGCTCACCGAAGTGCTTCCGGGTGCCGGAAGGCTGGTGGTGGCCGGGCTGTTCTGGTAGGCGGCGAGCTTCCACTCGCCGCTCTGCTTCACCACGAACCAAGCCGCGCGGATGGCCTGCGAGTCGGAGACCTCCGACTCGCCGGGGGCGAGTACGCCACCCTGGGTCAGCAGCAGGCCGGCCTCACTCGAGAAGAACCGGATATCGACCGGCTTGCCGGTCACCTGGGTGCCCTTGTACGGGCCGGCGAACGCGTTCTTGAGATAGGTACGGATCTCCTCGCGGCCCTTTTTGTAAAGGCCCGGCAGGATCATCGTGCCGTCCTCGGTGAAGACGTCGGCAAAGGCATCGGCATCGTTGTACGCCCATGCCGAGATTACTTTTTGCGTGAGTGCGGCGACCGCCGCCTGCTCTGCCTTGTTCGTGGAGTCCACGGTTTCCTCTTCCCTGTTCAGGATTTCCGCGTTCAGAAGTACAGCGTGTTGGGCTCGAGGCCGCAGAGCACGCGGCCGTACAGTTCCGTGTTGGTGTCGGGGTGCATGAGCGCGTGCAGGTTGACGGCCTGCACGTCACGGTGAATTCGCTGAATGAGTACGTCCGTGTAAATCGACGACCCGCCACTCGCGGTGCTGAAGATGTCCACCGCCTCCTTGACCAGCGCGCAAACCGCACCCATGTCCGCGCGCGCCTGCGCACGCTCCTCCAGCTTCCACGTGGTGTCTTCCACACTCTTGGTGTCCACCAGGGAGGTCAGGCGGTTCGCGTGGAACTCGGCGGCATCCAGTTTCAACGAGGCGCTCGCGACCTGTAGGTGAGTCAGCGGTGCCTCCCGCTGGCTCTCGTACGCGGTATAGGTGATCTTCCGGTTGGGCAGGCGTTTGAGAAAGAACTCCTTGGCGGCGTTGCCCATGCCGAGGACGCTGCCGACCGACGAGGCGGACGCGACCGGGAGCAGCGGGGCCCGGTAGATCGGGGTGTCGGCGTTCCGGGTGCTCGCGTACTGGCCCTGCAGCATGGCGGGCAGCGGCAGCACACGTTCCTGTGGAACGAACACCTCTTTCGCCACCGTGCTGACACTTCCGGTGCCCTTGAGACCCGACGTATGCCAGTCGTCGACGATCAGCAGATCCGACATCGGCACCAGAGCCATGATCGGATAGGGCTCTCCCTCGCCGCCGACCAGTACGGCGATGACCTCCTGCCAGTGGGCGTGATGGGCACCGCTGATGAAGCCCCACTTACCGTTGATCACCACGCCACCGTCCGCGGGGGCGGCCATCGCGGTCGGACTGAGCGTGCCGCAGACGCGTACGTCGGGCGTCGAGAACACCTCGTCCTGTACCTCGTCCGGGAACTGGGACGCCATCCAGGTGGGAATCCAGTACACCGCCGCCGTCCATGCGGTGGATCCGTCCGCCATGCCCATTTCGGCCGCGACGTCGAGGAGTGTCGCGGTGTCCGCCTCGAATCCGCCGTACCGTTTCGGTGTTCGCAATTTGAAGACGCCGGCGTCCGCGAGGGCGTCGATTGTGTCATCGTGGAGCCGCCGGTTTTCCTCTGCCCAAGCGGCCTTGTCTCGGAGATTCGGACGCAGCTCGGAAATACGCCGCACCAGTTGCTCCCGAGTGGGAATTTCGGTGGACAAGACTGAAACCTCCTCGTGAAGGATCTTCAGCAACGTAGGACGCTCGCCGCGTGAAGGCTTGGACGGGTTTGACGCCGTCCTGTCAAACGCATTCACTGCCGTCAGTCCGCCCCGGTGACATGACGGTTTCACCGTGGATGGGCCGTCGCATCTTCGAGTGTGCCGCGTTACCAGCGGCGTTTGCCCCTGTGCGCGACAAGAGGTGCGTGACCAGCCTCGGCTCTGCTACGGTGGCTGGTTGCCCGATTCGGGTCGTGCCGCAATAAAGGATCATTTCCAGAACCTCGGCTACCGCGTCGCAATAGTGATACTCACCGGAATTGTCGATGTCGGCAGCATTCTCAAAGATGCAGTGCCGTTCTCCCGCTGACAGCATTGCCTGAGCTGATCACGAGAAAGGGGGTCTGCGCCGTGAGTAACGTGACCAGAAAACGTGCGATCGTACTGGGCGGCAGTATCGGCGGAACGCTGGCCGCGCGGGTGCTCTCCGAATTCTATCGCGAGGTGGTGGTCGTCGATCGCGACGAGATCGCCGGCGTCTACGAGGCACGCAAGGGGACCCCGCATACCCGGCACGCGCACGGCCTGCACGCGCGGGGCCAGCTGATCATCGAGGAGTTGTTCCCCGGCTTCACCGACGGGTTGCGCGCCCATGGCGTGCCGACCGGCGACCTCGGCGAGATGCGCTGGTTCTTCAACGCGCGGAAACTGCGGCCCGCGCGCACCGGATTGATCTCGGTGACGGCGCCGCGTCCCTTCCTGGAGGGTTACCTGCGCGCTCGCGTCGCCGAACTGCCGAACGTCAGGCTTCTCCAGAAGCACGACATTCTCGGCCTGGTGGCCACGCCGGATCGGGACCGCGTGATCGGGGCACGGGTTCGGTCGCGCGCCGAGGGCGCCGAGGAGGAGGCCATGGAGGCCGACCTCGTCGTGGACGCGACCGGGCGTGGCTCGCGCACTCCCGCCTGGCTGGAGGAACTCGGCTACGGGCGCCCGCGTGAAGACAAGGTCAAGGTCGGCCTCGCCTATACGACCCGGCACTACCGGACGCGGCCGGAGTGGTTCGATGGCGTGCAATCGATCAACCCGGTCGCCTCACCCGCTCATCCGAGGGGCGCGTTCTTCGGGCAGATCGGGGAGGACAAGTGCATCCTTTCGCTTACCGGCATCCTGGGTGATCACCCCCCGACAGAACCGGACGCGTTCCTCGAATTCGTCCGCTCGCTGCCGGTGCCGGACATCTACGACGCGGTCCGCGACGACGCGGGACTGGACGCGCCGGTCAGCTTCGGCTTCCCGGCCAGCGTCCGGCGGCGTTACGAGAAACTGTCCAGGTTCCCGGACGGCCTGCTGCTCATCGGCGACGCGCTGTGCAGCTTCAATCCGGTCTACGGCCAGGGTATGAGCGTCGCGTCCATCGAGGCGCTGACCCTGCGCGAGCACCTGCGGGAGGGCACGGTGCGGCCCGGACCGTACCTGTCCGACATGGCCAAGGTCATCAGTGTGCCCTGGGACATCTCGGCGGGAGGTGACCTCGACTTCCCCGAGGTGGAGGGCCGCCGCACGCTCAAGGTACGGATGGGTAACGCGTACATGGCCCGTCTCCAGTACGCCGCGACCAAGGACGCCAAGGTCACCGACGCCTTCATGCGTGTGGCGGGCTTGATGGACCCGCCGGAAGCCCTGATGCGGCCGGCCATGGTGACGCGCGTTCTGAAGCACGGTCTCGGCAGGCCGGCGCCGGGCCCGTCCCGATCCGCCGCACCCAAGCCCCTTGCTCCGCTCCACGATCGGGAGGAACTGTCATGAAGGTCCTGTGGGTCGTCGCTCATCCCGAGCAGCGGTCGCTGAACAGCGCACTGCGCGAGGAGGGCGTCCACGCGCTGACCGAGGCGGGGCACTCAGTCCAGGTTTCCGACCTGTACGCGATGAAGTGGAAGGCGGTCGTCGACCGCGACGACTTCACCGACGGGCTGGACGAACGGTTCGTCGTGCCCAACGCGCTGGTCGCCGCGTACAACGCGGGCACGGCGGCGCCGGACATCCTCGCCGAGCAGGAGAAGATCGCATGGGCGGACACCCTGGTCGTGCAGTTTCCGTTGTGGTGGCAGGGAATGCCCGCCATCCTCAAGGGCTGGTTCGACCGGGTGTTCGCCATGGGCTTCGTCATGGACACCCGGCCGCACCCTGGGGCGACGCCGCGGTATGGGCAGGGCGAACTGGAGGGCAAGCGAGCCCTCGCGGTGGTGACGACGGGACACGGCGCGGAGTCGTACGGGCCACGCGGCATCAACGGGCCTATCGACCAGATCCTTTTCCCGTTGCTTCACGGAACGCTGTGGTACGCGGGCATGTCCGTCCTGCCACCGGTCGTGGTGCACCGTGCCGGGTGGATGCCCGAGGAGAAGTACCCGGCCGCCGCGGCACTGGTGCGCGAGCGCGTGTTGGCGATCGAGGAGACCGCGCCGTTGCCGTTCCGGTACCAGAACCACGGCGACTACGACGACGATCTGGTGCTGCGTCCGGAAATCGACGCGGATGCGGGCGGACTGGGAGTCCACTACCTCGGCTGATCGCGCGAACCATGCTCGATGCGGTATAAAAGTCAGCGTCGTTGACGAACGTCGACGACGCTGTTTCCCTATCTGCGTATTTCCGACCCGAATTCCGCCGGTGAAGGAGAAGTCGTGGCCAAGGCTCAGTTCGTCCGTTATCAGACTCGTGACGACGCCGCCGATGAGAACAGACGTCTGATCGAAGCGATTTTCGAGGAACTCAATCGCGATGATCCCGGCGGGCTGCGCAATGCGACCTTCCAGCTCGAGGACGGCGTGAACTTTGTGCACGTCGCCGTTGTCGACGAGGGCTCCGAAACGCTGGCGAAGTCCCCGGCATTCGGGAAGTTCGTCGAAGGACTGGGTGACCGGGCCGTCGCCCCGCCCGCTCGGGAAGAGGCGACGCTCATCGGGTCTTATCGTTTCTTGGGCGACTAACGAGCGGGTGGCCGGCCGCGTTTCCTCTTCCGCCGAAGTCCGTGAAGGCCTCCTTGAGGGACCCAGAGTCCCTCAAGGAGGCCTTTACGGACTCGCCAACCGGCGCAACCTCGGGATCTTTGTTATTGCCCGGTCACGACATTGGACGGGACGGACTGGGGTCCCGCGCCCGAGGCGTTGATGGCGTTCACCGTGAACCGATGCTTGCCCGCGTAGGGCAGGGTCATGGTGAGGCTCCTGGCGGACGCGGGCTGGGTCGCGGACACGGTTCTGTCGATCACGGCGCCGTTCGCGTCGAGCCGCTCTGCGGTCACGCGGTACCCGCTGATCGGGGACGTGCCGTCCGCGCCGGGCGGCGCCCAGTGTGCGGTCGCGGTGATGGCTCCGCCCGCCGCGCCGCCGACGGCGGTCCGGATCTGCGCGGCGCTCGGTGCGGGCGCGGCGATCGATACACCCCGCGCCGCGGGCGGTCCGACACCTGAGGCGTTGACCGCGGCGACGGCGACGGCTTTCGCGTGCCAGGGCACCAGGGCCGGGAACGTGTACGACCTCGCCGTCGCCGGGACGGTCACGATCGGCCCGGTGCCAGTGCGCAGGTCCAGCAGCCCGACCGAGTAGCCCGCGATGGCCGATGTTCCGCCCATGGCGGGAAGGTCCCAGGTGATCGTCGTGGATTTCGCCGACTCGTCAGCGGTGACGTTGACGTTGAGCGGCGCGGACGGCGTTGGTACCGCGCCGACCCGGATCGCGATGGGGCCGCCGGTGATGCGCCGCGCGTCATTGAACGCGTCGTCTTCCGTGCTCACCCCGGCCAGATACGTCCGCCCGGCTTGCAGGATCACCGGCGCGTCACAACCGGGGCCGGACCTCGGCGCGAGCACGGGACCATGGGCCGTCATCTCCACCCAAGCGATGTTGAGCGGGAAGAACGGACGGAATGGGTTGATGTGTAAGGGTTCCACGCTCAACGGGACCGCACCCGTGGCGGTCGGGGTGTATTTCCACCACACGCTCGTGTGCTGGCGTGGCTTGGCCGTGGTCGGCGAGCAGTTCGGGTAGTCGAGGAGCAGTGGGCCGTCCGGAGTCGCATACGTGGTGTCGACGATCTCGGTGTGCGGCAGGGACGTGACGGGTTTGGCGTTGGCGAGCGCGTCGTTCGCGGGCACCGTGCCGGTGGTGGGGGAGGCGTACATCCGCACCGTCGCGTCGTGGCAGGTGCTCTCCGGCGGCAGGCACTTCGACATCTCCGCCGGGTCGGCGAAGTAGGCCACGAGCGACAGCGGGCGGTCCGGGGCGGCGTCGACCGGCGCGCTGCCGCAGCCGGCGACCGCGCCGGTGACCGTGTCGACCCAGGCGACTCCCGACTTGAAGATCCGCACTCCGCCGGTGCCGGGGTGTGACTCCGCCACCGGGGCCGCGATCATCTTGCCGACGCCGCTGGGCGGAAGGGTGAACCATTGCGGGTTGTGCAACCCGATCCCGCCGTTGCACTGCTTGCTCACCGCGTCGTTGACCGCCGGGGTGCCCGGCCCGCCACTGCCGTTGCCGGGCTCCACGCCCGCCACCATGAAGAACGGCAGCGACTTGATGGGTACGCCCGGAGCCGCGACCGCGGCGGTCGACGGCGAGGCGGTGACCAGTGCTCCGGCGATCACCAACGCCGCCACGAACCCCAGTCGTCGGCATAATCGTATCAATACCATCGAGGACTCCTCGCATGATTTGTTATTTCATCGACTCCCAAAGGGCATGCCAGAATCGCCGCATCGGTTCCAGGCCCCCGACTGAAACGGTATGCGCGGCTGATGTGGGGTGGGCAAGAGTCGCCCGACTCCCGTTTTGGAATTCCCCCTCAAGATGGACAGGGGTAGTGTACGGGTGATTCACCGGGCACGGAGGAATGTTTTCGGAATTGTCATAACGTGCCACGTTATGTGAGGAATTATTGGCAGAGTCGCCTGGGTATGCGAAAAACGTTCCGCGGGTCAGGCCGGAGCGGTGGCCGCTTGAGTGTCGGCGCCGAACAAATCGACGAATCGTTCGAATTCGGCGATCGACCCTTCGACCGTGAACAGACCGGACGCGATGGCTTCGGTGGCACTGATATCGCGGCTCAACAGAAGCTTCAGGCCGTCGAGTGCGTCGGTGCGCATCACCAGATCGGCGTCCGGGAGCGGGCCGTCGCCCGCGGTGAGCGCTCCGTCGTTCACGATCGCGTGCACGATCACCTCGGCGACTTGCAGCTGATGACGCGCGTTCGCGCCGCGGGCCGCGTCCTCCTTGAACGTCGCGCGGAGTGCGAGGACCTCCCCGTCGATGGTCACGATGTCCTCCGGCTTCGGATCGCCGAGCGACTTCGCGCCCCAGCGGCCGAGGTGGAGTACTACCTCCTCGAGCTCGCTGCCGTATGCGGTGAGTTCGTAAGCCACCGCGGCCGAGGGGCGCGGCATGGTGCGCCGGTGGACAACGCCGGCCGCCTCGAGTTCCTTGAGCCGTGCGGACAGCACGTTCGTCGGGATCCTGGGCAGACCGGTCCGCAGGTCGGTGAAGCGTTTCGGACCCAGGACCAGGTCACGGACGATCAGGAGCGCCCAGCGCTCTCCGATGATCTCCAGAGCCTGAGCGAGGCCACAATACTGTCCGTAACTTCGCAATCTGCTCATAGGCATCATCGTACGCCAGGTGCTTGACAGAGTGCACTACGCTTGCTTTTAACAAGTCACTGATGCATCGAAGCAAGTCGGGAGACGATTGTGACGCAGGTCGAGCCAGGCCGTCGCCGCTGGCAAGCGCTGGCCATGCTCTGCGCGGCGAACTTCATGGTGATCTTGGACGGCACCATCGTGTTCGTGGCGATGCCCTCGATCGGGAGGGAACTCGCACTGACCACGGGCACCGCGCAGTGGGTGATGACCGCTTACGGCCTGGTTTTCGGCGGTCTGCTGCTTCTGTGCGGCCGGGCCGCGGACCTGCTGGGGCGCAGGCGGCTGTTCATGGTCGGCTCGCTGATCTTCGTGATCGCCTCCCTTCTCTGCGGGCTCGCGTGGGCGCCTTGGGTGCTGATCGCCGCCAGGGCGCTGCAGGGCCTCTCCGCGGCGATCATGAGCCCGGCGGCGCTGTCGTTGGTCATGACCACGTTCACGAAGCCCGCCGAGCGCAACAAGGCGCTGGCGATCTGGGGCGCCGTCGGTGGTTTGGGCGGCACGGCGGCCTCGCTGGTCGGCGGCCCGCTGACCGATCTGTTCGGCTGGGAGTGGATCTTCTTCATCAATGTTCCGATCGGTATCGCGCTGGTCGCGTTGAGCCCGGTCCTCGTCGCGGAGAGCCGGGACGAGTCGAGCCGCCGCACTGTCGACGTCGCCGGCGCGGTAACGATCACGGTCGCGCTGGGGCTCGCGGTCTACGCGATCGTGAAAGGGCCCGAGGCGGGCTGGGCGAGCGGGCAGACCCTGGGGCTGCTCGCCGGCGCGATCGCGCTCATCGCGGTGTTCGTGGTGATCGAGTCGCGCACTCTCACTCCGATGATCCCGCTGCGGGTCTTCCGCTCGCGGAGCCTGCTCGCCGGGAACCTCACCTTGCTGACCATCGGTATTTGCGCGTACGGCATGGTCTTCACTCTCACCGCGTACGCGCAGGGGGTGCTGAACTATTCGGCCGTCCAGTTCGGCCTGATGACCGCGGTGATGGCGGGGACGGCCGCGGCGTCGTCCTTCATCGCCGAGGCTGTGGCCAACCGAAGAGGCCCGCGCCCGATCGCCATCGTCAGCCTGGTGTTCGTCGGCGTGGGCCTGGTACTGCTGAGCATGGTGTCCGCCGACGGGTCGTACTGGAACGACATCTTCTGGGGCTTGTTGATCTTCGGCCCGGGTCTCGGCGCCGGTTTCGTGGCGGGCACGATCGCATCCTTCGGTGGTGTGGAGGAGCGCGACGCGGGCCTTGCCGCCGGTCTGATCAATACCTCCTGGCAGATCGGTGGCTCGCTGGGTATCGCGATCCTGACCTCGGTCAGCCTCGCCCGGTCGGCTGGGTTCGCGGCGGAGTCCGGACAGCAGCCGAACACACCGGCTGCCCTGACCGAGGGATTCCAGTCCGCGTTCCTTGTCGCCGTCATCTTCGCTGTGGTGGGCTTGGTCGTCGTCACACTGTTGCTGCGCAAGCCGCGGCAAACCACCCTCGACGCGTCCGTTACCGCGCCCGCGGCAGCCAGCGACTGACCTCTCCATGGCATCCCGGTTTCCCGTAAAACACAAGGAGAATGAACGCATGACCCAGAACCCAGCCGAGATCGCCGTAGCCTTCGTCGAGGCCTTCGCACGGAAGGACATCGACACTCTGTCCGGTTACTTCGCGGCGGATGTCGTTTTCGAGAGCCCGAAGGTCCAGCTCGCTGGAGCCGAGGCCGTCACAGAGGCCATGGGACAGTTCGCGCAGGCGGTACTCAGCATCGACATCATCGCGGCCTTCGGCGACGATGAACACGCGATCGTCATGTACGACATGAAAACCGGCCCGTTCGGCACCCTGCGGGCGGCCGACCACTTCGTGATCAAGGACGGCAAGATCGTCTCGGATCAATTGGTGTTCGACACCCACGAGCTGCGCAAGTTCGAAGCGGCGCAGGCGGCCCAGTAACGCGGGATCGGCTCGCCAGAGGAACGTGATCGTGACGAAAGCAAAGGGCCGGGGGTGCCGGCAGGCACCCCCCGCGCTTTGCTTTGTGTCAGTTCTTCCGAATCGTCCGGCCGAACTCCCGTATGTCGTCCACGAACAGGTCGGGCTCTTCCATGGCGGCGAAATGACCGCCGCGGTCGTACTCCTTCCAGTGCACGATCGTCGGGAAGTCCCGGTCGGCGAACCGGCGAACGGGCCGGAACAGCGCCTTCGGGAACACCGCGACGCCAAGAGGCGCTTTGATCGGCTGGTGTCTCCCCGTGGCGACCGAGATCGGAAGCATGTCGACGGTCTCGTAGTACAGCTGGGCCGACGAACCGCCCGTCCCGGTCAGCCAGTAGACCATGACGTCGGTCAGGAAATGATCCCGGGCGACAGCGTCCTCCGGGACGACTTTGGAGTCTGTCCAGTCCTTGAATTTCTCCACGATCCAGGCGAGCTGGCCGACCGGCGAGTCGTTCAAGCTGTAGGCGATGGTGTGTGGCCGGGTAGCCTGGAGCTTCATCGACCCCGACAGCGTCGAGCGGAATCGCTCCGTCCATGCCAGCCGAGCCTGATCCTCCTCGCTGAGCCCGGTCAGTTCGCCGGGATCGCCACTGGGCGTTGTCACCAGGAGGTTGAGGTGCACCCCCGCGACATGATCCGGGTCGACAAGGCCGAGCACGAGCGATACGGCGGAGCCGAAGTCCGCTCCCTGCGGCACATACCAGTCGTAGCCGAGCTGTCGCATGAGCTCCGCCCATGCCGTCGCGACCCGCGGAATCGTCCAGCCGGCTTCCGCGGGACCGGAAAAGCCGTAACCTGGCATCGACGGGATGACGACATGGAAAGCATCGGCCGGGTCGCCGCCGTGGCTCCGCGGGTCGGTCAGCGGACCGATGACGTGGAGGAACTCGGCCACCGACCCAGGCCAGCCGTGAGTGATCAGCAGTGGTAGGGCATCGGGTTCGGGCGAACGGACGTGCAGGAAGTGCACGTTCGCCCCGTCGATTGTCGTCGTGTACTGGGGGAACGAGTTCAACCGCGCCTCTTCGGCGCGCCAGTCGTAGCTCGTACGCCAGTACTCGACCAACTCGCGCAGGTAATCCGTCGGGACTCCGCGCTCCCAGCCCACCTCAGGCAGACCTTCCGGCCAGCGAGTGTTGGCGAGCCGTGCGTGCAAGTCATCCAGGTCGTGTTGGGGAATGTCAACGCGGAAGGGCTGCATGCCTACTCCTGATTGAGGTGATCGGAACCTTAGGGGTCGGCGCCTTCATGATCCGCCTATCACAACGTATGAATGTCAGGCACCGGAATCGTGCCCTGACGGTTTCACCCAGCTGCGTACCACGCATCTTCGGATGTGCCATTGTCCTCCGGCACGCCGCACTTTCGAACAAGGGGCGAGTGTGCGAGGAGACGCACGATAGTGTGCGGACGATTCGGGTGCCTTCCTGTGCATCTTATGTGAACCAACCTGATGGAGGTTGCTATGGGTAACGCTGTAATGCGCTATCAGACCAAGCCTGAGGCCGCGGATCAGAACGAGCAGTTGGTGGCGAAGGTGTTCGCCGAGTTGGCGGAGAAAAAGCCGGCAGGTTTGCGATACGCGTCATTCCGACTCGCCGACGGAGTTACTTTCGTGCATATCGTGTCGACCGAGGGCGATGGCGATCCCTTGTCTGATATCGCTGCGTTCAAGGAATTTCGGCGCAACTTCAACGACCGGGTCGTCGGGGAGCCGGAGCGCAGTTCGGGTGAGCTGGTCGGTTCGTACGAATTCCTGACCCATTAGCTCTGACGTCTCCGTGGCCACACGGCCACGGAGACGTCTCTCCGGCTGGCGAACCATGTTTCTTTCGTTGTCCAGGCGGTTCAATGGCGGCCAGTTGGGGCGGCACACCCCTCATCCGACGCCACGTCCCGAAACCGGACACCCCCGCCAGGTACATGAAGGCCCCCTTCCTTGCGCTAGGCGCAAGGAAGGGGGCCTTCATGTACTTGGCGGGGGTCAGGCGCGACGTTCGTAGGTGGCGATGATGACGTTGCCCACCGTGCGGGACGAAGTCAGCTCGAAGTCGGCCGGGATCGCGCCGTCCACGAAGAGGCGCTTGCCGGATCCCACGACCACCGGGAAGATGAGCAGCCGATATTCGTCGACCAGGCCGTGCCGCATGAGCGTATGGGTCAGGTTGCCGGAGCCGGACACCCAGATCGGTCCCCCCGCTCCCTCTTTGAGTTCTCTGACAGCGGAGGCCGCGTCACCGTTGAGAACGGTGGTGTTCACCCACGCAGCGGAATCTACGGTGCGTGAAGTGACGTACTTGTCCATCGCCTCCAGGCGCTTGTTGATCGGGTGATCTCCGGTTGTCGGCCAGTATGCGTAGAAGATGTCGTAGGTCTTTCGCCCCAGCAACAGTGCGTCGTCGTCGGCCGTCCACGCGAAGAAGGTGTCGCTGAGCAGATCACCCGCGTGTTTGGCGGTCCAGCCGCCTCGCTCGAAATCGCCTTCGCGGTCTTCGTCTGGAGTTCCCGGCCCTTGGACCACGCCATCCAGCGACACGAACTGTTGCACGATCACTTTCCGCACGATGTCTCCCTTCGTCTCGAATACAGACCTGCCAACGAGGGAAAAGTCATCGCGTCGGCACAAAATCGGCACGTTCAAAGATGCGGGTCGGGTTCGAGAAGAGACACTATTCAAGTGATGCTGGATACTTTCATTCGGGACCGCTCCAGTGCGGACTTAATCGAGGGGGTCGAACTTCGCGGCTCCGAATTTCCAGTGCCACCCGCACCCCAAGGCTCAGACAATGTCGGGTAGGTGCGGTGCCCGAGCGGCGTTGGGGCGTCTTCCTCACCCCCTGTATTGAACCGTGGAGAAGAGCGACTGGGCGGTTCAATGGAACACGATCAGCTGAGCTTGATCTTCGGAGCCCTCGCCGATCCCACCAGGCGGGCAATCCTGGCCCGCCTGTCCGAGGGCGAGGCCACCGTCACTGGACTGGCCGAACCGTTCGATGTCAGCCTCCAGGCGATTTCCAAACACCTCAAGGTGCTCGAACGCGCGGGGCTGATCGTGCGCGGCCGCGACGCCCAGTGGCGGCCCTGCCGGCTCGAAGCGACCCCGCTGGCTGAGGCCGCCGACTGGTTGGACCACTACCGCCAGATCTAGCGCGTCCGCTCGACGACTCGACGGGCCCGCCCGCGAACCCGGCCTGGCCCGTAATGGCGAAACACGGCGCGGAGGCCAGAAATCGTATCGCCGGGATACTGTCGCAGCGGTAGTCGCATCTGGATGGCGGCCCGAGTGGGAAGAAGCGAAGAAGCGCTGTCAAGCTGCGGTGCGTTCCTGTCCTACGCCTTCTTGAGAAGAAGTTACGGCGGGCAGCGGGAAACGTATTTGCTTTCACCCGTTTGGACGCAGTACGCCGCGAACTCGACATGGCAGACTCGGCACCGCGGGGGAGGGATACGAGCAACAATATCCGCCTTCTGGCCGCATATTGATTCCATTATATCGGCACCTGCGGGAAAGGTGGATATATCGGTAGCTGAATTAACACGGGTGAAAAGTTGGTCGACGCGGGCGGAACTCCCGCATGAACGTCAACTGGGGCTATGGGGTCTGCGTACTCGCTGAACAGCTGAGTCGTGGTTGCCGCGGGTGAGAACCCGTCTGTGGAGTTCGGTCGGGCCGATGAATGTCCCGACCAGTGCGAATGATGAGTATTCCGGGCAGCGGGGCACGGAAAGCCGATCGATCGGTGATGGCCTTCGCTGCGCCGGTCCTCTGGTCTTCCTCAATCGGTCGATTCCCAGTCCGTGGATGGGGCCACCTGCCGCCAGTAGTGTCGAAATGCCTGGCCGGTGGGTCCGAAATGCCGCCGGGTACGAGATGAAATGTCTACCCAGTCGTCCAGGGGGATACGGCAAGTGGCCGAGGGTTCGTATGCTGCGTCATTGCTTCCGATCGCCGTTCACGCACGGGCGAAGGTGCTCGTCGTGGGCGGCCCCGACGACCTCGCGGCGAGTCTGGACGGCGTCCAGTCGGTCGGCGGCTTGGAGGTCGCCGGCGCGGTGCTCCCCGGTGACGGGGTGTCCGGCGTGGTCGACGCCCTGAGCCCGGACCTGGCGATCATGCATTGCGACTCCGACGGCGTGGAGGCGCTCCAAGCGCTGAAACGGATGCGCGGCCGACATCAGTGCGACGTCCTGATGGTCGTGGACCGGCCCCGCGCGGACGTCGTACTCGACGCGGTCCGGCTCGGCGTGTTCGCCTGCCTGGTCGCGCCGGTCGAGCCGCACGCGTTGCGCGTCCTGCTGGAGAGCTGGCTGTATCGGTGGCACCTGGCCGAGTCCAAGGCCCCGCGCGAGGCGGACGTACTGCCCGGCCCCGTGACCCGCGCCGTCGGCAGAAAGGCCGTTGGCACGACGTTGGACCTGGTCGCGAAGGTGTTACGGGAGCGGCACGTGCCGCTGTCGGCGTCCGAGGTCGGCGCCCTGTGTCACCTGTCGGCGGTCGCGACCCGGCGCTACCTCAACCAGTTGGTCGACCAGGGCGAGGCCGTGATGACCGTGGAGTACGGCAAAACCGGCCGCCCCCGGCACCTCTACCGCTGGACGCTCCTCATGCCTGGCTGAACGCCAGGCCCACACCGAAGCTCACCAGCACGCCACCCATCGCCCCGTCGACCGTGCGCCGCACGGCGGGCCGCCGCAGCACGTCGCCGAGCTTGGCGAACACCAACGCGTACGCGGCCATGCAGGAGAAGCTGACGACGGCCGTCACCGCGACCAGCACCCCCGGCGTCCACCACGGTTCGCCGGGGCCGGTGAACTGCGGCAGCAGCGCGGACATGAACAAAGCCGTTTTCGGATTGAGCGCGTTGGTGAACAGGCCGTCGCGGTAGGACGAGGCGACGCTCGCGGGAGCGGCGACGTCCTGCTCGGCCTGGGTCTGCCCCGAACGCAGCGCGCTGATCAAGGAGCGGACGCCGATATAGCACAGGTAGATCGCGCCGATCCATTTCAGCACGGTGAACGCGATGACCGAGGTCGCGAGCAGTGCGGCTATTCCGGCGATCGACGCGATACCCCAGCCGACCTGGCCGGTACTGCATCCGGCGGCGGTGGCCAACGCCGCCCGGCGGCCGCGCCCCATCGAGTTCTTGATGACCACCGCCGTGTCCGGACCGGGAATCAAAGTCGCCAGCAATGCCACGCCGGCGAATGCCGCAATCGTCGTGAACATGCGTCAACGATAGCCTAACCCGCGCGGGCGCGTCCGGCGGCGGTTGGGAAACTTGGGAAACTTTCCCAAGTGCGCCACCCCGGTGATTCGCACCGGGCGGCGTTGACGATAAATGTAAGCGGCGCATACGTTTGCCGAGTCCTCGATTTCCGGGAACCCCGCACCGCGAATTCCGGCAGGCTCGTGTGTCCGGGTTCCCCCGAGTGAAACCACCGGGTTGTGAAAAATGGATGATCCCGCCCTGTACGCGCCGATGACCTATGACGAGTCGGGATACCCGCGTTACGCGTTCCCGGCCGGCCACCCGGCCCACGGCGACGAGGAATACACGGACCGGCGCAACCGCATCGCCTTCCTCGGTGCGGAACACGTTCTCGGCACGCCCGCTCCGGATATCGATTATCACGAGCACGACAACGAGACGTGGCGCACCATCCAGCGTTCGCTCGCCGAGCGGCACACGGAGTACGCGGCGTCCGACGTGGTGGAATGGGCCGCCGCGCTCGACCTGCCCACCGACCACGTCCCGCAGTTGGAAGAGGTCAACGACAGGTTGCGCCGCCTGACCGGGTATTCGCTGACACCCGCGGTCGGGTTCGTGCCGATCGAGCAGTTCTACGGAGTGCTCGCCGACGAGAAGTTCTATGCCGCGCAGTTCATCCGGCACCATTCGCAGCCGTTCTTCTCACCAGAGGCGGATGTGGTGCACGAATTGATCGGCCACTCGCCCGCACTGGGCAACGCCAAGGTCGCCGAGCTTTACCGGTTGGCCGGTGAGGCGGTGCGGCGGGTCGAGAGCCCGCGCACGATCGAGCTGATCTCGCGGGTCTTCTGGTTCACGCTGGAGTACGGCGTGGTCGAGCAGAACGGCCGCCACCGCGCGTACGGCGCCGGCCTGCTGTCCTCGTTCGGGGAGCTGGAGAACTTCCGCAAGGCCGACATCCGCCCGCTGGACGTGACCGGGATGGTGACCACCGAGTACGACATCACCGCCTATCAGGAGGTGCTGTTCGCGGCACGGTCCATCGACCACGTGCACGACTTCTTCGCCGATTTCCTGCTGACCGTGGACGACGAGGCCCCCGATCGCATCGGGGTGTCGTTCTGACCGCTCTACCTTGACTGGGGTTCGGATATGACCACACAGCAGGACCACGCGCCGGTGACACCGGCGCGCAGCCGAATAGACGATCTCGACGCGAAGCTCATCGCGCTGATCGCCGAGCGCAAGCGGATCTCGGCCGGGATCCAGCGGGACCGGATCGCGACCGGCGGCGTGCGCACGGACACCGCGCGGGAACTGGAGATCTTCCGCCGCTACCGCACCGCGTTCGGCACCGCCGGATCGGCGCTGGGCTCGACGGTGCTGGAGATCTGCCGGGGCAGGCTCGGCGCGGAGCGCGATCAGGCCGCCCTCGAGCGGGCGAAGGAACCGGACACCCGGCCGTTGCGGCTGGGAGCGTTCACGTTCGCCAACTGCGGCGCGGTGCGCTGGGGGCTCGGGGACCGGCCGCTGGAGACCGGTTCGCCGGAGGCGATGGCGGCGGCGCTGCTGGCGGGTGAGGTGGACGTCGCGCCGATCAGCCTCGTCGAGTACCTGCGCAACCACGACCGGCTGCTGGCGCTGCCGGATCTGGCGATCGGCAGTGACGGTGAGGTGCTGTCGTGTCAGCTCTTCACCCGCGGACCGCTCGCGGACCTGGAGGGCGGGCGCGTCGCGCTCGGCTCGACCAGCCGCACGGCGGCGCTGCTCGCGACGATCCTGCTCACCGAATCGGTCGGGGTGACCGCCGAGTACCGCGTGGAGCCGCCCGTACTGGCGGACATGCTGCGCGGTGCCGACGCCGCGGTGCTGATCGGCGACGCGGCGCTGGTCGAGACGCTGCATCCGCGTCCGGGACTGCGCGTGCACGACCTTGGCACGCTGTGGCGGGACTGGACGGGCTTGCCGATGGTGTTCGCGGTGTGGGCGGTTCGCCGTTCCACAGCCGCGCGCCGTCCGGCGGACGTGTCCGCCGCCCACGCCACGCTGCTGGAGGCCGCGCGCCAAGGCGTCCGTCAGCTTGACGCGGTGGCGGAATCGTTGGCTGGCAGCGGTTTGTTCACCCGCGAGGAAATGTCGCGCTACCTCGCGACCCTCGACCACACCCTGGGCGAACGGCATCTCGCGGGCATCCGGCACTTCGCGAAACTCGCGGCGCGGCACGGAGCCGTGCCCGAGGGCGCCGACATCACCTTCTTCGGAGGAGCCGCATGATTCGGCACATCGTGCTGTTCAAGCTCAAGGACGGCGTGACTCGGGACGATCCGCGCGTGCCCGTCGCCGAGTCCATGGCGCGCCGGGTCGGTGACGAGGTGCCCGACCTGCGCTACTGGTACGCGGGCCGGAACTTCTCGGACCGGCCGGTCGCCTACGACTTCGTGGTGATCGGGCTGGTGGAGGACGAGGCCGCGCTGGACCGGTACATGACGCACCCGTTCCACCAGGACGCCATCGCGGTCTGGCGGGAGATCAGCGACTGGGTGATCGCGGACGTCGTCGAGCGGGACGCGACGGTCGTGGCCCACGACGTCAACGACGCTGCCGCCGTGCGCTGATCACGAGGGAGAGGCATGTTCACGATCTTCAACGAGGAACTGGCCGAGGTCGCCCGGCGGTTGCGTGACGACCACCGCGACTTCGTCGCCGGACGGTGGGACGCAGCCAGGCTGGAGGCGCACCGGGTCACTGAGCTCAAGTCCACTGTGGACTATGTGCGAGCGAATTCGCCTTTCTACGGCAGGCAGTTGGCCGACGTGCGTACCGAGGACATCACGTCGTCGGCCGGTGCGGCGTGGCACGCGGTGCCGTTCACGACGAAAGACGACCTGCGCGCGGCCCAGCACGACATCCTGTCCCGGCCGTTGTCCAAGGCGTGGATCTTCTACGAGACGACAGGCACCACCGGGGCGTCGACGCCGTGTCCGCGTGACAACGTGGACAGTCTGGCCAACAACACGGCGCTGACCGTCCACTACGACACGATCTTCCGGCGGTACGGCGACGATCAGGTGATCGGCGTGTCCGGGCCGACCGAATTGCACGCGTTCGGCGACACGTTCGGCGATGTATGCCGGAATCTGGGCCTTGCCGTGGCGAAGATGTGGCCGCATTCGCCGATGGTCGGTTTCGACCGGGCCGTCGCGGTGTTGCGCGACCTGGGGATCACGGGGCTGTTCTGCACACCGGGCATGGCGTTGTCGCTGGCGAAGCGGCTGCACGCGGCCGGACTCGACCCGCGCCGGGATCTGCGGGTGCGGGTCCTGATGCTGACCGGCGAGCTGGCGTCGCCGGAATTGCTGGCCAACATAGGCGAGCTGTGGGGCGCACGGGCGTACAACGCGCTGTACGCCTCACAGGAGGCGTCGGTGCTGGGTGCGGCGGGTGAGGACGGCGGGCTGTACACGGCACCGCTAATCAACCACTACGAGGTCATCGATCCGGCCACGGGAGAGCCTGCCGCCGCTACCGGGGACGTGACCCTCGGGGAGCTCGTCGTCACCTCGCTGTACCAGGGCGCGAAGCCACTGGTGCGTTACCGCACGGGCGACTTGGTGCGCCTCACGCGCGGCGACGCCGGTGCGACGCTGCCGTCCGACCGGCTGGAGGTGCTGGGCCGCACGCGGGACGAACTGGTCATCGGCGGGCGGCGGATCAGTGGCTACGACCTGGAGAACCTGCTGCTCGGCCACGTGCGAGGTTACCTGGACTACCAGGTGGTGCTCGACTGCGACGAGTCCGGCGCGGACCGGCTGTCGCTGCGCCTGGAGGCTGCCGCGGACGAGCCGCCGCGCGTCGATCCGGCGATCGCCGACCACTGCCGGGACGTGCTGGGTGTCGAGGTGAGCGTGGGTCACGACCGGTTCGGCAGCATCACCGGCACGGGCGCGATGGTGAGCTGGAAGGCCGCCCGCGTGGTGGACAACCGCTCCGGCGCGGACACCGACGGGGAGACGGCCGCCGCGGCGTCCCTCGCGTCCGCGAGGACCTGACGTGACCGCGGAAGTGTCGGACGGGTCGCGGACCGAGGCGCGGCCCGCGACGACGGCGTGGGCGTACCACCTGGACGGCTTCGTCCCGGTCGCCGAGGCCACGGTCCCGGTCACCACACAGGGCCTGCACTACGGCACGGGCGTGTTCGAAGGCATCAGGGCGCATGTGGTGCCAGGACGGCCGGAGCTCGCGGTGTTCCGCCTGCGTGACCACCTGGAGCGGTTCACGCGATCGTGCCGCCTGCTGCGTATCGACCTGCCGCACGACGTGGACGAGCTGATGGCACTGGTCGTTGAACTGTTGTCCCGCAACGGGTCGGCGAGCGATACCTACATCAGGCCATTGGCGTACAAGTACCGCCTGCTGCCCGGGACGCGGCCGGGGGTGTCCTTGCGCGGCAACTCCGACGCGTTGTCGGTCATCGCGTTCGCTTTGGGCGACTACTCGCCGACGGCGGGCATACGCTGCTCGATCAGCTCGTGGACGCGGCCGACCGGCCGGTCGCTCCCGGTGCGCGCCAAGGCGACCGGGGCCTACCTGAACAACGCGCTGGCCGTGGACGAAGCGCGGGCGGCGGGTTACGACGACGCGATCCTCCTCAACGAGCGCGGCGGCGTGGCGGAGGCGAGCACGGCCAACGTGTTCGTCGTGCGCGGCGAAGAGCTGCTCACCCCACCACCCGACGCCGACATCCTCGAAGGCATCACCCGCGACACCGTGCGGGTGCTCGCGGCGGAACTCGGCTTCGGCTATGCGGAACGGCCGCTGCAACCGGCCGACCTCCTGGTGGCGGACGAGGTTTTCCTCACCGGCACGGGCCTGGGTGTCACGCCCGTCGTCGAGATCGCCGGCCGGGGCGTCGGCGACGGCGAACCCGGCCCCGTCACAACCGGACTTCGGCGCCGCTACCACGACCTGGTGCGGGGCTCGGACGATCGGCACGAGCACTGGATCACCCGCGTGCGCGTGCCCTGAACTGAATTGGGAGAGCGACATGTCTGTGGCAGAACCGGTGCTGTTGGCCGAACCTCGCCTGGCTGTCCTGTCGGGCGGCGACGTGCCCGTGAAGGCCGTCGGCACGCTGGGCCCGGCGGGGACGAGCAGCGAACAGGCGGCGCGCCACGTGTGGCGCACCTTCGCCGCCGACGGCCCGCCGGAGATCAAGCTGTTCGGCACCTACGAGGAAGCCGCGGACGCGTTGCGGTCCGGCGACGTGAGCCACGTCGTCGTGGCCAGTGCGTATTCCGGCGTCAACGACTACTACATGGACACCAGGCTGGCGCTGGCCAGCGCGTTCATCCGGGACACGCCCCTGTACGGCCTGGCGCGCCGCCGGGACCGGGAGGTGCTGACGGACCGGCCGCGGGTCGCCACGCATCCCGCGCCGCTGGCGCTGATCACGCAATTGCTGCCGGAGCGGTTCACCGGCCACGAGGCGGTCAAGGTGCACTCCACCAGCGCCGCCGCGATCGCCGTCCGCGACGGTTTGGTGGACCTTGCCCTCACGACGCAGCCGGCGGTGGCGGCGCACGACTTGGAGTTCGTCTCGCGCACCCGCACGATCCGGATGCTGTGGTCGGTGTTCGTCGCCGCCCGGGACTGAACGGAGAAACATGCTCTTCCTCGACGAACACGACGTCCACCGGCTGTACCCGGTGGACGCGGCGATCGACCTGATGGCGGAGGCGATGCGCCGCTACAGCGCGGGGCAGGTGAGCCAGCCGCTGCGCACGATCCTGCGCCCACCGACCGAAACGGGGCTGCTGGGCACCATGCCGTGCCACGTGGCGGGCGACGGCCACGCCGGGTTCGGCCTCAAGGCGATGGTCCTCAAACCGGAGAACCCCGCGCGCGGACTGGATCTGCACATCGGCGTGGTGATGGTGTTCGACCCGGACACCGGGCGGCCGCTGGCCGTGATGGACGCGGGCGCGATCACCGCCACCCGCACGGCGGCCGTGTCGGCGGTGGCCACCGACGTGCTGGCACCGCCCGACGCGGGCGACCTCGCCGTGCTCGGCTCGGGTGTGCAGGGGCGCAGCCATCTGCGGGCGCTCGCCGTGGTGCGCAAGCTGCGGCGGGTGCGGGTGTGGTCGCGGACCCGCGCGCACGCCGAGGACTACCGCACGTGGGCCGAGGGCCTCGGCATCGACGTGGAGGTCGCGCCGGACGTGCGGTCGGCGCTCGCGGGGGCGGACCTGGTGTGCACGACCACCGCTGCCCGCGAACCGATCGTCGAGGCGGACTGGGTGGCGCCCGGCGCGCACCTCAACGTGGTGGGCGGGTCGTTCGCCGACGCGCGCGAGCTGTCGTCGGAGACCGTGGCCGGGGCGGCGGTGTTCGTGGACAGCCGGGAATCGGCGGCGGCCGAGTCCGGTGACCTGCGTGCCCCGCTGGCCGAGGGCCTGATCGGGCCGGACCACGTGCGGGCCGAACTCGGCGAGGTCCTGCTCGGGCGGCATCCCGGCCGGAGCGGTCCGGACGAGACCACGCTCTACAAGTCGCTCGGTTTGGCCGTACAGGACACCATGTCGGGCTTCTACGTGGCCCGCGCCGCGCTGGAGGAGACGTCATGACCCCGGTTCCCCGCGCGGCACTGGACGAGGTGCCGCTGTACGTGCCGAAACCGCCGGTGGCGCGGGCGGAGGGCGTGTCGCATCGGTTGTTCCTCAACGAGAACCCGTACGCGCCACTGCCGTCGGTGCTGGCGGAGATCTCGCGGGCGGCGCTGACCGCGCACCACTATCCGGAGATCGTGCCGGGCGAACTGGTGGCGGCACTCGCCGCACGGCTGGGCGTGCCGGAGAGCGACGTGGTGACCGGCCCGGGTTCGGTGGGGATCTACCAGCAGGTGGCGCAGGCGATCCTGGAACCGGGTGACGACGTCGTGTACGCGTGGCCGTCGTTCGAGGCGTTCCCGATCGTGGCCCGGATCGCCGGGGCGCGGCCGGTGCCGGTGCCGCTGCGGGACGGTGTGCACGATCTGGCGGCGATCGCCGACCGCGTCACGCCGCGCACGCGGGCCGTGTTCCTCTGCGATCCCAACAATCCGACCGGCACCTCCGTCGACGCGGACGGGTTGTCGGCGTTCCTGTCCGCCGTGCCCGAGTCGGTGCTGGTGGTGCTGGACGAGGCGTACCGCGAGTACAGCACGTCGGCGGTGGACGGCGTCGAGCTGTACCGCAGGCACCCGAACGTGGTGGCGCTGCGGACATTCTCGAAGGCGTACGGCTTGGCGGGACTGCGCGTGGGTTACGGCGTGGCGCAGCCGTCGATCAGCGCGGCCCTGCGCAAATGCGCCGTTCCGTGCGGGGTCGGCGGGATCGGGGTCCGCGCGGCGCTGGCGTCCCTCGCGGCGGAGCCGGAGTTGTCGGAGCGGGTGGCCGCCGTCAAGGCGGACCGGGACGCTTTGCGCGCGGCACTGGTGGAACGCGGTGTGCCGGTGCCGCCCAGCGACACGAACTTCCTGTGGCTGCCACTGGGATCACGGGCGGACGAGGTGGCCGCGGTACTGGAGCGGGCCGGTCTGCTGACCCGCCTGTATCCCGGCGTCGGCATCCGCCTGACGGTCGGGACGGCGGAGGCCAACGCCGCCGTCGTCGCCGTGCTGGAGACGGTTTTCGCCGCGGCCTGAAGAAGCTGCCCGCGAGTGGTCGTGAGTGGCTTCGTCAGGGAGCGGACCGGTATTTGCCTACCTGCCCCGGATCGGCCCGAGGCCACCTGCCCGCCATTCACGACCCCCACGCCCACAGTGGCGGGTAGTGAAGGACTCTTTCCCTACCTTCAGGGTAGGTAAGGAGGCCTTCACGGCCAGGTGAACGTGTGCATGCGGCGGTCACCCGCTAGTCAGCGGTACAGAGCGAAGCTGCCCACGAGTTTGTCCACCGCTTTGCGTGGGCCCGCGACGGCGACCCCCACGTAGGGCAGTTCGGCCGTGCCACTTTCGGACATGCGTGAGGTGTACTCGTCGTAGGTGCGTGAGGTCTGCGCCGTGCGCGTGAAATCGACGACGAACACCGACGGCACCGCCGCCGCCCGCACCACGAGCGAGGCCAGCGTTTCCGTGTCGCCCTTGAGGATCGGCACGGGGATGCTGGTGATGCCCCGGTGCACGAACCCGTCGGCGTCCTTGACGTCGTCGCCGAGCACACCGTCCACGTGCCTGCCGACGGTGAGGGAGAGGATGGCCGCCGTGTTGAGCGCCAAGCCGACAGGCAGCTCCCCATCGACAACGATCACACATTTTTCGGGTGCGTCAACCGCCATGATTCCACTCTACCAATGGGGATCTTGACCGATTTCGAGGCCTCATCAAACCGAGCCGGCGGGGGATCGGAGGTGCTGGCCGAGGTCCGCTCCCGCGTCGGGCCGCAGGCGCGAGATGCCGTCGTAGACCGTCCGGCGGCCAGGGCTTCGCGCGCGGCGGCGTCGTGGATTCGTCCACTGTGGACGGAAGTCTCCTGTCGGGCGGCTAAAAGAGATGGCGCTCCAGCAGATCGCGAACGCGAGTTACGCTCACCAGTGGATGTCGAGGTGGCGGAACGGCCACGCGACCTGATGAAAGGCGCTACATGGCTCAGAAAGTCGTCATCCAGATCGTGGACGACCTCGACGGCGGGACAGCGACCCAGACGGTCCCGTTCGCGCTCGACGGCGTCTCGTACGAGATCGATCTTTCGGACGGGAACGCCAAGGCGTTGCGTGAAGAACTCGTGCGCTATATCGAGGCGGGCAAGCGGGTCGGCGGACGCCGGGTCAAGGTCGCGGTCGGACAAGCGACGGTGCTCGATGTCGTAGACGGGGTGAAGAAGCCGACCGATCGCGAGCGCAATCAGCGCGTGCGCGCCTGGGCGGGTGAGAACGGTTACGCGATCGCTGAACGCGGCCGGATCCCGAATGAGATCTACGAGGCGTTCGACGCCGCGGAATCAGCTGCCGCCGAAAGCGAAATCCGGCAGCCGGATGAACTCCCGGCAGCCGGATTTCGCTTTCCCCCGGATCAGGGGTGATAGATCTCCTTGACGGTGGCGATCCGGTCGTCGCCGTTCACGCTGATCTGAGCGAGCACCGGGTTGCCGTACTTCAGTTGCTGGATCAGCTGCTCCTGACCACACGGCTGGTCGCCGTAGCCCTGGTCGTCGATGGTGACCGATTCGCCCGGGCACAGGGTGGCCGCGCTGAACACCTCGCCGCCCTTCTGCAAGGGAAGCCGGTAGGTCTTGCTGTCGACCGGTGCGGACTGGCCGCCCTTCTGGTGGGTGATCAGCTGGAAGCGGACCATTCGCACACTGGCGTCGTATCCGGTGAACTGCACCGACTGGGTGGAGTTCGGGAACTTGCGGACCTGCCCCTCGGGCGCCTTCCCGGTGCCGCCCGAGGGCCGGGTCTCCAGTTGCAGGGAGTCGTTGGGCACGCCACAGACCACCGCGCCCTGTGCGCCGGCGGAGTCCGCTTGACGGGCGCAGGTCCACCTCCCCTGGACGTCGAGCACCCGCTCGCCGGGGCCTTCCGCCTGCGGCAGTTTCTGGAAGTACTCGGTGATCACGTTGTAGGCCTCGGTACAGCCCGGCGTGGTGCCGTCGGTGGCGGCCACCGCGATCAGATCCATCTTCTGCCGCCCGGGTGCGCCGACCTGCCCGCCGTGTTCGCTGCAGTTGACGTCGCCATTCGAGGCGGCGCCGGTACCTCCGGCGGCGGCCCCCTGTCCGCCGCCGTCCGGCACCTGCTCGATGGCCGCGGTCTCCGCCGCGTTCCGTATTGGAGAACTGTTTCCCGCGACACCATTTCCGCCGCACGCGGAAAGGAGTGCGGTGGCGGCGACCGCCCCGCCCACGATCGCCATTTTGATTGTCTTCTTCGTGGTGAATTCCATTTCAGCGCCCCTCTCGCGTCATTTATCGAAGCTTTGTCCAGCAAGACGCAAGAAGTGGAATCGGGTTGCCCCAGGGTGCTGTCATGGCGAAGAGTTGCCCGAAGGTTCGCACCGCCCTGTCCCCACGGGCAGGATCTCGGCGGGCCGCGCAACCCTGGTGTGGTGGCAGGGGGAGTGGTTACGGAATGACCCGGTTCCGCAGGTTGTTCGGGTACGGGCCTTCGCCGTGGATGTTCAGCTCGTTGCCCACCTCGAAACTGTAGTACGGGTGCGAGTTGAAGTAGCTGTCCAGATTGGTGCCGCCGAAGCAGATCAGATCCGCGCCACCACCCGAATTGGGGCCGTTGCACAGGCTCAGCGTCGGATATCGGAACGAGTCCACCGGCCGGAAACCGGCGCCGCCGGGGCCGGGGAAGGGCAGGTGCCCGATCAGTCCGCCGGGGTCACCCGGCCAGTTCGACTCGACGGGCTGCCGCCGCCCGTCGGCGAACAGCACACCTTGTACGTTCCGTCCGGGCGGCTCGGTTTCCAGCACGGTGCCCGCGACGAGGGCGCCGAGGCTGAACCCGACGATGTACACCTTGGTGTCGAGGTCGCAGCCATAGGTGACGTAGAGGTTGTAGAGCGCGGTCCTGAGGTTGGCGACGCCCGCGTCGACGTCGGCGTACAGATTGACGTCCCCCGCGCCGTTCGGGTACGGGATGCGCACCGGGTTGGCGCCACCGGGCGCGAGCGCCGGGTCCAGAAGTTTCTGCGCCCCGCCGTCCTGGTACCCGGGCACGACGAACATGACCGGTCCGCACGCGCCGTCCGGCCTGGCGGCGGACGCCTGCGCCGCCCCGGAACCGGCGATCGCGGTGGCCAGGGTGACGACGGACAGAACGGCGGTCGCGAGCAAGCGCGCTCCGACTCTTTTCATCGGTTTTCTCCCCACTGTCGAATTCCCGGCTGAACGCTAATGAGCACCGATGAAATATCGATGAAACGCCAGGCCCCGCTTGGGGTAAGGCAACTGTTTACGGTTGGCACACCGGCCAATCGACGCCGCGGTGGTTCGTACCTTGCCGGAGGCGTCTGACACGGCGGCCACACTCACGAGACCCGGCCCAGCTGTCACCGACGCCCGTCGCCTGAAGTACATGAAGGCCCCCTTCCTTGCGCTAGGCGCAGGGTCCCGGCAAAGTCGCAGAGCTGCTGGTCAGCGCTGCTCTTGGTAATCCGGGCTTGATATCGCTAGTGCCCGCAAGGGTCGAGCGGGGAGGATTCCGGACGTTGAACGTCCGGAATCCTCCCCGCTCAAGGGGGCTCCGCAACCGGTGTGCCCGCTGACGGTGAAGGAATGGGGACACTCAACGTCCCAATTCCTTCATCGTCAGCCTCATGCAGGCGGCGAATAGCCGACTGACCTGCAAGATCTCGACTTTGCCGGGACCCTGGCGCTAGGCGCAAGGAAGGGGGCCTTCACGTACTTGGGCCTTCACGCGCGGCGCGGTGGCTGGTGGTGTTGGCCTCACCGTCCTTACCGTTCAGGAGGATCCGTAGGCGGTGGCGACCGCGGCGGCGCGGTCGCGCAGGGAGGTGCGTAACCAGGGCGGGGCAAGGGCTTCCGCGTTGGTGGCGAGCTGCCACAGTGCCCACTCGGCGTGCCTTGAGTCCTGGAAGGTCACCTCCAGCCGCAGCCAGCCGTCCGCGTCGGTTTCTTCGGCGAGGACGGCCACCGCGGTGCCCACCAGGTCCTCCCGCCGCGCCGGGGTCACCCGTACCTGTACGGCGACCTGGTCGCCGCCTGCCCGGAACCGCGTGCTGCGTTCCTGCCAGGCCCGGTCCAGGTTGACCAGGTCGGCTCGTTCGGCGGGTTCGGGGAGTTCCTCGGCGGCCGACACCCGGGACAGCCGGTAGGTGCGGTCCTCGCCGGACCTCGTGGCCAGCAGGTAGCCCTGTTCGCGGACGGTGACCAGGCCGATCGGATCCACCGTGCGCCAGTGCGGTTTCCCGCCCGCGGCCGCGTAGTGGATGCGTAGCTTGTGCCCGGCGAACACCGCGCGCCGGATCTCGGCCACGATCGCGTCGGGTACCTCTTCGGCGGCCACTCGGCGGGCGAGGAGGTCGGTCTCCGGGTCGATGAGCAAACGCTGGGCCGCGCCCGCCGCGGTGTCCCGATGGCCTTCGGGTAGCGCGTCGATCACCTTGAGCATGGCGGAAGCGAGCGCCGAGCCGAGGCCGAACACCTGCGCGCCGCGCCGTGATCCGGCGACCAGCAGGGCGAGCGCCTCGTCGTGGTTCAGCCCGGTGAGTTCGGTCTGGAAACCGGGCAGCAACGCGAAACCGCCGTGCCTGCCGCGTTCGGCGTAGACCGGGACCCCCGCCGCGGACAGCGCCTCGATGTCCCGCAGCACGGTGCGGGTGGACACCTCCAGCTCGCGGGCCAGCGTGGCCGCGGACAGCCTGCCGCGGTGGCGCAGCAGCAACACCAGCGAGACCAACCGGTCGGCGCGCATACGAAAACTCTAGCGGAATACACGACACAGGATGTCGTGATTCGCTGAGAGGCTCCTTCACATGACAAGCAAGACCGTGGCCACTGAGCCGAACGACCTGGGCAAGTTTTTCATCGAGCGTGGCAACGCGGGCGATGTCGAGGGGCTGGTGGCGTTGTACGAGCCGGACGCCGTGCTGGCGTTCCCACCGGGCTCCCTCGCGACCGGACACGCGGAGATCCGCAAAGTGTACGAGCAGTTCATGGCGGCCGCGCCGGTACTCGAACCGGGCAGGCAGCATCCGGCCCTGGTGAGCGGCGACCTGGCGCTCACGGTGGTCACGCTGACCACGGGCGAGCTGACCGTCGAGATCGCCCGTCGCCAGCCGGACGGGTCGTGGCTCTGGGTGCTGGACCAGCCGATGCTCGTGCCTTAGTGGTCACCATCGGAAGTCCTCCGGGGGTCTCGACGGCCCAGCTTCCCGCTGGACGCACGGCCGCAAGGCCCGAGTACGACACCGGTACGAGGACCTCGCGGCCGCACGCCCAGCGGAAACCTGGATCCGCCGAATACCCCCGAAGGACTTCCGATGGCAACCACTTAGTGGACCGGCGGTTCGCGACTATCGGCGTCTACGGCTTCACCGCCGGGGCCTTCATGGAGAGGCTCGTCGGCGAGGGCGTGGGGTTGCTGCTCGACCTCCGCCAGCGCCGCGGCGTCCGGGGTCCTGACTACGCCTGGGCGAACTCGGTGCGGCTCCAGGGCGCGCTCGCCGCGGCGGACATCGGGTATCGGCACGTGAAGGAGCTCGCGCCGACGACCGAGTTGCGACGGCTCCAGTATCGCGAGGACGACCGTCAGGGCGTGGGCAAGCGCAACCGTGTCGCGCTCGCGCCCGAGTACACCGAGCGCTACACCCGGGAGATCCTCGACCCGTTCGACCTCGGCGTGCTCGTGGCGGAGCTTC
Organism: Amycolatopsis sp. cmx-11-12; assembly: GCF_046269425.1. NCBI lineage: Bacteria > Bacillati > Actinomycetota > Actinomycetes > Pseudonocardiales > Pseudonocardiaceae > Amycolatopsis > Amycolatopsis sp. cmx-11-12. Next base: position 25,513 of record NZ_JADNQM010000026.1, on the reverse strand, counting down.
CCGGCGACTCGGTGACCGTGCTCCTCTGCGTCGAACGCGATCCGGAGGCGTGCCACCGTTCACTCGTGGCCGCTCGCGTCCGTGCCGAACACGGTTTGCCGGTCGCGGATCTCCGCCCCTGCTGAATTCGGACCGCACCCGCCCGTTCTTCCTGGCGGGTGCGGTCCGTGGGCATTCCCGTCAGGTCGAGCAGTTCTTGGCCGAACCCGTGTTCACCTTGGCGCCGGTGAACTCTTCGAGTATCGCGATGTTTTCCGGGGCATAGTTCTTGGCGACGATCTTGTCCACGTCCGGGCTGCCGAGTTTGCTCGCGTAAGGGGCGGATTGATCGAGCCAGTACGCCGCACGGAGGAACTCGACGAGTACCAGTTCGCGTAGTTCGGGCTGAGCTTTGGCCTTGGCCCAATAGTCGGGGTGTTTGGCTTTGGCGACGCGCAGATAGAGCAGAAGGTAGCGAATGTTGGTGGCGGCGATGTCCCTGGAGTTGCTGGCTCCCACGCCTTGAATGTACTCGGCGACGACCGTCGCCGCCGGCAATCCCATGAGCCCGGCGTTGAGTTCCGCCATGACCCCTTGCATGCGATACGACCCTTGCTGCTGGTCCCGCAGGTAGATGCCGTCCATCGAGTCGGTGAGCTTGTCCGTGATCAGCGGCAGGATCTCGCGCCGGGGGAATCCGCCGTGGAGCGGGACCTTCATCGCCTTGCGGGAATTGTTGATCCACGCGGACATGTACACGTCCCAAGAGGTTCTCGACGGATCAAGGTCCCACATGTGGGTCTCTTCGTGGATCGCCACCATCAGGGATTCGGCGAGCGCGTTGAAGCTGGTCTTGTTGACGAACTGGCTGAAATACTTGTCCTTCGCTTGAGCGATCGCGAGGCCTTCGCCGCTGGGCCATCGTCGCTTGTACACGGCCTGGATCGTCTGCAACCACTTCGAAGACTGGAAACCGGCTTTGATGTCACTGACATCGGCCTTCGGCTGCACGGGCTCTTCGTAGCAGAAGGGGGCGCGTACGCCGGTCGGACCGGCGTCTTGGGCCGCGGCGGTCGCCGGAATCGAGGTGAGGGACAGAGCGAGGCATACGGTCAGCACGGAAATGGGATATTTTCGACGCATAAGGACCTCGGTTCACGGTAGGGATTTTCCGTGGGTCAGGACGGCAGTGTCCCCTACTCCTCACCGCTACTTCAATGATCTCGGTCCGACTGCGGCTGTACAGGCTAGGAATTATGGCGGCGAACGGGCGAGCCGGTGATCCTCAGGTTCGCGCCAATCGGGACCTGCGCATGCCGTAGCCGAAGTAGATCAGCAGACCGAGCGCCATCCAGCCGCCGAAGACGACCCAGGTGGCGCCGTCGAGGCTGAGCATCATGTAGCCGCAGCACAGCACGCCGAGGATCGGCGTGACGGGGGAGAACGGCACGCGGAACGAGCGTGGCGCCTCCGGTTCCCGCCGCCGCAACAGCAGGACGGCGACGTTCACCAGCCCGAAGGCGAAGAGCGTGCCGATGCTGGTGGCGTCGGCGAGCCTCCCGAGCGGGATGAACGCGGCCAGCGTCGCGACGAAACCGGAGACCACCAGGGTGTTGATCCTCGGTGTGCCGGTCTTGGGGTCCACTTTGGACAGCGAGGCCGGAACCAGGCCGTCGCGGGACATCGAGAACAGGATGCGTGTCTGTCCGTAGAGGACGGTCAGCACGACGCTGGAGATCGCGACGATCGCGCCGACGGCGAGCAGCGCGGCCCACAGCGGGTTGCCGGAGACGGCGCCGAGCACGTGCGAGAGCGCGGCTTCCAGCTCGACGAACTGCTGCCACGGCAGCGCGCCGACCGCGGCCACGGCGACGAGGCAGTACAGCACGGTGACGATGGCGAGCGAGAGCAGGATCGCCCTCGGCAGGTCGCGCTGCGGGTTCTTCGCCTCCTCGCCCGCCGTCGACGCCGCGTCGAAGCCGATGTAGGAGAAGAACAGTTTGGCGCCGCCGGCGCTGAGCCCGGCGAGACCGAGCGGCAGGAACGGCGTGAAGTTCGCGGCCCGCACGGCGGAGAACGCGATCGCGCAGAACAGCACCAGCGTGCCGATCTTGATCACGACCATGATCGTGTTGGCCCGCGCGCTCTCCTTCGCGCCGGACAGCAGCAGGACCATGGCGAGCAGTACGACGACGATGGCCGGGACGTTGACGATCCCGCCCGAGCCCGGCGGCTGGCTCAGCGCGTCCGGGATGGCGACCCCGAGGGTCAGCCGCAGCAGCTCGTTGACGTACTGCCCCCATCCGACGGCCACCGACGCCACGGAGACGCCGTATTCGAGCACCAGGCACCAGCCGCAGACCCACGCGACCAGCTCGCCGAGGGTGGCGTAGGTGTACGAATAGGACGAACCAGACAACGGGATCATACCGGCGAGTTCGGCGTAGGAGAGCGCGGAGAACAGCGCGGTGATACCGGCGAGCACGAACGACAGCACGACCGCGGGACCCGCGACGGGCACCGCTTCGCCGAGTACGACGAAGATCCCGCTGCCCAGCGTCGCGCCGATGCTCAGCGTGGTCAGCTGCCCGAGGGTGAGGGTGCGCTTCAGCGTGCCGTGATCACTCTCGGCGATCAGGTCGGCGACCGGTTTCCGCCGCACCGCCGCGGCTCGCAGATTCATGCCGACGACCGTATCTGCCGCCTTCGGCGCGCCGAACAGGCCCGGCGGGCCGAGGACCGGAAGAACGCCCGGTGACCAGTTCTGCCGGTCCTTCCGCATGGTCGCCACCGGCCTCGGACGGTGGAATAAGTGCCAGAGAGTCGTCAAGGCATGGAGGTCAGCAGCGTGGCACGCCACCGCAGCACTCAGGTGACCGCGTTGGCCGACCGGGCGCCATCGTCGGCCGACGGCAACGCGTTCCTCGCGGCGTTGCACGCCGAGCACCGGGAGCCGTTGCTGCGCTTCACCCGCCGTCTGCTCCCCGTCGACCCGCACCGGGCCGAGGACGTGGTGCAGGAATGCCTGTTCCGTGCCTGGCGGAACAGCGAAACCCTTTCCGCCAAAGGGACTTCGGTGCGCGGATGGCTGTTCACCGTCGCCCGCAATCTCATCGTCGACTGGGCCCGCCGGGACAACGCCAGGCCGGTGCTGTTCGGCGACGACGACTTCGATCTGCTGCCAGGGCGGGTCGACTTCGCCGACGAGGTCGTCGAACGGTGTGTCATCGAGGAGGGGCTGGCCCAGCTCACTCCGATGCAGCGCGAAGCACTCGAACACGTCTACCGGCTGGACCGCACCCGCCAGCGCGCGGCGGTGAGCATCGGCGTGCCGGTCGGCACGGTCAAGTCGCGGGTGCACCACGCGAAGATCGCCATGACCGAGGTGCTGGCCTGCCACGGGGTCACCGCGGCGGGGTGGTGATCGGCGGGATCAGGCCGATCCGGGGACGGCGACCCCGAGCAGGGTGGCGAGCTTGCCGGCCGTGCTCCGCGCGACCGGGGTCTCGTACCGGGCGCATTCGGCCAGCGCGCGGACCCGGTGCTGGCGGGCCTCCTCCGGCCGGTCGCCGAGATCGGACAGCTCCGCCAGCCGGACCATGATCGCGATCTTGTCCTCCGACCAGCGTGACTCGGCCAGCGCGGACAGCAGTTGTTCCTCGGCCTCCCGATGCCTGCCCGCCTGCGACAGCACCCGCCCGCGCAGTTCCTGTGCCCGCGCGACCGCGAAGAGCGCGCCGTGCCTGCGGACCAGTGACTCTGCCTCGTCCAGCAGGTCCAGCGCGGTCGCCACGTCGCCGGTCGCCGCCACACTGCCGGCGAGCCGGATCAGCACCATCGACAGCAGTTCGTCGTTGCCCGGCGCGGTGGCCGAACCCCGGTAGTAGGCCTCGCTCAGCCGCTGCGCGGCCACGGCTTCGTCGAACTCGCCGAGAGAGTGCAGCATGCTGCCCAGCATGGACTGCGCCAGGTAGCGGCCGTTCGGGTAGTCGGCCCGCTCGAACAGTTCCACTGCCTGCCGGATGCGCCGCGTGGCCTCTTCCGGCGAGCCGAGCCTGCGGGTGATGGCCGCCCCGTAGTACAACGACCAGGCTTCCACGACGCTGTCACCGGCCTCGCGCGCCGCCGCCAGCGCGCGTTTCTGAGCTTCCAGCGCTTCACGAGGCTGACCGCAGAGCGCGTAATGCGCCCAGGCCACGTAGTTCAGCTGTTCGGCCGTCGACCGGGCGTCGCCGAGCGCCTGAGCCGCCGCCGCGCCCGCGCCGAACACTTCGCGCCACAGGTCGCCGGTGCCGCGCAGATCCGAGTACCAGTGCATCGCCTGTGCCAGGTCGAGTACCTGACGGTGGTCACCGCGTGCCACCGCGGCCCGCAGCGCGCCACGCCAATGGTTCTGCTCCCGTACCAGCCACCGCGCCGCGGCTTCCCGGTCGCGCACCGGATCGGGCCCGTCGATCTCGACCGTCACCTCCGGCCGGTCGTGGTCGAAGAACTGGGCCGCCTTCGTCGCCACCGTGAGCAGCCAGTTCCGCACCCGGAGCCCGGCTTCCCGCACCTGCTCGGCCTGTTCGGCGGTCTCGAGGCGCTCCATGGCGTAAACGCGCAAGAGGTCGTGGGTGGTGTAGCGGCCGGGTGTGCCGCTGTAGCCGAGAAGACTGCCCTCGGCCAGTTTCTCCAGCGCCGCTTCGACTTCGTCCACCGGCTGGCCGGAGGCGACCGCGGCGAGTTCGACGGAGGTGTCCGCACCGGGCACCAGCGCCAGCCGCCGGAAGATCCCGGCGACCGAAGGTGCCAGGTGCCGGTAGGAGATTTCGAACGCGGCGCGGACCTGGAGGTCGCCCGCGGTGAGCACGGACAGCCGCCGCCGCTCGTTCTCCAGCTGGTCGGCGAGATGCGCGATCGTCCACTGGACCCGGCTGGCCAGGCGGTTGCCCGCGATGAGCAAGGCGAGCGGCACCCCACCGCAGAGCTTCGCCAGCCGCCGCGCCGCCTCCGGTTCCGCCGCCAGCCGTCGCCTGCCGACGACGAGGCCGAGCAACTCCACCGCGTCGTCGTCGGGCAGCAGGCCCAGCGAGATCCGGTGCCTCGCGTCCAGTCCGGCCAAGGTGTTCCGGCTCGTCACCAGCACCATGGAACCGGGGCTGGTGGCCAAGAGCGGCCGGACCTGGGCTTCGTTGGCGGCGTTGTCGAGGACCAGCAGGACCTCGCGGTCGTGCAGGAGCGAGCGGTAGAGGGCGAGCCGGTCTTCGTGATCGTTCGGGAGCTGGCGTTCGTCCACCCCGAACCCGCGCAGCAGCCGGTGCACGGCCCGCTCCGGGGTGAGCGGTTCGAGATCCATGCCGCGCAGATCGAGGAACAGGCAGCCGTTGCCGAAGCGGTGGGCGAGCCGGTGCCCGGCGTCCACGGCGAGCGCGGTCTTGCCCGCGCCCGGCAGCCCGTGGATCACCGCGATCTGCAACCGGGACGACGAAGCGGAGGTGTCCGCGACGCCGTCCAGCACGCGTTGCTCGGCGTCGCGCCCGGTCAGCTCGGTGAGGCTGGGCGGAAGCGCGGCGACGACGAGTTTGGGCAGCTCGGCGGGGACGACCTTGTCCTGGACGGGTTTGTCCTTGCTGTCGGCGGTTCCCGTCGCCCGGCGGCCCGCGCGGGCGAGGCCCGCGAAGTCCTCGGCCTCCGCGCCGGTCAGGCCGAGCCCACCGACCAGCAGTTCCGCGGTGCGCCGCTGCGGGCTGCGGACCCGCCCGCGTTCCATGTCGCTGATGCTGCGGACACTGATCCCGGTCCGCTCGGCGAGGTCTTCCTGTGTCATCGGGATACGCAGCCGATAGAAGCGGAGGAAGTCACCGAACGCGGTCGTACCCACGCGGCCATCCTGCCACGGCGGGCCGTCATCGCGGAGAGTGGACGGGCGACACTCAGAGGAGATCCGCCGGGGTCAGCAACCGCAGATCCGCGACGGTGGGGGTCCCCGTCGTGCTGAGCCGTCCGGCCTGGCGGGTCATCATGTTCTCCATCACCTGACGGGCGTAGCGCGCGTTGCCGAACGCTTCATCGCGCACCACGCCCGCGAAATGCTTGCGCAGCGCGATGACGGTCTCCGGGGCGCACTCGTAGCCGTTCGTGGTGGCCATCCGGTGCACGATGGTGACCAGGTCGTCGGTGGTGTAGTTCTCGAACTCGATGTGCCGGGAGAACCGGGAGGCGAGGCCGGTGTTCGAGGCGAGGAACGCCCGCATCTCCGCGGAGTAGCCCGCGACGATCACCACCGTGTCGTCCCGGTGGTCTTCCATCAGTTTCACCAGGGTGTCGACGGCCTCCTGGCCGAAGTCACCGCCCGTCGCGCCTTCGGGAGTCAGCGCGTACGCCTCGTCGATGAACAGCACGCCACCGCGTGCGGAGTCGAACGCCTCCCTGGTCAGATGCGCGGTGTGCCCGACATACCGCCCGACCAGGTCGGCGCGCGCGACCTCGACGAGATGGCCTTTGCGCAGCACCCCCAGCGCGGCGAGCAGTTCGCCGTAGAGCCTCGCCACCGTGGTCTTACCGGTACCCGGCGCGCCGGCGAACACCAGATGGTTGCTGATCGCGGGGACCGGCAGCCCGGCCTGCCGCCGGGCCCGCGCGGTGGAGATCAGGTTCACCAGGTCGTTGATCGCGTCCTTGACCCCTGCCAGGCCGATCATCGACTCCAGCTTCGTCCGCAACGTGGTCAGCGCGCCGTCATCGCCGTCCTGCGCGCTGTTCGCCATTCCACCGGGTACATCGGCGGGAAGCAGGAGTGAAAGGCTCTGGTCGTCGGCCTCGGGTTCGCTCGCGAGGCGGAACGCCTGCAGGTCCACCATCTCCTCGAACACCTTGCGCGCGGTCCGCCCATTGCCGAAGTCGTCGCCGCGTTCCATCTGTCCGAAGTGGACGGACAGGGTGTTCCTGGTGTCCTCGGGCACCTGGTACTGGTGGGCCGTGCACATCCGCTCGGTGATGGTCACCAGTTCGTCGGTGCTGTAGTTCTCGAACTCGATGGTGCGGGTGAACCGGGACGCCAGCCCGGGGTTGGACTGCAGGAACGAACTCATCTCCTGCGAGTAGCCCGCGGCGACCACCACGAGGTCGTCCCGGTGGTCTTCCATCAGTTTGACCAGGGTGTCGATCGCCTCCCGGCCGAAATCCGGTCCGCTTCCCTTGCTCTGCGCGGACAGCGTGTACGCCTCGTCGATGAACAGCACGCCGCCCAGCGCCTTGGTGAAGGTCTCGGTCGTCTTGATCGCCGTGCCGCCGACGATCTGGGCGACCAGATCGGCCCTGGCCACTTCGACCAGGTGACCGTCGCGCAGCACGCCCAGTTCGGCGAGGATGCTGCCGTAGAGCCGGGCGACCGTGGTCTTGCCGGTACCCGGCGGCCCGGCGAAGATCAGATGCCTGCTGGTCGGCGGCGCGACCAGACCGGCCTGCGCCCGCCTCCTTGCCATCTTGTTCAGGTTCACCAGCGTCTTCACCTGGTGCTTGACGCCGCTGAGGCCGACGAGTGCCTCCAGTTTCGCCAGCGGGGCGCCTTCGTCCTCAGTGGACTGTCGGGCCGGGTCGCCGTCCACGCCGGTCTCGGCGATTTCCACCGTGCTCGCCGTGCTGCCGTCGACGTCGGGGGCGCCGTTGGCGTTGCTGGTCAGGTTCTCCACCGACAGCCGGGCGTTGGGCACGGTGACGCGCAGGCCGCCGCCGGTGTTGTCGGAAGTGGTGCAGTCCACCAGGCTCACCGCGTCGGACGACTCGATCCGCACGCCGTCACGGCGATTCCCGCTGACCTCGTCGGCGGTCAGCTTCGCCCGCGCGCCGGAGCCGACCCAGACGCCGTGTCCCTTCGAACGCCGGACCATGGACCGGGACAGCATCAACTCCCCGCCGTCACGCACCGAGACGCCGTCTTCGCCCGCTTCGACGATCTCGCAGTCCCGCAAGGATCCGACACCGCCCGGTCCGATCAGGACACCGGACTGGCCGGGATTGAACACCCGGAGGGTGCTGACGGAAGGGCTTCCCCCTTCGGAGACACTGAGCCCGGACTGACCGGCGTCCCGTACCTCGGAGTCCTCCAGCCGTCCGCGGCCGTTGCCGGTGACCTCGAAACCGTTGCCACGACAGCCGTTCAGCGTCGCCCGGCGCAGGAGCGGGTTGGCCGCCGCCTCCACCAGGACGCCGTGGCCGGTGACGTCATGGATCTCCAGCCGGTCGAACTCGGCGGTCGCGCCGTCGGTGACCAGCAGGCCCACCGACGAACCACCGCGCACGGCCGTGCGGTTGAACGACGGGCCGCTCGCCTCGTCGACGTGGATGCCCGCACCGGTCGCGTCCGCGACCTCGCAGTCCTCGAAGGTGCCGCGAGATCGTCCGGTGACGCGCATCCCGACGCCGCCGGTCTTGGCCGTGCGGCATCGGCGCAGCACCGGGTCGGCGCCGTCGGCGACGGTGATCCCGTCGCCGGTGGTGTTCGTGACCCGGCACTCTTCGAGCACCGGTGACGAGTGGGTGCTGACGAAGACGCCGCTCGCGGTGTCCCGGATGGTCGTGTCGAGCACCTTCGTCGCACTGTCCTCTTCGAGCGCGATCCCCGGCCTGCCGGTGGCGGAGATGTCGCAGTGCTGGACGGTGCCCTGTGCCTGTCCGTTCGCGCAGACGCCGTTGCCCTTGGCGTGCCTCAGGGTGCAGTCCCGCACCACCGGGTTGCCGCGTTCGGCGATCACCACGGCGGAGGTCTGCACGTGCTCGACGACGCAGTCTTCGATCGTGCTGGGAGCGGGCGAGGTGACCACGATCCCCGCGCCGCCGGGATTGGTCACCCGGCAGCCGCGCATCGCGAGCGAGCCCGAATTGCGGGCCAGCACGGCGGTCCAGGCGGCTCCGATGATCTCGCAGTCCTCCACCGCGGCCTGACCGCGCGCCACGTCGACCGCGGGCAGTTCCTCGTTCAGCCCGCGCAGCACCAGACCGGTGAGTTTCACCGCCTCGGCCGCGAGCTGTACCGCGCTGCCCTGCCGCGACACGATCTCGACGCTGCCGCGCGCGTCGCTGGCCGCGATGGTGACCACCTTCGTCACCACCAGCGATTCGTCATAGCGGCCGGGAAGCACGGAGATCACCGTGCCGTTGCGCGCGTCCAGCAGCGCGGCCGAAATGGTGCGATACCCCTGATCGCGGTCCACCGTGAGCACGTGCCGTGACACGAGCGCTCCCCTCGTCGTTCGGTGACTAGCCACCAAGGACAACGCAGTGGGTGCCGGATTGGGTTCACCGCCCGCCGGAACTGCCGGTCCTTCTTCATGGCCGCGCCCGGCGGCGGATGATGGACTGGGACGATGAGGCGACAGCTGGCGGTGGCGTGCGCGACACTCACCCTTCTGGCGAACGGTGGCCTCGCGGCCGCGCAGGACAAGGAGCTACCCCAGATCCCACAGGCGTTGAAGCCAGGCCAGGCCTGTACCGCCTCGTCGGGCAAGAAGGTCCCTTCACCGCCGTGGCAGCTTCCTTATCTCGGCGTGGACCGGCTCTGGCCGCTCACCACCGGCGAGGGCGTCACGGTCGCCGTGGTGGACACCGGGGTCGACGCGGCGGCGCTGCGGGTCGAGGTCGCCGGTGACGGGGGAACGGACTGCGTCGGGCACGGCACGGTCGTCGCGAGCCTGATCGCCGCTCCCGCCGGGGAAGACGGCAAGATCGCCGGACTCGCGCCCGGCGCCCGCGTGCTCGCGGTGCGCGGTACGGACAAACCCGGTGCCGCGACGGCGGCGAGTATCGCGGCCGCGCTCGATAGGGCGGTCGCGGCGGGCGCCCGGATCATCTGCGTGGCGGTGGCCGTCACCGAGGCCGACCCGGCGCTGCGGCAGGCCGTCGATCGAGCGGTGGCGGCGGGCGCGCTCGTCGTGGCCGCGGCGGGCCTGGACTTCACGTCGGCGCGCGACGTCCCGCCGGGCCCGTACTACCCGGCGGCGTTCCCCGGCGTGCTCCCGGTGACCGCCATCGGACCGGACGGGAAACCCGGCGGAAAGGCCACCCCGGTACCCGGATCCGTTGCCGCACCGGGAAACCTGGTCGTGGGCACCGGACCCGGCGGCGGCCAGGTCGTCGGCGCCGGACCCGCGTTCGCCGCGGCACACGTCGCGGCCGCCGCGGCGCTGATCCGGTCCTACCGGCCGGAGACGACGGCGGCCGACCTCGCCCGGCGCCTGCGGGACACCGCGTATCCGCAGGCAGGGGTCAGCGTGATCGACCCGCTCGCGGCGATGACGTCGGTCGCCGCGCCGGGTGGCGGCCCCGCGACCGCACCGCGCGAACCGGTCGCGGTGGCGCCGATCCCGGATCTCGAGCCCACTCGCCAAGCCGCCCTGCTGCTGGCGGCCGGTGTCGCGCTGGTGGCCGCCCTGCTGGGCGCGGCCGCGGTCGTCGTGCCGCGGGGACGGCGTCGCGGATGGCGGGCCGGCTCCCGTGAATCTTGAGCCTGAGGGTGTGATCAGACGGCGAACTCGCGTGATCAGGTGGAGATCACGCGTGATTGAGCGGAGATCTCGCGTGATCTCCGTCCAATCACGTGAGATCTCCGTCCAATCACGGGTAAGTCCCGCGGGATCACGCGGCACTAGGTGCACGGAAAGTCCCCTTCAGCGCTTGATGTCGGGGCCCCGGGCCTCGACGAGACCCGGGGCTCCGACTCGGCGGCCGGGGTAGCCGCCGCGAGCCTTTCGCCACCATGGGGGGAGGGGCCGGTGGCGAAAGGCGAGATCATCGCGTGGTGAGCGCCGCTTCGTGCTGCGACAGGGCGGTCTGCACGACGGTCGTCCCGCGCCGGGTGACGTACTGCGCCCGGCCGGGGATCAGCACCCGCGGCCTGACTTCGCCGAACACCATGCCTTCCGAAAGCGGGCAGGACAACAGCATCACCGGGGTGTTGACCTCCACGAGACGCCGCATCAAGGGGTCGTTGGCGCCTCGCCCGATCCCGTTGGCACCGCGGGCGACGATCAGGTGCAGGCCCAGCGCGTTGCCTTGGGCGAGTGGATCGAACAGCTGCTGGAACAGCGCGTTCGACGACGACGCCACCATGTCGTAGTCGTCGATCACCACGAACACCTGCGGTCCGGTCCACCAGTCACGCAGACGCAGGCGGGCAGGCGTGATGTCGGGGCCGGGGACGCGGGTCTGGACGGCCCGCGCGACGCCGTCGATCATTTCGTGCACCGAGTCGCCGGACACCGCGTAGCCCAGCTGGTAGTCCTGCGGCACGGCGTCGTACAGGCCGCGGCGGTAGTCCACCGTGATGATCCGGGCCTCCTGCGGGCTGTACCGCCGGGTGATGCCGTCGATCACGAGCCGGAGCACGTTCGTCTTCCCGGACTCCACGTCCCCGACGACCATCAGGTGCGGGTTGTCCTCGAAGTCGTGCCACAGCGGTTCGAGCCGCTGGTCGTCCAGTCCGAGTGCCAGCCGCACGTCCGCGTCCGGCGCGGGCAGTTCGGCGTGGTCCAGTACCGGGGGCAGCATCCGGACCGGGGGAGCCACCGGACCGGACCAGGCCGCGGCGACCCGCTCGACCAGCGTTTCGACGTGCTCGGCGACGTCGCCCTCCGCGCCGTCGATCGACGGCAGGGAGGTGAGGAAGTGCAGTTCCTTGTCGGTGAGACCACGGCCGGGGATCTTCGGGACGGTCGCCGCGGCGCGCATGTTGATCACCGAATCGACCGGGTCGCCGAGCCGCAGTTCGAGCTGGGTGCCGACCAGGTCGCGGACGGCGCTGATGATCTCGCTCCAGCGGCTCGACGCCAGCATCAGGTGGATGCCGTAGTTGAGGCCGCGCGAAGCCAGCTCGACGAACGTCGGGAGCAGGTCCATGAAGTCCTGCCGGATGGTGGACCAGCCGTCCACCACGAGGAAAACGTCACCGTGCCGTTGGTCGGCGAACTCGCCGGCCGCCCGTTTGCGCCGGTAGGTGGCCATCGAGTCGATGTCGTTGTCGGTGAAGAACCGCTCCCGGCGCGTCAGGAGCGAGGTGACCTCGCCGATCGTGCGCTGGATGCGTTCGACGTCCAGCCGTCCGGTCACGCCGCCGACGTGGGGGAGTTTCCGCAGGCTCGCCAGCGTTCCACCACCGAAGTCGAGGCAGTAGAACTGGACCTCGGCCGGTGTGTGGGTGACCGCCAGCGCGGCGATCAAGGTGCGCAGGGCCGTGCTCTTGCCGCTTTGCGGCGCGCCGACGATGGCGATGTGCCCGTCGCTGCCCGCCAGGTCCACCAGCAGCGGGTCCCTCGCCTGTTCGAACGGTTTGTCGATCAGGCCGATCGGCACGCTCAGGGTGCCGCGACCGGGCCACCCCTCGGCGCTGAGACCGCGCTCGGCGGTTTCCACCAGCGGCGGCAGCAGCTCGTCCAGTGAGCCGGGCGCGTCCAGCGGCGGAAGCCAGACCTGGTGCGCGGCAGGGCCTTTGTCGCGCAGCCGGTCGACGGCCAGCTCCAGCAGGCTCGGCACCGAACCCTCGGGCTCGGGTTCGGGTACCGGCTCCGGTTCGGGCACCGGTTCGGCGCGGACGACGACCTTCGACGTGAACGGTACGACCTGTTGTGCCACCACCGCCTGCTTCACGTTCCGGCGCACCACCCGGTGCGGACCGGAGACGTAGGCCGCCTTGAACCGGTCCAGCGCCGCGGTGCCGCTCTTGAGGAAACCGTTGCCCGGATCGGACGGCAGCTGGTAGGCGTCCGGGACACCGAGTACGCCACGGCTTTCCATCGCCGAAAAGGTACGCAGGCCGATCCGGTAGGACAGATGCGATTCCAGCTGGTGGATCCGGCTTTCGTCCAAGCGCTGCGAGGCGAGCAGCAGATGCACACCCAGCGACCTGCCGAGCCTGCCGATCATGATGAACAGGTCCATGAAGTCGCGGTGTGCCGAAAGCAGCTCACTGAACTCGTCGACCACCAGGAAGAGCGTGGGCAGCGGAGCGAGGGGGGTCCCGTTCGCCCGTGCCCGTTCGTAGTCCAGCGCGGAGCTGTAGTTGCCCGCCTTGCGCAGAAGTTCCTGGCGCCGCACCAGTTCCCCGTTGAGCGCCTCGCGCATCCGGCCGACCAGCGCGGCCTCGTCGGCGAGGTTGGTGATCACCGCGGAGGTGTGCGGCAGCCCGTCGAGACCGAGGAAGGTCGCGCCACCCTTGAAGTCCACCAGGACGAAGTTCAGGACCTCCGAGGAATGGGTGAGCGCGAGCGCCAGCACCAGCGTGCGCAGCAGCTCCGACTTCCCGGAACCGGTCGCGCCGATCAGCATGCCGTGCGGGCCCATCCCCGACTGGGCGGATTCCTTGATGTCGAGATCGACCGGCGACCCGGTCGGGCCGATGCCGAGCGGCACCCGGAGCCTGCCGCCGGGCCGTTTCGCCGCCCAGCCCGCCGCCACGTCGTGGGTCTGGATGTCGTGGATGCCCAGCATGGTCGTCAGGTCGAAGTTGGCGGTCATCGGTTCGGCCGACCGCTGCCGGGCGCCGACCCGGTACGGCGCCAGCCGCATCGCCAGCGCGGTCGCGGTGTTGACGCCGATCCCGTCGGGCTCCCCGAGGTCGCCGGCGACCTCCTTGTTCTGCTGATCGACCGTGATCAGCTTCAGCATCCCGTCTTCGAGCCGCAGCCGCAGTGTCTCCGGATCGTTTCCTTCCGGCAGCCCCGAGGACAGGTCCACGACCGTCGTGTTGCGGTAGCCGTCACCGGCCAGCCGCGATGTGGGCGGCACCGTGGCGCCGTCCACGAACACCATTACGCACGGTTCGTGGCTGTCCGGCAGCGCGTCCGGATCGAATCCCGGCCTGGTCGCGAATTCGTCGCTCAGCGCGTTTTCCAGCTCCGCCGTGGATTCCACCACAAGCCGGGTCTCGCCCGCGCCGTCGGTCTCGTTGGGATGGAGGTTGTGCGGCAGCCATTTCACCCAGTCCCACGCCGCCCGCCGTTCGGGCGAGGTGAGGATGAGGATCCGCAGTTCCGCGGGGGAGTGGAAGACCGCGAGATGGGCGATCATCGAGCGGGCCAGTGCCCGGATGCGCTCGATGTCCGTGTCTTCGGCCACCCGCAGCAGGATCCGGGCGAACGACGGCAGGAACACCGCGACCGGCTGGCCCGCCACGGTTCCGTACGCGTGGATGAAGCGGCGCAGCGCGTGCGCGGACAGCGGCTCCAGATCGTCCACCGGTTTGGTGGACAGCGGATTCAGCCGCCACGCCAGGCGTTGCGGGCCCCGTCCGATGCGGATCTCGCCGAAGTCCTCGTCCTGCGCGTCCCGTTCCCACATCCTCGACGTGCCGGGCAGGGACCACAGCGAATGCGGGTCGGGGTGCCGCCAGATCAGGGCTTCTCGTTGGCTCGTGACGACTTCGCGGACCTTGCGGCGGGATTGCGCCAGGTAGCGGAGGTAGTCGCGGCGGGAATCGTTGAGTTTCTGTTTGCGTTCGCCCGCGCTGCGGCCGAGCTGGCCGACCAGCATGGCCATCGACGACACCGTCATCAGCCCGGCGGCCAGGTAGCTGAACGCGCCGTTCTCACCCGGCCGGACGAACAGCAGCACGGTCGCCGTCGATGACAGCGCCATCGGCAGGTACATCATGACCGCGCCGGCACTGCGCTGGACTTCGGGCAGGGTCGGCGGTTCTTGGATACTCAGCTCGCCTTCGGGCATTTCCGGCCCTGGCCGTCGCGGCCCCTTGCGGAATGTGATTACACTCAAGCCCGGATTCCTTCCCTCTCGGACGCGCTGTGGTGGCAGCTCCACTAGAGGTGACGAAATCCGACCACGCGATGGTTCACTCACGACACCGCGCGTTGGTCGCCGAAACGAAGGCTTGTGCCATGGCGACCGCTTCAGGGCTGTGCAAACTCCGTGTCCGTGCTCCAGACGCCTGCTTCGAGCTGGCGGTGCCCATGGACATCCCCTTGATCGACCTGATGCCGACGATCCTCGGACACGCGGGCAAGGATCTGGCCGAAGAGGGGGTGGACCACGACGGCTGGGGTCTCCAGCGGCTCGGGGATCCCCCGCTGGATCAGGAATCCACCATCGAATCGCTGAAGTTGCGCGACGGCGAAACGCTGCACCTGCGGCCACGTCGCGAACAACTCCCGACCGTCCACTTCGACGACATCATCGACGGCCTGTCCACCGAGGCGCGGGCCCGTCCGGACTCCTGGAGCGCGGGGGCGACGCGCTGGACGATGCTCGGCACGGCACTGACGGTCGTCGCGCTCGGGTTCGTGCTGCTGGTGTCCGCCCCGGCGACCTGGCCGACCCTGGTGGCCGCCGGTGCCGCGGCGCTCTTCCTGCTGGTCTGCTCGGCCACCGCGGCCCGGGCGCTCGGCGACGCCACGTCGGCGCTCGCACTGGCGCTGGCCGCGGTCCCGTTCGTCGGGCTGGCCGGGTCGATCGTCCCCAGTGGACCGGAGGGCACCGTGCTGACCGGTGCCCGGCTGCTGGCCGCGTGCGTGGCGGGCGCGGGGGCGGCCGCGCTCGGCCTCGCCGCCGTCGCGGGCGCCGCACCGGTGTTCATCTCGGTCGCGACACTGGGCTTGTTGTGCGCCATCGGCGGGCTGGTGCTGATGCTCGGCGGGGCCAGCGCGGCCGTTTCGGCGACGATCATCGCCGTGATCGCGGTGCTGCTCGGCGCGTTCGTGCCGAGGATCGCCTTCCGGCTGTCCGGGCTCCGGCTGCCGGGATTGCCCACCACGGCACAGGAATTGCAGGAGGAACTCGACCCGCACCCGGGTGACGAGGTCGTCGTCAAGGGCCGGATCGCGGACTCCTTCGTCACGGCGTTGTTCGCCGCGATCGGCCTGGCCTGTCTCGTCTCGCTCGAATTCGTGGTGCACGACCGGTCGTGGCAGGCCACCACGTTCGTCGTCGTGCTCAGCGTGCTGCTGCTGGTGCACGGTCGCGCGCTGGGCAGTGTGTGGCAACGCCTCTCGGTGATCGTGCCGGGGGTGTACGGCCTGCTGCGGCTGTTGCTCGCGGTACAGCAGGACACGGCCAATCCACTGCCGATGGTGGCCGGGTTGTTCGTGGTGGCCGCCGTGCTGATCGTGGCGCGATGGACGCTGCCAGGGCGCAGGCTGGTGCCGCAGTGGGGCAGGCTCGCGGACATCGTGGAGAGCCTCGCGGCGCTGTCGTTGCTGCCGCTGGCGTTGTGGCTGATCGGCGTGTTCGCCTTCATGCGTGGTCTCGGAGGCTGACCGTGAACGCGAAAACCGATCAGGTACAGGCACACAAGTTCATGCTGGGCCGGCTGTCGTCGGCGTTGCTGCGCGTCGATCCGGACGCGCCGGAAAGCCCGCTGCACCGGACCTACCGGGGCAGCATCATCGGCGTGTTGATCGCCATTCTCGCTTGCCTCGGCCTGCTGGTGTTCGGCCTCGTTTCACCGGGCGGGAACAAGTCGTGGCGGGTGGAAGGCGCGCTGGTCGTCGCCGATTCCTCCGGGGCGCGGTTCCTTTACGCGGGCGGCAAGTTGCTGCCGGTGCTGAACTTCGCCTCGGCCAAACTGGTCGCCGGGAACCAGCTCGTGGTGAAGCACGTCGCCGAGGCGTCGCTGAAGGACGTGCCCCGTGGTGACCCGCTGGGCATCATCGGCGCGCCCGACGGCCTGCCCTCGCTCGCCTCCGACCCGTGGGAGGTGTGCGCCCTCACCGGCCGCGATCAGTCCGGACCGACCATGATGCGCGTGGGCGGCGGGACCTCGAAGCCGCTCGGTGACGACGCGGCGGTCGTGGTCGTCGCCCCGGACGGCGCGACGTTCCTTCTGTGGCGCGGCAAACGCCATCGAGTGGCGTCGGACCGGAACGCGCTCGACGCGCTCGACGGGGTGCTCCAGCCGGTGAAGGCGCCGGCCTCGTTGCTGGACGCGTTGCCCGCCGGACCGGATTTCGGGCCGCCGTCGATTCCCGGCATCGGCACCGAGGGACCCGGTCTCGGCACGACGGGTTCACGCGTCGGCAGGGTGTACACGGTGTCCGGCGAGCCATCGCAGCATTACGTGCTCACGAAGTCGGGGTTCACCCCGGTCTCCGAACTCGACGCGCGACTGCTGCTCGTCGACCCGGAGGTCCGCCGCGCCGCCTACGACGGCGGCGACGTCGCGGTGGGGCAGCTGCCCGGCCGCGTGGTCAGCGAGCATCTGTCCTCGGCGGAGCCACCGCCGCCGATGAAACCGCCGCGGGCCACGACACTCCATAGTGGACAGGGCTTGTGCGCTCTCGTCACCCCGGACGGCGACACACCGCGTACGCAGGTGGCGGTGGCCGACGGGCTGACCGCGGCCGGGCGGCCACCGTTCGTCCAACCGGGTATTTCCGCGCCGTGCGCGCGGGTCGACCGGATCGCGGTCCGGCCCGGTTCCGGTGCGCTGGTCAAGGCGACCGCCGCGTCGGGACGGGCGGGGGACGCGCTCTTCCTGGTGACCGATTCGGGCGTGAAGTATCCCGTGCCGCCCGCCGGAGCCAAGGCACTGGACCTGGGTGGATCCAGGGCGAACGGGCTCCCGGTGGCTCTGCTGAACCTGTTGCCGACCGGGTCCGCGCTGGACCCGGGGCTGCTCCGTGACGGGGGCGCGGTGCTGCCCGCGGCCACCGCCTGCGGTTCCTGACCAGAGGAACCACACGACAACTTCTGCCGGTGGTTCCGCATGGTCTCCCGCACCCGGTGTTGGTGTCCTTGTCCTGGAGCG
Organism: Amycolatopsis sp. cmx-11-12; assembly: GCF_046269425.1. Taxonomy (NCBI): domain Bacteria; kingdom Bacillati; phylum Actinomycetota; class Actinomycetes; order Pseudonocardiales; family Pseudonocardiaceae; genus Amycolatopsis; species Amycolatopsis sp. cmx-11-12. The sequence goes on along the minus strand of NZ_JADNQM010000026.1, from coordinate 7,806 downwards.
TCATCACGAGGAAGGAGCCGGACATGTCGAATTTCCAGAAGAGCGACAGCGGGATGAAGGGCGGTATCACCGCCATCGAGGCCTGCGAAACCGAGTGCAAGACGATCCACGGTGGGGTCGCGGCGGTCCGCGCCGACCTGCAGAAGGACTGGCAGGGCGCGGCGTCCCAGACCTTCCTGACCCAGCTCGACACCTGGGAAGGGGAATACCTCCAGGTTCTCCGTCTGCTGACGGAGATCAAGGAGATGGTCAACGCGAGCGACATCCAGATGAACAACTCCGAAGAGGACATCAACCTCAGTGCCCTGACGTCGTTCGGCGACGGCGGTGGCGTCGGCGGCGGCATCTACAAAGCACTGACCTGATCGCACCGACCCCATTCTTGGAGAGGAAACAACCATGAGCGCATCACACGACGGTTTCGCGGTCAGCGGAAACCTTCCGCACCTGGCCGAGCGGATGGTCGGGCTGAGCAAGGCGATCGACAACGCGCTGATCGATCTGGAGAAGTCCATCAAGCCGATGACCGACAGTTGGATCGGCCAAGGTGCCACCAACTACACGGAATTGCAGCGCAAGTGGCACGCCACGACCAGCGCCATGGAAGGCCGCTTCACCAAGGGCCACCAGACGCTTTCCCTGTCCTACGACAACTATCAGCGCACGGACAAGAACATCGGCGCGAAGTTCCAGCTCTGATTCCGGTCCGCTCTTGGTGAAAGGAGAAGCGGCGTGGCGGAGAAGCCGGAAAGCGGCGACATCAAGATCACGGTCAGCTTTCTGCAGGACTTCCAGAAGAACGTTCTCGGGCCGATGGTCACCGGGCTGGAGACGAACCCGCATGTCGCGGAGCTGGCCCTCACTGTGGGTGGCGGTGCCGGGAAACGACGGCTGATGGCGGGCGTCGAGACGTGGGAGCCCGCCAAGTTGCTGATGGACGCCTACGAACTCGCCGGCAAGGGCACCGGGCCCACGCTGTACACCCAGGTCAAGCTGATCCAGGATCAGCTCATCGCGCTGAACAGGAACATCACCTACGTGGTGGGGGTGGCGGTGCGGGGCGAGGACGAGAACATCAAGTTGTCCACCGAACTGGACATGAGTCAGCTCGGTGAGATCCTCGCGTTCAAACCCGGTGGCGGCACCACCGGCGGGGGAAACAACACCGGTGGGGGCAACAACACCGGTACCGGCGGGAGTTGAGTCGCGATGACCGCGTTCGTTCCCGGCGGAACGAACAGGACGTGGGAAGATGTCCTCAACATCTTCGACTGCACATCCGGTTCGCCCCAGTCCATGAAGATTCCTCCCCGCGACGACATCCTGAAGCTCCAATGGCTCAAGTGGGATGTCTGGGCGAGCCTTTACGGTGTCGGTCACAAGCTGCCCGAGGGCTGGAAGTTCGAGGCTGTCACCTATACGAGCACGATGCAGTACTTCGCGGTGGCCAGTCCCAACGACGAAGCGCTCACGAAGCCCGTCGAGACCTTCTGTGGCAACATGGCAGCCCTCTTCACTTCCATGGTGGGTACGCCCAACAACAACCCGGTGGCACAGCCGTGGACGTTCACCAGGGCGTACGACGCGTTGAACGGGACGAAGACCCTGCTCACCGAGCAGGCCACGGCGCTGGGCAAAGTGCGCGACAAGGTGGGGAAGAAGGGCGACGACTTCCAGGGGACCGGCGCCGGGGCCTTTTGGGAGGTTCTGGACAATTTGATGTTCCGGTGCACCGACCTCGGAAATCAGCTGGGGGACCGTCCCGCGGGACTGAAGAACTTCAGGGCTCCGACGGACGACGCCGCCACTGTCGGCATCAACGAAGCGGAACTCGTTCTGCGGTGGGCGTTCGACGCTCTCACGCAAGCCTATGAAAAATGGCGGTCCGTCACCGAAACGACCACGCATGACATCAGTCTTTTCGGTCCGGTCACGGCGGCCTGTCACGATTTTTCCACGCCGTCGGGCGCGTTGGCGGCGATCTGGACCAGTCCCCGGTTCACCCAGGATCTGAAGGACAACAAGGCCGAGGACGACAAGACAACCGTATTCGAGCATTACCCGCGGTGCGACTTCCTCAACGCGGACGCCAGGAACCCGGTGTTCTGGGACGGGATCGTGGCCGCGGCCAAGGAGTTGTGGACGAAGCACATCACGAAGTTCCTGGATCCCGCAGCCCTGTCCGTTCTCACCGAGCTTCCCCAGGTCTACGGCAAAACGAAGCTGCTCCTGCCGACGATCCTCGAACCGCATCGGCCCAACCTCCACAAGAAGCCGCCGCCCACCGGGGGAAAGGACGGGCCGAAGCCGCCGCCCACGCCGCCTCCTCCGCCGCCCCCGCCCGGGCCGCCGAAGACGAAGGTGCCGCCGCCTCCCGGAGGCAAGGAAGGGCCCCCGAACAACAAGGACACCAAAGACAACAAGGGGAACGGCGGAAAGGTCCCGCCGTTCGACAAGAACAACCCGCTCAATCCCAACAACCCCAACAACCCCAACAACCCGTTCAAGCCGCCGCCCAAGCCACCACCCGGCCTGCCGAGCCCGGAGACGCAGCTGAAGGTGCCGATCGGCTCCTCGGTCGGCCTGGACGGCGTGGTCCGCGGCCCGGACAACAAACCGGTTCTCGACGCCTTCGGGCGGCAGATCGTCGTGCCGCGTGGGTCCACGGTGAGCCCGAACGGCGAAATTCTCAGCCCGAAAGGTGAGAAGCTCGCCGAGAAGGACCGCCTGTCCCGGCCGGAGCCGACCAATCAGGACACCAAACAGCAGAGCGAGCTGGATCAGTATCTGAAGTCTTTGCGCGGCAACAACGCTCCGTCGATGCCGACCTTGCTGAACAACACCCACTCGCCGCCGCTGTCGCTGTCCTCCAGCGGTCCGCAGACCCTCCACAGTGGATCTTCGGGTCCGGTGTCCCATCTGGGCTCGGCCGGCTCCGTCGGCTCGACCGGGGTGAACGGTGGCGGCAGGCCCGAGACCACCGCCACGCCGCCGCCGGAGAAACCGGTGACGACCGAGGGTGGTCCTTCGCTGATCAAGAATCAGCAAGGGAACGGGGGCTCGCAGAACGGGATGGGCGGTGTGCCGTTCTATCCGCCCACCGCCGGTGGCCCCGGCGGCGGGGCGGGCGGAGACCAGAACAAGGGCGAGCGCGACCGGACCACCTGGCTGGCCGAAGACGAGGAGACCTGGGGTACCGACCCGAAGCTCCCGCCGTCGGTGCTGGGTGCCCGCAAACGCGGCAGACGGGTCGCGGGAAGCGGCGCCGGTGGTTCACGCAATTACGGACAGGGAGGAAACGATGGCCGACTGGCTGGAGGATCAACTTCACCAGGCTATGGTCACGCTGAAGGATCAGCGTGACCGGATCGAGTCGGCGAAGGCCGACCTCGCCTCGCGGACGACTTCGGCGACCTCCGCGGACCGTCTGGTCACCGTGACCGTGGACGCCAAGAACTCCTTGGTGGGCATGAAGTTCCACACCACGATGTACCGCTCCATGCCGCCCGAACAACTGTCCAAGACGCTGATCGAGACGTTCGAGCGCGCCCGGCGGGAAATGGCGGACACGGTCGTCGAGGTCTTCGGCCCGCTCATGGATCAGCGCGCCGATCTCCGTGCGGCCATGACGGGCACCACCGAAGTCGACAAGGCGTTCGCGCCGCTCTGGAACGAGGCGCCATCGGACGTCTTCGGCGGACGACGTGACTAGCTCCCTGATCCTGGGCGGGCCGGACACGAGGACCTGGCTCTGGGAGCAGGCACTCAACATCTTCAGTGTCGAGCCCCATTGCCCGATCGTGCCGTCGCGCGAGGAGGTCATCAAGCAGACCTGGCTGAAGTGGGAGACCCGTACCCATCTTCGCGGGCCGAGCAATCACGTGCCGACGAATTTGATCCACGCCGAGGGAATGACGTTCTTCACGTCGTGGTACGGCGTCGCCGACGCGACCAAAGAGCTCGACGACGTGGCGGCGAAGTACTTCGGCAACGCCAACAACATCGTGGATTCCCTGTACAACGACCTCAACGCCGTCGGCAACCAGCGCAGCTTCGAAACGGCGGCGACCACGCTGGAGGGTGTCGCGACCTGGCTGACCGCGCAGGTCGCCCCGCTGGAGACCGAGCGGAACAAGACCGGCCATCGCGGCGACGACTTCCAGGGCACCGGCGCGAGTGCTTTTTGGACGGTGCTGGACAAACTCGCCTTCAAATGCCGGGACCTCGTGGAACAGATGAGCCACGAACGCACTTCGTGGACCGCGCTCCGTGATGCGAAGGGACTGCTGAAGCACGGCGTGACCATGCTGTACGACGGTCGCGCGTTTTGGCAGGGGGACAACAGTTTCACCTACGACACCGGGCTGGGGTTCGCGGTCACCGGGCCCGGGTCGCAGCTTTGCTCGCCGACCGGCGTGGTACGCGCGATCTGGCAGTCGCCGGAGCTGGTGGCGGATTTCGGCAGCCACTTTCCCCCCAAGTACACCAGGGAGAAGGACGGATGGCCGGTGAGCGACCTCCTCGGTGGAGCCGTGACCGAAACCGCTCCGCGTGAGAAGCTGGAAAATGCGGCCAAGTGGGTCTGGCGTCAACACCTGACCTTTTTGGACAGCTGGGGAGCCAGCACGGTGGGGTTGCTGGCGGCGACTTACCAGCTGGCGACCGCGAAACTGCCGACGATCAAGGATCCCGCCTACGTCAACCTCGCCCCCGGTGGTTCCGGAGGCTCCGGTGGCTCCGGTGGCTCCGGAGGTGGTTCCGGAGGCGACGGGACCGGTCCTGGCGGAGGAAACGGTTCGGGCGGCGACAAAGGACCGATCACCACCACCGTATCCACGCCACCGCCGCCACCCCCGCCTCCTCGGATCATCAGGACCGACACGAACGTCAAGAACGGTCCTGGCGGGTTCTTTCCGCCGCCGATCACCCAGATCGGTGGCGGTGGGCCGAACACCACCCTGAAAGTGCCCACCGGTTCGTACGTCGGCCGGGACGGCACCGTCATCGGCCCCAACGGGAAACCCGTGCTGGGTTCCGACGGCAGGCCGATCATCGTCCCGCCCGGCTCTCGGGTGAACGCGAACGGCGAGATCGTCGGCCCGAGGAACGGCGCGAACCTCGAGCAGAAGGATCGCCTGCGCAAGGCTTACCCGACCCCGGAGACGCGGACCGGCGTCAACGAGACGGCGCTGGAACGGCACCTCAATTCGTTGCGGCGCAGCACACCTCCGCCGCTCCCGGCACTCCGCGCACCCGATGCGCCACCCTTGACGATGTCGAAGTTCGACCCGCAGGCGAACTTCCACAGTGGACCGGGTTCCCTCGGCGGCGGCCGGGTCGGTGTTTCGCCGCCCACCACGTCGATGGGCGGGAACCCGGTGACTCCGCCCGCCACGGTCCCGAATCCAGCTGACAGTCCTAAAGGGACTCTAGGTGGTCCTAAAGGGACAACGGGCAGCGGTGTGCCGTTCTATCCGCCGTCGGCGGGTGGTGCCGGTGCCGGTGGAGCGGGACAGGACAAAGGCGAACGCGAGCGGGCCACCTGGCTCGCCGAGGACGAGGAGACCTGGGGCACCGATCCCACGGTGGCTCCCGGCGTGCTGGGCAGGCGAAGGCGCCGGACCCGACGGCCGGGTGGCGCCCAGGTGCGCGTCAACCAGGACGGCGAACCCTCGACGAGACACAGCATCAACCCGGCGGCCGGTCAGGGCACGGGCACCACGACAGGATGAGGACGGGAGACGATGTCGAACTTCAGCGCCGACCCGAGGGCCATGGAGATCATCGGCGAGGGGTACCAGTCGATCGCGGCCAAAATGGACCTGATCTGTGAACTCGGCGCGGATCGGCTCGCCCTGCTGCTCGAAGCCTGCGGTGACGACGAGATGGGCGCCGAGATCAAGGAGAACCTCTTCGGCCCGGCGCAGAAGGTCGAAGAAGCCTTCACTTCGATCAAAGAGGTCGTCCGGAACCAGACCAACGTGACGAAGGGCATGGCGCTCAACCTTCGCAACGTGGAGACCGAGAACATCGCGAACGTGCGCGGCGGCACCAAGCGCCCGTGATCGACTCCGGCGGCCGAACGGGTCCTGCCGGCAAGAACCTGAGTCAGTAGAGGAAGCGGGAACACCATGTCCACGGACGCAGAACAGTCCACCGGAGTCGCGGTCGCCGCCGCGGCGGAGGTCACGCCTGCCGCCCCGGAAGCGAAGGCGGACAACGAAACCACACCGGCCGCCGCCAAGACCGTCGCGGCGGGTGCCGTGCCGCCGGTCGTGGACGCGGGCGCCGCCGTCGAATCGTCGACACCGGGCCGCTTGCCCAAACCGGTGATCGTCGCGGCGGCGGTCGCCGGTGTCGTGCTGGTCGCCTTGCCGTTGGCGCTCAGCGGTTTGCTGGGCGACGACCAGCCCGGCGAGGGGCCGAACGCCGCCGGCTACGCGCGGGATCTGCCGCCGGGTGGCGGATTCGTGCCGGGGCTCGCCGCCCCGCCCGCGGACAACAACGCCGGAGGCCTGCCCGTCGGCGCGCTGCCCGGCCAGCCGGTCGAAGGCCTGCCGGTGGGCCAGAACGGCGTTCCGGCGGGGATTCCCGCGGCACCGCCCGCCGCCGGGAACCCGGCGGGCCCGGGACCGCAGGGCGGTGGCGGCCCGGCGCCGGTGCAGCAACAGAACAAACCCCAGCCGCAAGGTCCGCCCGCCCCGCCCGCCGCCAAGTCGGTGGTCTACGAGGGTATGGCGGGCAAGGGCTGCGGTGGGGGCACCCAGTTCATCGGCGCCGGGGCGTACAGCGACGGCAAGTCAGGCTGGGTGAACCACGGCAACGGCGGCTGCGGCAGCTCGTTCGTCTCCATCCCGATGTCCGGCGACGCGAACAAGGACGACCCCAGCGCGTACGGCGTGTGGACGTTCAACACCGGCCCGGTGACCACCGGATCGTGCGCGGTCTCGGTGTTCATCCCGAGCGGCGACATCACCGTGGCGGGCGGCAGCCCGTCGGTCTACCGCGTCTTCGACCGGTTCGCGGTCGAGAAGGCCACGCCAGTCGGGACGTTCCAGATCAACCAGGTCGGCAACCGCGGCCGATGGGTGAACGTCGGCACCTTCCGGGCGAACGGCGCGAAACTCGCCGTGCAGCTGCTCAACCGGGGTCGCGACTGGTCCGGCTCGACCAAGACCTACGCGCACCACGCCGCAGCGATGGTGAAAGCCAAGTGCCAGGCGTGATCCCGGCCTCCAGCCGAGGGCAGGAGATCTGCGGTCCGGCGGTCCGTGAAGGATTCCCTGAGGGACCTATTAGATGCGGTATGTCCGTATCGCCAAGGTCATGAAGGCCTCCTTGCTTACCCTCAGAGTCAATGCCAGGAACTTAAGGTTGATGGCGTGGGCGTATTTCTGACGTGTTTTACCCTGGTCGGACAGGCACTCAGGAGGGCGGCGGCAGAACCTGGACGGGTCGCCCGCGGGGAGTGGACATGGCCTCGCGGTCGGCTCGGTTGTCTCTCGTGTGTCAAGGCCTCTTTCCTTGCGCCAGGCGCAAGGAAAGAGGCCTTGACACACGAGAAAACTCGGATAAACGATGGCAAATCAGAAAATTCGGCTTAAGGTACGTCCTTTGTGGACAGTCAAGGGAAGGATTCCTTCGCGGGGCTACCCTTCACGCGATCTTCACGGAATCACTCCTCTAGTGTCGCGCGTCTGATGTTCGTTGACGGGTGGCGTGGGGCAGGATTTCGTCGGCGGTCTTGGTCCAGGTGAACGGGTGGCAGCGGTTGTTCCAGCCGTCGATGAAGGCGCGGATCGCGGT
>NZ_JADNQM010000025.1:0-145638 GCF_046269425.1 Amycolatopsis sp. cmx-11-12 | reverse complement strand
TTACGCTGGGACCCGCGGCCACCAGCCGATCAGGGTTAGTCCACACAACCGACCATGATCAACTGGTGGCCGCACCTGTCTACGGGCAGCCCACCAGCGACATCACGAAGTCCGGCTGGAGTACTAGACTTGGACCAAGAATCCTCCGGTTAACCGGTTCGGATCCTTCCGAGTCGGCCACATTCGATCTAGCAATTTCGCCTTTGGATCGTCTTAGTTCGACTGCGCCCACAGCTGCGGTGGCGTCGATGCCTCAGTCCAAGCCTTCAGGTGGCAGTGCACGTCGGGCTCTATCGCGAACACGCCACCTGATCGGCCGCGTATGTCAACCGGGCCAGGAGGCTGAAATTCTTGACTACTTTCCAAGACAACCGGTGTAGTACCAGCCAACGTTACTGACGAACATCTTCGCGTTGCAGCAGCCGGCCTTCACCGTCTCAGGCGCTCCCCACTGTGCCACCTGGACCGGCTGAACAACCTGCGTATGCGCTCCGCTCCACTGGGTCTGACCAGGTTTGACCACCCACAGCTGTACAAGTCGCCGCTCCCCCACGTTCTTTCATACCGGACGCTGAGATAGCTCAGCTGTCCCCGGGCACCCGGAGTCCTGATGCACAGCCAGTTTCCCTCGATATACAAGCATTTCTCCGCCAGATCGGCCGAAATCGTCGACCCACCCCCGGTGACCGACCAAGCCGGCGGCGCACGGATTCCGAAGAACACAGCCAGGGCACAGATGAATATGACTACCCGCTTTTTGATGCGTCTTGCCATCAAGACACACACAGCTCCTTCGAGGAAGGCCACCACAGGCCCGCGGGTACAGCATTTGCCCGATGCCTTTTGCCACCTCTTTCATAACCGTTCGGACATCACCAGGTCTTCCAGGCGGGCCCGGGCATCGATGGCAGCTTGCATACGACAATCACCCGATGCGCAATCGGTTATCAACAGGAACAGGAGGGTTCCCTTCGGTCAAGATCGCGGTCAGACCGACACAGCCAGCCAAACCCCGAGGCTGACTAGGCTGACCCCGCACGCCACTTCGATCACCTTCACTCCCCGGGCCGGCAACGCGCGCCGGAACAGAACTATGGCCCCCGCACAGATCCAACACCACATCAGTGAGGCGACGAAGAACCCGATGAAAAAGACAGTCATCGACTGCCACGACGATGTCTCACCGAGGACGCCGCTCACGGCGCCGGCGGCACCACCCCAATAGACAACGTTCATGGGGTTCGTCAGAGACATCGCCGCACCGATCGACAACCCACCTCGCGCGGAGTCGGCGTGATCATCATTGGCCAGAACCGCAGAGGCCGGGCGCAAAGCGGCACGCAGCGAGTTGACTCCCAGACCAACCGTGAGCAGGGCACCGGCAAGCACGAGCGGTACCCGCACGCCGTCAAGCAGGAACAGCGCTCCGACGCCGGCGAGCCCCAGGACAGCCCAGACCACATCACCCACCAGCGAGCCGACCTGGACGGCGAACGCACTGCGGAACCCGCCACGCATTCCACGGCGAAGAGACTCTGAGAAGATTGCACCCGGAACGGCATTGAACACCATTCCCAGTCCGAAGGCGAATAAGGCCACGTCGAGCATCACCCGAGGATGCCGCCGCGGAACGCGCTCGGTCTTGTAGATCTGTGACCTACCGGGCCGACAGCCGGATCCGGGACGGCGTCGTCGAGTACGCGGCTTGAATGAGTTTGTGCAGGTGAGCTTGGTCGGTGAAGCCGGCTTGGACCGCGACCTCAGCTGGGCTCTGCCCCTGTCGGAGCAGCCGGCGCGCACGCCGTAACCGCGCCTGAAGGTGCCACGCATACGGCGGAGTCCCGGTCGCCTGCGTGAACCGCCGGGTGAAGGTCTCCCTCGACCATCCCAGATGAGCAGCCAACTGTCCGATATTCACCGGTTCCGACACCCCGCGCTCCGGCCCGTTCAACAGCCAAGCGTGTGCTCGCGCCATCTCAGGGGAAGAGCGCTTTGGCCCGAGGCGAGCTTGATTGAGCACCGCGTTGAGCAACCACTCCACTCGGCCAGGCGTGGTGTCGTCCACCGGCGAGAGGGCCAGCGTCAACAGTTCAGCTCGCAGCACCGGCGCTGTGATGACCGGCTCCTGAAATTCCGCGGCAAAACCGAACCTCCGGATCAAGAACCCCGGGTCGACGTAGACACTGACACATGACCACCGTTCGCCATCGCCAACCGAGGCTTCAGACGATTGCACCTCCCCTGGGTTATACAGGGTCAGTTCATCGGTGCCCAGAGTGAACCGACGCCGGTCCAATCGGACATACTCGATACCACAGACATTCGCGCTGATGACATATTCGTCATGTCTGTGTCGCGTGAACCTGCCTGACGCAGGGGCAGCGACAAAGACCTCGATCCCATCCTGCTCCCATACTCTCATCTCGGCAGTTTACATTCCCTCGAGCGCCATGGGCGCGACGAATCGCCTGGCGACCTCCAGGCATGGGCGATCACGCTTCGGGTTTCGACCCTGAAGCGTGCCAGGAATTTCGAAATATCGGCCCCAGGAACTCATGCCCATACGTCGACGCGGCCCTTACCTCGATGAGCCTGTGCATCCCAAACCCAAGGAAGTGTACATCGCCCTGAATTTGAGCGGCAACTCATCTTCGGCTCCGTGAAAAGTACGCGCAGCCTTGAGTGGAGCGGCGACACGGACACCGCTCCACTCAAGTTCACCAACAGTCGCCTTTGAGCCGAGACGACGCCGACCGCATCATTCCGGACAAACGCATTGTTCGCCAACGAGACAGCAGGCCCTGTTGGCTACGAAGCCAATGTAGCCAACAGCACGACCATCAATCAAGCGGTCAACGATGACAATACAGCCACCTCCGATAACCACGTGCGCATCGATGATGCGGAATCGGCAGGCTTGCTTGCACGGAATCGGCCAGGCCGCAGCCTCCAGGCTCAGCGAAGCACCCCTACGCAGGCACTCTGCCCGACCGGAATAAAGTTTTGCCGAGCTTGGCGCCACTCCTCGACCTAAGCCAACCCGCGGACATTGCGCTCAGGTTCCCGGCAAGCCAATACCGGTCAGCACTTCCTCAGGGAGCTGTACGCATTCACGTTGGCATTGAAGTTTCCTTTGGTACCGGGCTGATAGGTTCCCGATCCACTGCTGTTGTCATATTTCTTGTTAACGTACGCACAGAAGTTGCTGGCGTTGTTGTTTCGCTGACTTTGGGCCCTGTTGTCAAAATTCTGCAAAGCCAGATCAGGCGACCCTGCCTGGAAGTAGGCCATGGCTCCTTGCCCGTCCCAATCATCGAACAGGCACATATAACCCGGCGGGCAGCGGTCGTACCCGGTTGCCGCCTGGGCAACTCCTGGAGCAACCACCAGGCCCGACAAGGCCACCGTCATCAATGCCAGCATTCTATTGATGATCGACATCATCTACCTCTCTCCATTGATTCGATCCCCCAGGAGAAAACGATTCATGAATACGCCTACAACACTCGCGGTTTTCCCCATGGCCACTGGGGCCATCAGCCGCCTCACGCGTCGATACCCGCTCAGCTTGAGAAACACCCGCCGTGAAAGAATCGCCTTATCGTCCGGTATTTCACTCTTGTAAGATTGAACCCTCACACGGCCACACGTCCAGCCTTCACCCGATGCTTAATCTGAAACAATTCATAACCGACCGGGCATCGGCACTCGGGGCTGCCGCAGGGGACGCAGTGTCCTCCACCGCCCATGTCGCGACGTTCGCACTAGGTCCTGCTCAAGCACCCTTCAACGCCGAGCCCGGCCCTTCTCCTTGGCCCGGTTGCCCCTTGGCGATCCAGGCCGCGATCTGCGAGCGCCGATGGAACGACAGCTTCGTCAGGATGTGGTCGACGTGGGTGGAAGCGGTCCGCTGGGAGATCACCAGGGTTTCGGCGATCTGGCGGTTGGTCATTCCCTGGGCCACCAGATGGGCTACCTCGGTTTCCCGCTTGGTCAATGGCCCGCGGGGCGCGGAGTCGGCACCGTCGTCCAGCGCGTATGCCACCGCGGCGTCGATGGACAGGGCGTAGCCCGCGGTGAACTCGGCAGCCGCCGCGTCCAGGCCGAGCCTTCCGGTGACCAGTTCGGTGTCCTTCTCCATGGGCCTGATGAACGCCTCGTACCGGGTCGGGGACGCACCGACCGACGCCCATACCGCCGCCGCCGCTCCGAACAGCTTCGCGGCTCGCCGGTCCTGACCGGTGTGCGCGGCGACGCCTGCGGTGACGGTGAGCGCGAACGCGACAATCGCGCGATCCTGCAGCTGCCGTTCGAGCCGGAGAGTCTCGTGGCAAGCGGCTCGCGCCTGATCGATATCACCCACCAGGTACTCGACGGCCGCCAGCGACCACAGCGCCCACGACCGCCAGAAGATCTCCCCTCGCGCGACCAACTCGTCGACGCAATCGCGCAGAACCTCTCGCCCTTGCTCGAGCCGGCCGGCCAGAGCGAAGGAGATGCCGTAGTTGTACCGGGCCCAGAGTTCTCCACCGAGGTCCCCCTCACCGCGGTGCAGAGCGGTCGACTCTTCGAACAAGGCGGCTGCTTCGGACATGCGGTTACCGATCAGCGCATCGTAACCACGGACGAGCAAGGTATAGGCCCGCGCCGACACATCGTTCACCGCTTCGGACACCGCGGCGGCCTCGGCGATCGTCTGTTCGTAAGCCGGCCGGTCTCCTTGGATCTGCGCGAGGAAGGCATAGGTCCACAGGGCGTGCGCACGCTCGGGTACGTCCTTCGGCGCGAGGTCGAGCAGCTTACGGAGATGTAACCGCCCCTCGGCGGTGATCCCGCGGATGAGCCAGAACTCCTTGCACCGTACAGCGATGCTCAGTCCAACGACGGCGTCGTTCGGGTCTTCCGCGCAGAAGTCCAGCGCCGTCCGCAGGTTGGGATGCTCCCGGCGCAGCCGAGCACTCCAGGCCAGCTGGTCCGGCCCGATCCAGGCCCGCTGATAACGATCGACCAGCCGCAAGCACCAGTCACGGTGACGTCTGCGTAACCGCAGCAACTCGCCGGTGGCGGCCAGCTTCTCCTCGCCGAATTGGCGCAACGTCTCCAGCAGCCGGTAACGAACCACCCCGTGCTGCTCGACCCGCAGCAGCACCGACTTGTCCAGCAGACCATCGAGAACGTCCAGCACTTCGGCCGGGTCAAGCCCCTCGCCGGTGCAGACGTCTTCGGCGGCGCTGAGGTCGAAATCGTGGGCGAACACGGACAGCCTGGCCCACAGCAACTGCTCGGCCGAGGTGCACAGCCGATAGCTCCAGTCGGTCAGCGCGCGCAGGGTCTCATGCCGGTTGAGACCCACTCGCGGTCCACCCGCGGTGAGCAGAGTGAACTGCTCGTTCAGTCGGTCGGCGATCTCGCCTACCGACAGCACACGCAGCCGGACCGCGGCCAGCTCGATCGCCAGCGGAAGCCCCTCCAGTGCGCGGCATAAACGCAGAACGTCGTCGACGTTGTCTTCAGCGACTTTGAAGGACGACACGACGGCCGACGCGCGGTCGGCGAACAGTTGCACCGCAGGGGCGTGACGCGACTCCTTGGTCGGGGTGCCATCCACGGGAACATCCAGCGGCGACAGCGGCAGGATCTGCTCGCCCGCCACCCCGAGGGACTGCCTGCTCGTCGCCAGCAGCACGACGTCCGGGCACTCGCGCACCACCGTTGCGATCAGGCGTGCGCACGCCTCTACCAGATGTTCACAGTTGTCCAGTACGAGCAAGGTACGACGCGTCCGCAACCCCTCGACCAACACCGCCAGGGGTGGCCGTGTCGAGCTGTCCGCCAAGTCCAGCTCTTCGGCGATAGTACCGGGCAGTAGGTCCGGGTCGTGGAGCTCGGCCAAGGAGACGAACACCGCGCCATCGGTGAAGTCCGGGCTCAGCGTCCGTGCCAGCCGCACAGCCATGCGGGTCTTGCCGACGCCGCCCGGCCCGGTCAAGGTCACCACCGAACCCGCTCCCAGCCGGCGGCGGGCTTCCCGGATCTCAGCTTCACGCCCCACGTAGCTGGTCACTTCTGCGGGCAACCGGCTCGAAAGTTTCGCCTCGGCAGCAGTCGTCATTCCGCCTCCGACAACCGGTGCGCGACGTGAAACCTGCACCTTGTGCTAGAGGTACGACCAGCTGTTATCACGGCTCTACAATAACCGTATTGTGATCATTGTACTGCGCAACCGTGACATCACTGTATGCGACTAGCGCGGCACGTCGACCCCCTGCCACCCGTCCACCACCCAGGCGACAGTCCTCGACAGTCTCGATGTCGAGGGGCGCACCCGTCAGCCCCCGGGCCGGACGACTGATACCTCCGTGGCTTATTCGTGCGCTCGGCAGCGCCGAAGCAAGCCCCCAGGTACCCGGCTGGAAGGTGTCCGCACCGGCACTGTTGTCGTAGTTTACGTTGACATACATACAGAATGAGCTCGTATGCCGGTTACGCCAGCTCCTGGTGCGGTTGTCGAAGTTCTGCAACGCCAGGTCCGGCGAACCGATTTCGAAGAACGCCATCGCGCCCTGCCTGTTCTCTTCCGCGAAGAGACACATATGACCCGAGTGGCAGCGGTCGTACCCGGTGGCGGCGTCCGCCGAAGGCGCATCGACGACCACAGCGGACAGGGCGATCCAGGCGGCCGGATGCCCTGTCCACCGTTTCCTGGGACTGGCTCAGCCTGTCACGCCTTGCATCGGACGGACCTATCGGTCGAGACACCGGTCGCGGAGTTGTAGAAAATGGATCCGTGCTGGAAGTCGCTGCAACGACCGCCCGGCACATCCAGTTCGCCCGACGTGGGGTAACCGAGGTAGGAACGTTCCCATCCGAGCTCTTGCCACCGCTTCTTGATGCCGCCGTAGATCAGGTGCGGCCCGGTGGCCACCGTCCAATAGATGGAGCCTCCACCGGCGAAGTGATTGAATCGGCCGACTCCGTCCGGGGTGGAGGTTTCGTCGGTAGTGGGTGCCCCGAACGCCCAGTGATGCAGCCCGTCCTCCTGGAGATACTTGGCGAAGATGTGCCCTTCCATGTGCTTCACGCCGATCGCCTCGGTCCAGGTCAGACGCCCATTCTGATAGTCGCGGTAGCGGACCGCGCCCTCGACCTTCTCGTTCGAGATGGGCTCACCGATCCGGGCGCGGACCTGACTGCGTTCAGCCAGCGGCGCTGGATGGCCGTCGTACTCGGGTTGCCGCCGTGGACACGCCAGAGCCGGTCGTTCGCGTACAGTGCCGACGCGTCGAACGCATTCGCGCCACTGTTGTTGGCGGCCCACAACCGGCTGTGTGGTGACGAAGAAAGCGGCCGGGCACACCCTTGGCCTCCAAGGTCACGCCGCCGGCTTCAGTGCGGCTGCACCAAGTCGCGTCGGTACGGAACCGATCCGTACCGTCGCTCGGAGAGCCGCGCGGGCATCCTCAAGTTCCCCTCGCGATCCCGTGTCGTCTTCACCAGCGCGATCCGCCGGCCCGCGCGAGCATGTCCATCACCAGCTGGCGCCCGAAATCGCGGACGGACTGGTCAGCCGAATCGGTCAACCGGTGGCCCAGCCAGACAGGCCCCAGCTCGTCCGTCCGGTCACCGACGAAAGCGCGGTGCGCCTCACCGGTCAACTCGTTCGTGCGAGCGGCGCCCGCCATCAGAGGAAACGCCTGGTCAAGCGCTGATTCGATCTTCCCTGACACGGAAGAGGTCATAGCCGGTACGAGGCGATGATCTTCCAGGCCGTCTCGAGTTGCGTGTCACCATACGTGGCATGCGAGCACGGGAAAGCTCCCTTGGCCTCGGTTACAGTCATCGCTCAAGATGCACCTTGTGGTCGGCTACTGACGAGCCAGGCCATTCAGTCAGGTGACTGTAGGTGTCTTTCGCCTGGCGCTAGGGGACTTTCCCGCGTTGAACGCCGGAAAGTCCCCTACGTAGTCCCTAGTACTCCAGTCGTAGATCGTGATCTTCATGCCGAAGTGGCTTGTCGCCGGTAGTGGCTGGCCTGGGATCGGGCCTGGTGGCGGCGCCGCCAGTCGGACCAACCGAACCGGTGGGCGGCATCGTGGACGGGGCGGACGACGAGGGTGATGAACAGGCGCTGGATCTCGTTGCAGGTGAGCGGGATGAGGGCATCGGGTGTGGGGCGGGTGTGCTCGTCTGCGCGTACGACGGCGAGGAAGGCGTGCGCGAGCATGGCGAGGGTGACCCAGCGGGACCAGGAGGCGTAGCGGCGGACCTGGTGCTCGTCGAGTGCGGCCAGGTGGTTTTCTCAGCAAGGCCCGCGGCGCGGCAGCGGTCGGAGTCGGAGGTCCAGGAGCGCGGAACGTAGAGTTCCCGGTCCACAGCGGCGTGGCCGCGCTGACCGGCGTAGACCAGGTAGACGGCGACTTGGGAGTTTTCGATCCGGCCGGCGGTGCCGGTGTACTGGCGCTGGACGCCGACCGTGCCAGTGCCCTTCTTCACATCGCCCGTCTCGTCGACGACCAGCACCGCCTGATCGTCGTGCAGGTGCTCCACCACATAGCTGCGTATGTCGTCGCGGACCTGATCGGCATCCCACTTGGCCCTGCCCAGCAGGTGCTGCATGCCGTCCGGCGTCGTGTCGCCGGCCCACTCGGCGATGGTCCAGCAGTTCTTGCGCGGCAGGTCGGACAGCAGTCCGAGCACCAACTTTCTCATCCGGCGCCGGGGTTCGACCCGGGCGAACCGACCCGCAACCCGGCCCATGAGGTTCTCGAATGCCTCCTGCCATCGGGCGGGGTTCCCGTTGGGCCCGGCGGTCACCATCTGGCCGCCAGAGGCAGGAGGTTCTTTCACAGGCCCAACTGGTCGCGCATCGCGTCGGCGTCGATCAGGGCCCAGTGCTCGACGATTCGGCCGTTGCGGACGCAGACCATGTCCAAGCCGAGGACTTCGTAGCGTCGGCCGGAGTCCGTGTGGGTGCTCCGGATGGTGTACCGGTTGACGGAGGTGTCGCCGGAGACGACGTTCTGCTCGATCGTCACCGAGACGTCGTGGAACGCGCTGTCCGCGCTCGCCTGCTCCCACTTTTGTCGCCAGGCTTCGCGTCCCCGGTGATCGCCCTGGGTGCCTCCCCGGTGGTCGACGACCTCGGGGTCGATCAGCTTCAGCGCGTCTTCGAGCCGGCCTTCCAGGATCTGCGCGTAGCTCTCGACGCAGCGCCGGTGAATCTCTCCCGGCCCTGGATACGCGGTGTCTTCTGCTCCCTGTGGCATGCGGAGTCTCCTCTGGTGGGAATACATGAGGCCGCAAGTGGGGAGTTCCCCGTTTGCGGTGTTCGGCTACCGTAACCGGGGAAGTCCCCGATTAGCAAGGAGGGTCATGCCATCGCAGAGCGCCGGACCTGCGCCGCGTTCGGAACCCCAGCGTCGTCGTCGCGCGGACGCTCAGCGCAACTACGACCTGCTCGTGGCCGCGGCCAGGGGCGTCTTCCACGACCACGGCGTCGACGCCCCGCTTGACGACATCGCCCGCCGGGCCGGCGTCGGCAACGCCACGATGTATCGGCACTTTCCGACACGTCGCGAACTGATCATCGCCGTCTACTCCGAGGAAGTGGCCGAACTCTGCACCCGGAGCCAGTCCCTACTGGCCGAGGATCCTCCTGGCGACGCCCTCTTCGGCTGGCTTCAGGATTTCATCGCACACCTGGCAGCCAAGCGGGAACTGGCGCTGTCGATCACCGATGACCGCACCGGTCAGCGCTCCGCGCTGTTCGGCCGCTGGCACCACTCGATGCATACAGCCGCGACCGCACTGCTGACCCGGGCGCAAAACGCCGGTGCTGTCCGCGCCGACCTCACCGCATCGGAACTCCTCGCCCTGGCCAACGGGATCGCCCTGACCACCACCGACGCCAGTCAAGCAAAGCGACTCGTCCTCCTGATCAGACAGGGCACGGACACTCCCTCGACACCGGCCGACAGCATCCGCTGAAAGCGGCAAGCACGACGCCGACTTCCGCCGCGTCCTCGAAACACGCGCTCTGGACCGCTGCTGCGAGCCACTCTCAGGTATGAAGATCGCGATCTACGACTGGAGTACTAGCACCAGCCGACGTTCCAGCGGTCGATCTGGTACGAAGTGGTGCCTCCCCAGAGCGTTGCCCAGATCCTCAGATGGGTCTGTCAAACGAACGGTGTAACTCGGGTTGAAGGGGAATTACTTGCGTCCGGCGGCCAGGCGGCCGTCGAAGGCGATCTCGAACGCGTTCAACGCTGGTTTCCAGCGCATGGTCCAGCGTTTCCGGCCGGCGCCGGTCGGGTCCAGGCTCATGATCGCCATGTAGACGCACTTGAGCGCGGCCTGTTCGTTGGGGAAGTGCCCGCGGGCTTTGACGGCGCGGCGGATGCGGGCGTTGACGCTCTCGATGGCGTTGGTGGAGCAGATCACCCGGCGGATCTCCGGATCGAAGGCCAGGAACGGTACGAACTCGGCCCAGGCGTTGTCCCACAATCGCATGATGGCCGGATACCGGCTGCCCCACGTGTCGGCGAACTCGGCGAACCGCTCGCGCGCGGCGGCCTCGGTCGGCGCGGTGTAGACCGGTTTGAGTGCCTTGGCGATCGGATCCCAATGCTGGCGGCCCGCGTAGCGGAAACTGGTGCGCAGCAAGTGGACAACGCAGGTCTGAGTGATCGTCTGCGGCCAGACCGTGGTGATCGCGTCGGGCAGCCCGGTCAGGCCGTCGCAGACGACCATGAGCACGTCGGCCACGCCACGGTTCTTCAGTTCGGTGAGCACGTGCAGCCAGTACTTGGCTCCTTCACCGCCGTCGCCGGCCCACAAGCCTAAAATATCGCGGCGGCCCTCGCAGGTCACCGCCAACGCGACGTAAATCGGCCGGTTCGCGACCTTGCCGTCCCGGATCTTCACGTGGATCGCGTCGATGAAGATCACCGGATAAACCGGGTCCAGCGGCCGATTCTGCCACTCGACCATGCCCTCGACCACCTTATCGGTGATGGTGGAGATCGTCTGCCGCGACACCTCGGCACCATAAACCTCGGCCAGGTGCGCGGAGATCTCACCGGTGGTCAATCCCTTGGCAGCCAAGGAAATCACCATCTCATCGACCCCAGTCAGGCGTTTCTGCCGCTTCGCGACGATCTTCGGATCGAAGCTGGCGTCCCGGTCACGGGGCACGTCGATCTGCACCGGGCCCACGTCGGTCAGCACGGTTTTGGAGCGGGTGCCGTTACGTGAGTTACCGGTCCCACGGCCGGCCGGGTCGTGCTTGTCATAGCCCAGGTGGTCGGTGATCTCGCCGTCCAGGGCGGACTCCAGCAGCCGCTTGGTCAGCTGCTGCAGCACCCCGCCCTCGCCGGTCAGCTTCAGCCCACCGGCCTTGGCACGATCCACCAGCTGCGCAACAAGTTGGTCGTCCAGCCCGTCCAAACCGGTCTCGGACTTCGAGCCCTCAGCGTTCTCCACGCCGGACATCATGTCGGTCATCAGATGCACTTCCATGATCGGGAGTTACACCGAACGTTTTACAGTCCCCCTCAGATCGCCGTAGTCGAGAATGTCGTACAGGCCCTGGCCTTTGTTGGTGAATCGGAGGAGGGCTCCGTTGTACCACAGCGGCGTGTTGTCCTGGATGATGCACTGATAGAGCTCTTCACGTGGCGATGCCGACGCTTCGGCGCCACCAAATCCCACGGCGGCTGCGCAGACCAGGCCAGTGAGAAGAATTCTTGTCGCGACAGGCATGGTTTCTCCTAAAGGCTCTTCCGCCTCCGAACGAAGGCGAAACCATGCCTATCGCGACGTATTCGGGTGAGTGCAAGGTAAATCTCTGGTGAGCCTGCCTTCACCGGGGCCGAGCAGGGTGTCCACGAGCGCGGCGGTTTCCTCGTCGAGGTCGACGTCGAGTGCGGCCGCGATATCGGCCAGCTTGTCGGCGGTGGCTTTCACTGCGGCGAGGTTTCCCGCTCGGTGCTCTACTTGGAGAAGGTCTCGATAGAGGAGTTCGCTGACAGGTTCGGCGAGGAGGCCTCGGAGGATCGCGCGGCGTGCCGCTGGTAGATCGCCGGCCTGTTGGCAGATTTCGGCCAGGGTGTGTGCGGCGTCGACGATGGCGTCGATCATTTCTCGTTGGTGCCATGAGTTCCAGGCGTATCGACCAGGCCCGATGTTGCTGAAAGGCATGCCTATGACGAGCTCGAGTGCTGCTTCGAGCCGAGCCCGCCGACCTGAGGCGTCACGGTTCGGACCGGGGCCGGCGAGTTGCCGGAACCGATTCCAGTCACTGTTCATCGACTTCGACAGGCGGTAGCCGCCTCCGTTGGCTTCGATGTTCGGGAGGTAGAGGTCACCGTTCTCGTCGTGGCCGAGCCAAGTCCGCAGGCGGGAGATGTAGCCCTGCCGGGTCGCCGGGGACCAGGGGCGGGTGTCCGTTCCGAGCTGTCGGGAGATTTCGTCGGCCGTCGCGCCGGGGTGCAGGAGCAGGAAGGAGGCGAGTTCGGTGAGCCGGTTGATCTTCTTGCCCTCGACCTTCATCAGGTCGACGTTGTGCAGCCCGACCGGTCCGAGAAGTCTCAGCTCGGGTCCCTGCGCCGACAACGGTTCGAACGGAACATTCGGGTAGTCGTCTGCGGGGACCTGCTCGGCGTTGGTCTCGGCAGTGAGCGTCGCGATGAGGTCTTCCGCCTGATCGGCGGCGAGGCGCTGGAGCTCGATTTCGATGCCGAGATCGTCGATCAACGTGGACTTCGCGGAAGCATCGAGCGTCCAGCCATCCGGGACCGCCGCGCCTAGGGCAACCACGGCGGCGAGGCACTCATGCTGCTCCACATCGAAAGGTTCAGCGGACAGGACCACACTCGTGGATGTCGCGCCTGCCTTAGAGAACTCGTCCGCCGAAATGAAGTGACGGAAGCGATCAGGGTTGTGCGCCGCGGTTGCGTGACCGAAGCCGATCAATATCACGGGGACGGACTCGCACCAAGCTGATGTCGCCAGCTCCCAGGCCATGGCCAACAGGACCGGCTCGACTTGTTCCGCGGCCCCGTCGAGTGTGATCGTGCCGATCTCTGCGAGATTGACCATGACAAGGTCACGGCGATGGTCGTGACCGACTGTGACAAGAGCCGGATAGGGCGCTGGGACTCCGTCCAGCTCGTCGGCATCCAGCGAATCGGCGAAGGATTCGCTCTGTTCCTGCGGATACAGGACCACACCACGGCTGCCTACCACCGCGGACCGGACGACCGGCGGCGAAGTGCCCTCCTCTCGGACGCGATAGGCAAGACTGCGTAGCGCGACGTCAAGAGCCTCGGCCGTGGCGGGTTCCTCGGCTTTCCTGAGCGCGGTCTCCAGGTCCGTGGGCGGTGGGCGGCGGATTCGCTGTCGCGGACGGCGCCGTCGTTGAGCGAGCATCCTGCGCCGGGCGAAGGTCGCCAGAATGCCGGCGGCGAGAAGCCCTCCGAGCCCGACGGCGACGAGGGGTACGACGCTGTCGTCGCTGGTGGGGGCGACTTCGACGGGCGCCGGAGCAGGGGTCGGTGCTGGCGCTCGCTCCGGCGAAGGCGACTTCGGTTCCGGGGGCCGGGCAGCTGGCGGCGCAGGCTCTGGCTCGGGCCCACAGCCAGGTGGAGCGACCTGCGCAGAAGCCGAGCCTCCAGATGCTGCTCCCCCACCATGCGCAGGCGTAGCCGCTCCGGGAAGTTGAAGGACATCGCCGGGATGGATCAGATCCGGGTCGTCCAGGATCCGGCCTCCAGACAGCGGCCGACCTCGGTTGAACTCGAAGATCTCGACGTACCGAGCAGCCGAACCGAGGTGCCTCTGAGCGATCTGAGACAGCGTGTCACCAGCGCCGACGACGACTTCGACGCATTGTGGTCCGGCAGGCAGCGCGAGACGCCAACCGGGCTTGATCAGGTCGACGCTTCGGAGAGCCTCTCCGTCTGCCTGACGCCGGCCCTGGTTCAGATCGAAGATCTCCTGGTAGCGACTCTCGTCTCCGAGCTGCTCGGCCGCGATGGTCATCAGTGAGTCGCCCGGCACGACTGTGTACCCGCCAGCGACCGGAGGATCGGCCTCATCCGCGATCTGGTGGCTTCTCTGTCCGGAGGCCTGCGGGGCGCCGATGGAAGCCGGGGCGGCAGGCTGCGAGGCCTCCGCGGCGGTCGTGCCGACCACCAGTCCGAGGAGGACACCGGCTACGAGTCGTTGTGCCCAGCGGAATCCAGGCAGTCGCGGTGCAGCCACTCCACGCGCTAGTGCGACGCATTCGAGCATGACGGCGACGACGAGTTGCAACCAGGCGACCACCCCGGCGGCCGCCACCACGAGAAGGAACACCTGACCGGTGTCTTGCTCGGTGATCCAGCCGACGACTTCAGGGAAGGTCGGCACGTGGTCTGGCAGGAACACCGACCTGAAGGTCCACAGCAGGAGCGGCGGCCCGACGATGAGCAGAGCGAGACCCATGACACCGAGGAGGATTCGCGCGAACCTTCTCATAGCGGTGCTCCTATCCGTCGGAGACGAGATCGGCGGCGCCGTGGCCGCGCACGGAGAACTCCGATACTCCGATGACGCTGAGGAAGATGGTGGTTCTGGCGATCGTGGTGTCGACGACGAGCCGGTTTCCCTCCACAGAAACGGTTCCGGCAGTGCCCGTCGCCGCGAGGTAGCGCTCCGCTTCAGCGACGGCTTGCTGCGGGTTGACGTCTGCGACCTGACCGGCGGCAAGAGCCTGAACGTGGAGCGCCTGCCCCGCTGCGCGCGCGGCTTCCTCGGCGACCGACGTCGCCTCCGAATGGGCTTGGGCCTTGCGGCTGCCGTCGACCGCCCACCCGATCGCGATGATCAGCGCAATACTCAGCCCCACCAGCCACACCGAGACGGAGCCGCGTTCACCGCGCAAGCGGATCATCGGCGGGCTCCGTAGCGATCGATCGGTGATCGGAACTCGGAAGCCGCTAGTCGCGAGCCCGGGATCATGAGATCGCCGAACGCGATCTCACAGCTGACGGTGGCGATCACGTAGCCGGTCTCGCCGAGCGGCTTGGCGAAGTCTCGAGCATCGACAGCGATGTTGAGCTGGGCGCAGTTCAAGCCCTGCTGAGCGATGACAGCTCGCGCCCGTACCTCGGCTACCGACGCCGCGGCATGGCCGTCACGGGCGATGGAAGCCGCGCGTGCGGCAGAGCGGGCCGCCTCGTCCACCGCGGATTCCGCGGTGATGACCCGCATTCCGACCAGCGCGAGTCCGAAAAGGACGATCAACGCCGACATGCCGATCACGACTTCGACGTTCACATCGCCACGGTCACTGCGCTTCATGGCGTCAAATGCTCGATCGGCCCCGACGCACGCTGGCTCACCGAGAACCGCGCGAACGGTACGAGTGAGGCGGCCTCGGCGGTGACGATGACGGTGACGTTCCGGCCGTCGCTGGTGGCTTCGGCGTTCACATTGGACAGCCAGCTGCCGGTCACCCGGCTGACGTAGTTCTGTGCGTACTGCTCAGCGGCCACCACGTCGACGGGCGACAACCGCGCGGCGTTGACGCCATCCCGCGCCGCTTCCAAGGCCACGTTCCGCCCCAGGAAGACCACAACGACTTGCAGGACAACCCAGGTGACCAGGAGAAGTGCGCCCAGGCAGAGGAGTGCCGACACGTTCTCGTCGCCGCGCTCGCCAGTCAGCCGGTTGGCGCGGCGTCGGAGGTTCATTGCCCTCCGATCAGCGGCAGCTTGCCGTTCACGAAGGCCGTGACCGCTCCGGCGATCGCCGTGGCCAGCACGAGACCGAGTACGGCGTAGATTGCTTTGGTGATGTTTTCGTCGCCGCGCTCACCCTCGCGCGCGAACTGTGCTCCGCGCTTCTGCAAGACGCATCCGATCACGAGTACGGCGAACTGCAGGCGGGCCACCACTGTTTTGAACATGGGCTTTTCCTCTGTTTCAGGTGCCGAGCATCGTGAAGATGCCGGGGAAGGCTAGAAAGACGATAAACGCCAGGCCCATCACGGCAATCGGCATGTCCATCCGATCCGAACGGATCGACGAGCCGGTCTTCTGATCCGCTAGGCCTTGTTGGGCAATCGATGCCGCTTTCGAACACAAGGTGTCCGCGATGCTCGCTCCGCCCTCGCCCGCGCTGGTGATGATGTGGCCAAGATCCCTGAGTTCCCGAACACCCAGCTCATCGGCAAGGCGCTCAAGACCCTCCCACGGCATCCGGCCGCGCAAGGACGCTTCATTCATCGCCATCCGGATCCGGTGAAACGCCCAGCCATCACCCAACGAGGCCGGATAGCGCATCGCTTCGACCGGACCGCGGTCGCCGAGACGCCCGAGAGCGACAAGGTGCGCGTAGGCGACCAGGGCACCTCGGAACGCCGCCCGCGCCTTCTGCGCCTTGGCGCGCAGCAGGAGCCGCGGAAGCGTCCAGCCGAATGCTGCCGCGCACAGCGACATCGCTCCCGTCAGGAACACCGGTGCCCCAGTGCCGAGGAGCGCGAGTGCAGCGCTCGTCAGCGGAACCGCCAGGGCTCCGGCCGACGCGGAGCCGATGCGGTTCAGCATGAAGGATTCGCGAGTCTGGCCGACAAGGTCGAGGTCTGTGGTCGGCGCCCGCGCTCCGCAGCGGTCAGCGAGCCGGATCGCCGCTCGGAAGGCTGGATTCAGCGACGAGCTGTCCGAGACGACAGGCGGACCGTTCAGGACATCGCTGAGCCGGAGACGTCCGGGCACGTATGCCGCGACGACCAGTGTCGTGCCACCGGCGATCCCCAGCGCCAGCAGTATGAGTTGGCCGAGCGTGCTCATGTCCGCCGCCGAGACCGTTCGGAGAAGAACCGGGCGGCCGGCGGCTCGAGGCCCAACTGGCGCAGCCATACCGCGGATGCACCGACCAACCCGAGCACCACAGCCAGGACAATCTGACCAACCGGTGTGGCGTAGGCCGAGGTGTACATCGAGCTACCGAAAAGCGCGATCCCCACGAACATCGCCGCCCAGATGCCGAGCAGGACCCGCGCGGTAGACCTCCTCCGGGCCCGTTCGGATTCCGCCATTCGGCGAGCGACGATGTCCTCCGCAACCTGGCGAGCGAGCGCACGCAGCAGATCGGCGACCCCTGAGCCTTGGCGGTGTGCGACGCAGAGGCCTGCCACCGCGGCATCCCCGATCTGGTCGTCGATGTCGTCGGCGAACTCGAGCAGGGCTTCCTGCACGTCCCAGGTCCGCAGGCGATAGGCCAGCGTGGTCAGCTCGCGGGCGAGGCATTCAGGCGCTTCGCGCGTGGAGCTCTGTATGGCGCTGACGAGCCCCGTGTTGCCCGCGGCCATAACGTCGCAGAGACGTCGCAGCCAGGTTTCCAGGGCTTCCAGTCGCTCGATGCGCTGCTTGGCGATCGCCCCCGCTGAGAAAAGCCACGGCAGGAAGACGATGAAGACCGTGATGGCCACCCCGGCGATCGGCCAGCCGGAGACAAGCCAGACCAGAGCGCCCGCTGACAGCGCGAGCGGTCCTCGCCAACGCAGGCCACGAGGCCGCCGAAGTACCTTCGGCTGGAAAACGAGCCTTCGCCGTCGGCCGACACCGAACGCTCCGGCGACGATGAGGGCCAGGCCGCCGATGAGACCGGCACCGAGCAGAACGAGGACGAGTTCAGACATGGGCCCACTCCCCATCGCTGCCACAGGTCAGCCAGTTCCGGTCAAATCCGGCGCGCTCGTAGTCCTCGATGTCGGTCGGCAGATTCCCAGTCGGCACCGAACGACGACCTGCAGCACGTTGGAAGAGGTAGGTCCGTGCAGGTCGCCCGTACTCGCCGGCCTCGACGGAGACGATCTCGGCGACGTAGCGATCGAGGCTGCTTCCGTCGGCGACGAGCTCGACGTGCACGATGAGATCGATCGCATGTGCCACCGTTTCGTGCGCCAGCTCGGGAGTCCACGCAGAGTTCCCCTCAAGGCAGAGACGGGCCATCCGGTTGATGGCGTCCCCCGCGTTCCGCGCGTGCAGCGTGGAGAGTGAGCCCGATCCGCCCGTCGAAAGCGCATCGAGCATCGGAATGATCTCGCGGCCGCGGACCTCGCCCACGATCGTGCGCGTGGTGTGCATGCGCAGCGACTGCCAGACCAAGTGCGACAGGTCGGCGACGGTGCTGCCGGACCGCTCCGAATTACCGATCCGTTCTTCGAACGCGACGACGGCGGGAAAGCGATCACGATGCCGGTGCAGGCCGAGTTCGAACTCGGTCTCCAGTGTCGCAAACCGTTCGTCCGGAGGGATCTCCCAGCAGAGGGCCCGCAGGAGTGTCGTCTTCCCCGCCCGTTGCCTGCCGCAGACGACGATGTTCTTCTCCGCTCGCACCGCCGCGCGCAAGAGTGCGAGCTGCGCCGTCGAGATCATCCCCCGCTTCTGGAGGTCTGCCAGCCCGGTCTTGGCCAGCCGGTGCCGTCTGATGGAGACGTGCGGGCGGTCGCTGACTTCAATGGTGGCGGCCAGGCGCTCCCCGCCAGGTAGTTCCATGTTCAGCAGCGGTGACGTGCTGTTGATGGAGCGTTCGGTCCGGCCGTGGCGGGCGGCCAGACGCTGTAACCAGCGAAGCAAGGCTTCATCGGTCGGCGCGATCCGGGGTGCACGCATGACGGTGCCGTCCGCATAGGACAGCCAAACGGGCTCGTTGCCGATGATGTCGATGTTCTCGACGCCCTCGTCCGCCAGGAGCGGCTCCAGGCGTCCCAGGCCGAACATCTCCGCCATCACGGCCTGCTTGACGAACCACTCCTTGCCAGGGTCAAGGAACGGCCTGCCTTGGCCAGCCCACTCCTTGATCGCAGCCGAGAGAACCTCGTCGATCAGCTTTCCTGCGAGCGCACGCTCGAAGCCTCCTGATTCCGGCTCACTACGGCGTGCCATCTCTTCTTCAACTTGCTTCGCGAGAGCCTGTTGGACACGATCGACAAGTTCGTCCGCTCCGGCGAAGTCCTGCTCAACCAACATGCCGGTCTCCTCCCCCAGCAGAGGCGGCTGGCCGCGGAATCGATGGCGGGGGCGGCCTCCGCACGAGCTCACGTCGTGGCCTCTCTTGCCTGGCGGGTGCCTGCTCAAGGATCGCCCGCCCTCGAAGCCTTCGCGACCGAGTGAAGGCTCGCTTGCCGATTTCGAACGCGAGCTTCCGGGACGTTTCAAGCAACGACGAGGTCTCGAAGCGTTTGCTTGGCCTAAAGGTGTCAGTGAACTGCGTGGCGGCAGACGGATCCCACGGCATCTCACCGACAACCGGAAGACCGAGTTTCGCGAACTGCCTCTCGACCTCCTTGAGTGGAAACCCAGTGGGAGTAGCCGCAACAACGACCACCAAGCCGTCGTCCGCTGTACCGAGTAGGCCGATCTCCTCGCGAATCAAGTCCACAGAGGACGACAGAGCTCGGAGCGAATGCCGGTCGTTGCGTACGACCAGCACCGTCAGGTCTGCGTTCCCCAGGACAGCATGCGGCATACCGCGAGAACGGAGCCGACCACAATCCGCCAGGACGTCGACCGACTCCCAGGTCCGGAATGCCAGCGCCAGTCGCTGCCATTGCAGGCTTTCCGCAATCCGAGTCGTTTGCGGCCCAGGCAGGAGAAAGTGTCGTCCGGTGCCGTCCGGCAGCGTGATCGCCTGCTGCCACAACGCCTGCGGCAACGGCATCGTCCGCGCGGCCAGCATCGCCTCGAACATCCCTCGGTGGCCGAGGGAACCGCCCGGGTCGAACACCGCGAGCGCCTGGCCGCCGGACGGATCGCACTCCGCGGCGACAGCGTGCCGCGGCCATGCCCACGTCAAGGCCAGCGTCGCGGCCGACGTTCCCGGACTTCCGCGTAGGGAAGTGAATGTGATCAGCATGGTTCGCTCACCTCCCCGGCAGCAGAACGATCGCGACCGTGCCCACGGATCCCTTGGTCGCGAGCTTCGGGCCCTGGTGCTCGGCCACGACGACATCGACAACTCGAAGTCCGGTCTGATCCCGCTCCCCCACGCGAACGACTGTCCCTTGCACCGGCTCCCAGGTTTCGGTCACTGTGCCGCCCTGGCCAGAAGGAACGAGGAGAACAGGCTTTAACGGCTCCAGCGGAGTCGCCGGGAGCTGAGCCGGCTTGACGGCGATACCCAGCAGTTGTTCTCCCGGCCTTGGCGGGAGCTCACCTCCGACCGCCTGCGCGGTCAGCACGCTCCCCGGCCAGAGATTCGTCGTGGCCTTCCGCCCGATGAACTGCGACCGGTCCTTCCAAAGGACTGGTGTGAGGCCAGGATCAGGTCGGACCTGGACCTCGCGCACGGAGCTGTCGAGGACGACCCGCCCGTATCGGACAGGAGCGGCGATACCTACCGCGGCGATCGTCGTGTCGACGTTCCGGTAGATGAACACGGTCCCGGTCGCGCACAGCGCAGCCAGTACGAGCCCCACGAGGATCAGGAGCTTCGAGGGGCGCCGCCGAAGTGGGCGGACCTCAGGCGCGAGCGGTGACTTCTCGAGTTGAGCCGGGTCATTCATGGCCGTCCTCCCCGGAGTTCAGCGTGCGGATTTCGCGGACGGGCAACCTGGCGCTCGATGTCAGGTCCATCGCCTCGGAATCGGACATCCCGCCGCCGGACCAGCTGATCTCCCAGTGGCCGGTCGCGGCGATGGGGAAGGCGCCGGAAGGGGCCTTCGTCAGGTAGACGTGCCCGCAGTCAGGTGACGCAAGGCCAGCTCTGTCCTCGGTGAACGGCGTGCCCGGTCCAGCGCAAGCTTTCGTCGCGCCGTCGCCCATCGACCAGGTGATGCGAGTGAGCTTGGCAGTGGCCGTCACGCTGACGGTTCCGGCGGTTGCCGTCCGAGTGACCGGACCGGTGGTGGCGTCGCTTCGTGCGCTCCACATCCACACCGGAAAGCCGATCGTGGCTCCGTGCGGCGAATCGGCGGGCGGCGCCAGCCTGATGTCGGGCGCGGACAGTCCCATCTGGTCGATCGCCTGCCGAGCGAGTTCGGCGGGCGAAACCTGCGGGACAGCGGGGGGCTCGGATCCGTTGGGCACGTAAGCCACCCGAGCGTCGCCGGGATACCCACCGCCGGGCCCGCCGACGCCGCAGATCATCACGACCAGCCGCCCCTTCGACGCGTCGTTTCCCGCCCACATCGGGTCGCCGCTCGCCGGCTGGGGGATCGCCATCGGAACGCATTGCGGAGCAGGTCCGCTGCGCTTTCCCGGGCTGGCTGGTCCGGTCCCCGGCTGGCCTCCCTCGCGGCCTGGCCGGCCGGGGTCCGTCGCACCGACCCAGCAGGTCCCGCGCACGCCCGAGGATTGGCAACCGCCTGGGCCTGGCGCCGGGCCGGCCCAGGCCGCCGCCGGGCTGACCATCGCGGTCACCAGCAGCGCCGAGCCGATCGTCTTCGTCAGCATGGCTTCTCCAAGGCGGCTTCGACGACCTGGACCAGCCACCGGTCGTTCAGGCTGGCGTACCGGACGACCTCGGCACGGAACTCGTACCGTCGCGGCTGGTCCGGGTTGTCGAGAACCCGCCCCTGCTCGCCCGGTTTGTCGCTGATCAGGTGGAGTCCAGTCCGGTCCAGGCAGTCGGTGATCTTGATCCGCGGGTCGCGCTCGTCGAGCGACACCGCTGCCACCGCCGGGGAACGCCGGTAGTCACCCTCCATATGCGACGGCACGGAGGCCAGGTTCTGGATTTCCGCGAGGTGGCGCGTCAGCTCCGGGTCGACGAGGTACTCGCCCAGAGCCGAACGCCAGTCCTTCGACTGAGGCGCCTTCTCCGCGGCAGTGCTGACGCGCCAGTAACCTTCGTAAGCCTCGAGCGCTTTCTGCTTCGCCACGTCCTCGGCTGTCGGGACTTGGCTTGATGTTGGGGGTACCGGAGGTGCGGCTGGCGCGGTGGAAGGCGGACTTCCACCCTCGCTGCACGCGGCCGTAGTGGCCGCGATGAGCAAGGCGATCAAGAGCTTGGACTTCATGTCACGCTCCCCTGAGGCTGATGATCACGGAACCGCTTGCCGCGGCCAGAGCCGGGCCGAGGTGTTCTGAATCGACGATCACGTCGATGACGACCGCCCCGGAAGAGTCCGGTGAACCGACTCCGGCGACCCGGGCGAAGAACGCGTTGCCCACCGGCGATGGCGGGTTGCAGGGCTGTGCCTGCGGCAATACAGTCACGCAGACTTGCGCATGCGGCCAAAGGGGCTGACTCGGTCGGTGGCCGGCTTCCGCGCGCAGGCCAACCAGCTGAAACCCAGGTCCCGGCACCCCCTCCGGTATGAGGCTGGCCGCGGCGAGGAGCGTCCCCTTCTGAAGGCCGACGGCCGGCGCCCGGCCGATCACAGCGGCTCGGTCGGACGCTCGGACGAAGCGGACGTCGTGGTCAGGGACCAGGTCGACAGTGGCCAGGTCTGATTCGGTGAACGGCTGACTCGCGCCGACATCCCTGGCCAGCACAAGCGCGGGCACTGTCCTGTCTCTGAGGACAGCGACGAGATGGACGATGACCAGAACGAACACCAGAGCGACGACCACCGTGGCGAGGTTGAGCCAACGCGACGAGCGCTTCGATGGCGGCTCCGGATGGGATACGCGTCGTCGAGCCTTCTTCAGACGCTCGGTGAAATCGGTGACGGTCATCTTCCGACCTCGGCATCCAGATCGGCGGGATCCACCTGCTCGATGACGCGCCGCCAGATCCGGCACTCATCGCACCAGACGTACCGGCTCAACAGCTCTTCGTCGTCTTCGCCTGCAGGGACCTTCGTTCGATCACCGCAGTCGAGAACGTATTCGGCTGGCATCCGGCCTCCCTCCGTGAACCTGTCTGAAGGCGAAGGCCGGCTGGAGCTGCCCGAAGCGCTTGCGAGTTCCTCGGGCGGGGGAGGTTGTCCAGCCGGCCTTCGTTTCTTTCTCCTGCGTCGCCAGGCAGTCCGTTCCTGGCAAATCAGGAATACCGCTTTCCGGCCCGGTGAGGGCAAGGTCAACATCGGGTGAGCCTTGGCTCATCAGGGCTTTTGTCACTCGTCCGGGTGTAGGAATGAGTAGAATTGCTCGCGCGCATGCCGTAGCGAATCGTGTTAGCTGGTCGGTATGGAGGGGTGGGAGATTCCGTACCGGCACAGCGTCCAGACCGCCTTGGATCTTTTGAGAGGCAGGTGGACAGTCGCAGTCTTGGCCGGGCTTGCTCGCGGCGAGACGCCGTTCAAGGAATTGCTGGCCTCGATCAACGACGTCGAGAAGCGCACCGACCGAGACCGCT
Source organism: Amycolatopsis sp. cmx-11-12 (assembly GCF_046269425.1). Classification (NCBI taxonomy): domain Bacteria; kingdom Bacillati; phylum Actinomycetota; class Actinomycetes; order Pseudonocardiales; family Pseudonocardiaceae; genus Amycolatopsis; species Amycolatopsis sp. cmx-11-12. The sequence continues at coordinate 122,346 of NZ_JADNQM010000025.1, read as the reverse complement.
TGCTCTCGAACCGAGTGCTGAGCGACACCCTGCAGCGTGCTCGCGAGGACGGGCTCATCGAGCGGCACGCCGAATCGGGCAACTTCGCGACAGTTTCGTACGTGCTCACTCCGACGGGACGGTCGTTGCTCCGCGCCATCCGGCCGCTGGCCGAGTGGGCTCAGGGTTACCAAGCAGAACGCCACGCCGACGAAGCCGACCGCCGAGGCGCTTAATCCGCCCTGGCGGATGCCGTACGGCGAGGGTCCGGAATCAATGAACGAACCCTGTCCCGCCCAGCGTCCTTCGCCGCGAACAGGACGTTGTCCGCCGCCACGAGCACATCGTTGAGGGTTTCGCCCACCTCCGGATAGGAAGCTACGCCGATTGAGACACTAAGGTGTAAATCACCCAATTCGTCATCGAACCTCATCCCGCGAACCGCCTCGCAGACACGGTCCGCGATGCCGACCGAGGCCGCCGTATCAGCGCTCGGCAGCAGAACGACGAACTCTTCTCCTCCGAAGCGCGCGGCGATGTCGTACGACCGAACGTTTTCGACGATCGCCTGTGCGATCTCGCGCAGGACCCTGTCCCCGGCAATGTGTCCGTAAGTGTCGTTTACCGACTTGAACTTGTCGACATCGATCATCAGCACGCCGATCGGCGCATGGTGATGCCGAGCTTTGGCCATCTCGTTCTCCGCGAGAGTCTTCCACGTCTCGGCGTTGAGCAAGCCGGTCTTCCTGTCCGTCGTCGCGGCGGCTTCGAGCTGCCGAACGAGAACGCTGCGCGTCAGCACATACAGCGGCAGCATGACGAAGACCAGCGCGAGCGGATGCCAGACCATCAACAACGTGACCAGGACCCCGACACACAACGTCGCGAATTCGAGGCTGTTCTCGCTCCAGCTGCCGACCAGCGCCCCGATAGACCGCCTGCCAGGCGACAACGCGATCACCCCGGCGACCAATGTCGAGTTCACCAGCCAATAGCAGACGACTACCACGGCCAGACCCAACAGGGCGCCGTCGTCGATGCGTTCGAGAGCTTGGACAGTGGGGAGCCAGCGGGCCACCGCGATGGCCGAACAACAGGAGACGACCACCGAGCTCGCGCTGAACACCACCCGGTAAAGGCACATGCCGGACACTCGACGCCAGCTGCGCCACCACATGTGCCCATAGAGGATGACCGCGGTCGCCGCCGCCAAAGCCGGCGTGACCAGCAAGGCCGCCGCGAGTGTCCAGACCGAACTCATGTTGACGTGCGGTGTATCGGAGAACCGGCGCCGCATCTGCTCGACAGCCCGGGTCACTTCCGCCGCGATGAGACCGAGCACCACGAGGACACCGAACCGGAAGAGATCAGATCGGCTCACCGGCGTGAACTCGTCCAGCAGAAGCGTGAAGACGACCGCGGCGATCTCGACTGCCAGAACGAAGGCGATCACCCGTCCCTGCAGCGACCAGAGCTTCCACCGTGTGACATTCCAAATACGTTCTGTATCACCGGAGGCCTCGCTGGTCACATTGGAGGCTCTGACCTGCATACTTAAGTCGCTTGCGTCCCCAGGCGGTCCTCCGGCGGACGCCGTCGTCGAGGTGTTCTCAGCGGGTGGGCCGTCCAGGCAGTCCGTTCGCTGGGAGGAGGGTTCATCGATGACCAACAAGGACTGGTGATCTCGCGCGTCCTCATTCGCTGAACCACGCTCGCTCCCGGCTCGCCGCCGGGAGCGGGTCAGGGCCCACAGCACGCTGATCCCCGCCGCCACGCCGATCGCGACGGCGCCCGCGGCGGCAACGGCTCTGAACGGCCCGAACTGCTGGGCGGCCAGCCCTCCGCCCAGGATCGCGATGCCCTGCGAACACTGCAGGCACGTCGACATCCGACCCATCACTCCCCCGCGACGGGCGTCCGGCACCAGATCGACGACAACGGTCTGCACCTGGATGAGAAAGGCGGTCGAGACAGCGCCGGACGCGGCCCAAAGGACGATCGAAGCAACTACCCCCGGTTCGGAGACGCAGGCAGCGAGAGGCAGGCCGGCCACCACCGCGAACAGCAGCGCGGTGAGCGGCGTAGCGGGCAAGTGAAACCGCGTCGTGAGCCAGGCGCCGATGGCGCTCCCCAACGGGTCAGCAGCAAGCAGCAAACCGATGCCGAAGGCGGAGATCCCCAGCGCGTGTCCATACGGCACCGCCAAGCCCTCGGGCACGACGTAGACGCCCACCAGCAGGACCAGGGCGTAAAGCAGGAACCACGTTCGGGCAGGCGCTTGCGCTGGCTTCTCTTGCTCGGTGTCGGTTCGGCTGACCGACCTCGACGACACGCCCTTAAGGATGATCACGGCGCTCAGCACGAAGGTGCCCGCATTCACCAGCATTCCAAGATGCGGTTCGATCAGCGTCAGCACGAGCCCGCCGGATCCGAAAGCGACCACCTGAGCGACCTGACCGGTGAACTGCCGCAGTGCAAGCCCGGCCGGGAAGTCCTCGCGTCCGAGGACCTGCGGCAGCAACGCTGACTGCGCCGCTTTGAACGGGCCCGCCGCCGCGCTGAGCACCGCGACACACGCCCACAGCACAGGCAGCGGCAGCCCTGGCAACGCCATCGCCGCAGCGAGGACCGCGCGAACGACGTCGGTGACGACAAGGATCGCTCGCCGTGGATAGCGGTCGGCGAGACCGGACAGCAGGAAGCCGCCGAGCACGGATGGGATGAAGGTCAAGGCGTACGTCAACGCGGTCAACGCCGCAGACGAGGTCTCCTTGAACACCAACAACGACAACGCGACCCGGGCGATCTGGTCGCCGCCGATCGACAGCAACTCGGCGACCCAAAGCGCCCGGAATTCCGGGTTTCGCAATGGCACGGCAAAGCCGGCACGGCGGCGCTCCGCCATATCCGTTCCCCCTACACGCAACTCCCAGGCGACAACTCAGCATGCGGTAGCGCGGTCACGCTCCCGCCGGACTGACCATGCCGGGTCGTTCGTCCCTCTCCCGAAACTCACGGTATGCCCGGTGTGTCGTCAGGTGACCACGATCAGCGACTTTTCGCCCGTTTGTAGTACCTGACTACTCAAGGTGATCAACTTGTGAGTTGCCTGGCCAGAGGGACTTTCGAGCGATGATGACACCGCCGCGGCAGGAGATCGCGAACTCGCCGTGCCGGTCGATGTGCCGGACGAGCAGCTCATGTGCACGATCGATCGTCGCGTCGAACGGGACGCCGCCCTCGTCGGCCCAAGCCCGATAGGAACGGAGGTGCGCGACCACAGGGGCGGGTTCGCGGACGGTGATCACGCCGGGAAGATCGACCGCGGTGACCTGCTCGAAGTATGGCTCGAGGAGGCGAGGCGCGTCTTCGAGCGCGAACCGCTCGCTGAGCGCCACCCGCCTCGGCCCGTTGTCGATGCCGAGGACGTCGCCGGCGGCCGTTGACCAGAGGTCGTCCAGCTCGACCTTGTCGCTGTGCGCGTTCGTCGAGACGAACACGAGGCCGCCGGGAACGAGCGTCCGGCGGATCTCTTCGAGTGCCGCGGGCAGATCGGCGACGTGGTACAGCATGTGCAGCGCCAGGACGACGTCGAACCGTCCAGACGCGAAGGGCAGCGCCGCCGCGTCAGCCGCCACGGTCGGCGGTGGCAAGGGCGCCAGGATCCCCGGCGAGATGTCAGCTCCGATGACGAGCGCCTGCGGACGCTCACGACGGATGCGGTCGAGGAACTTCCCGTTCCCACAGCCCAGGTCGAGCACGCTCGTCGCCGATGGCGGCAGATGTTCGAGGACGATGCCGGGCAGGTCGTAACGCGGCTGCTGCCAGCTGTACAGCGACTGCCGTGCGGCGAGATCGGCCTCGTCCTTATACGCACTTCCAGCGAGCTTGGCACGGCTCGTCGTGTCCACGCCCTCAGGTCGTGACGTCACTTCGTGACCACCGTCGATCCCGGTGGCAGGGCGGGTGGCGGCGCGCAGAACTCCCGGATCTCGTTGCGCAGCCCTTTGGCGCGAGCCGTTGTGAGGTACTTCGTGGAGCTCAATCGATCTCCGATGTCGCGGGCCCTCTTGACGATGCTGGCCGTTCGGCGCACCTGAGGCGCGGCGAGAACGGGAACCAGGAATGACTGCGTGGCGTCCAGATCGCCCAGGACCATGTGTGCGCCAGCCAGATCGAGCCGGGCAGCGAAGATGTCTCCCGCGGAACGATCGGCGGGGGCCGCCGCCTGGTAGACGTCAAGCGCGAACTGCGACTTTCCGATGGCCTGTTTCGCCAGTGCCGGACTGCTCTCCAAGGTCAGCAGCGTGGTTCCGGCGTACACCGACTGCTTCACCGCGGGAAAGGTGAAGACGCCGGAGTACTCCTCCATCGTCGCGTCGGCGCGAGCGTTCTCTGCGACATCGAGCGCGGTCAGCGTTCCTTGTTCGTCACCGCGCGCCGCGCAGGCCCGCGCTTCGAGACTCGCCAGACGAGCTCCAGTCGTTCCACGCGGCCGGAACAAAGCACCTTCCTGTGCCCGTTCGACAGCGTCCTCGAGCCGGTCATCCCAGTAGGCGATCAGGCTCTGGAGCGCCTTGATCCAGCCGAGCATGTCCTGATGTCCGGCGAGCTTGGCGTACAGCCACGCGGTCTGGGCGTGGATGTCGGCGGCGCGGTAGTCGCCGAGGTCCAGCGACACGTGTGCCTGCAAGCCGCCGAGCCTGCTCGCGTGCAGATAGAGGTCACGAAGCTGGTTCGGGATCCGGTTGCTGTCGAGCAGTCGGAAGACCTCTTGGCGTAGTTCCCGAATTTCGCCGAAGACGTCGACCAGCGGCCGGGAGATGTAAGCCGCGGCGATCCTGCGGATCTCGGAGTCGAACTGTTCGACGGCCTCGTTCGTCGTTCCCGAAGACGCGATCATGCGCGCAGTCCGCGCGGCATCGCGCGCGTCCTCGGCGACGGCGTGCCGGCTGAGCTCTGCATCTTCAACCCCTTCGGTCGATAGCGGAGAACTGCTCAGGACCGTAGCTCTCCCCAGGCGACGACGAGCCAGTTGCTCCTCCTTGGCTTCGCGCCAAAGCGCGCACAGCCGCCCTGCGGCACCAAGGGCCTGATCGAGTGCCTCGACGAGGTTCTGCGACGGAAGATTCCCACCGGCCCGCTCGGCCATGGAAACGTAGTTCCGGGTGTACCCCACCCGCTCACCCAAGCCGGACTGACTCAAGTCGGCCGCACTCCGGAGCCGCTTGATCTCCCCAGCGAGACGGGCGTGCGCCGTCTTCGCGGTGACACTCTCGTCGGCCATGTGGTCTCCGGCTCTGCCAGGGGGTAAATGAGGGTAAATATCAAACGTAGCGACGTTACCCCGTTACGTAACTATAGCCGGTCACGCCAGAGTGGTGACAGCCCAGGAATCCACTCGCGTCCGGAGGTCAGTAATGACGACAACCGTCTGCAAGAGCTCGAAGCGCCACGACTCGAAACGTCGGCTGCCGTTCTGGCTGACCAAATCGCGAGCCAACCCATCGCAGGATCCTGAACCCGTCCAGTTGTATAGCTTGCTGACGCTGTATCTCGCCGTGCACGCGCCTTTCCCCGACACCGATCCACTCCACGGCCGATGCTCGTGCTGCGGACAGTCCTGGCCGTGCGTTTCCGTCCGCCTGGCCTATCGGCTTCGCGAAGGCTTCTGAGCGAATGCCGTCCAGCAGGCCGCGATGTCGATGTTCTGGTCTGTCGGCGCTGCCGCAGTCACCGTTTGCCTGATCTGGCTCATCATCAGCCGGCTCAGAAGGCGCCGTCGAATTCACCTGTTCCGAGGGCAGCCGTACTGGGCGGCTTTGGCGATCGTCGCCAGGGTCAGACAGCAGCGACAGAATGAGGAAACAGGATGGCCTTCGGCAGAGCCTGACGTACTGGACGACGAGCCAAGCGACGTCATCGTTCTCCCTCCACAGCCACGGCCCTACCTGGAAGCCCTACTTCCACTGTCACACGAAACCAGCAGGCCGTACGGCGGCTTGTCGAGTAACCCGAACAGGACTTAGCCATTCCCGTGACGAAGCCGAGGCGGGTGACCCGGTCATGGAAAAACCACCATCGATCCGGTCGTGGAACTGCGTGATCGTCGACAGCGACAGCCCGTTGGGCAAAGTCGCCTCTTCGGTAAGCGACCTGACCGCACATCTGCCCGACCCTGACGTCACGTTCGTCTGCTCAATCTGCTTTGGCCAGCAGTGGCCGTGCGAACGGTTTGACCTCGCTGCAAGGGACGTGCTCGCCGCCCGACTCTCGCTGGCGGCACTCGTCCCAGCCGAACTCCACCACCGACTCTGGCCACAAAGTCCTCTGTGGCCATGACCAAGCCCGACCTGAGAAAGCGATCCATCGTGTTCAAATCGGCACCGAAACCACCGACACAAGCCAGGCACGTCGAGGAGTCCACAGCCAAGAGCCGGGAACTCGGTGCCGCGTTGCGGCGTGTGCGAGAAGCTTCCAACCTGGCTCAAGTCGATATCTGCCGCCCACTCGGCTGGGGAGCTCCGAAAGTGTCTCGAATGGAGAGCGGGCAACGCGAGGGATCCGTTCTAGAGGTCGTCGCCTACTTGGCAAAAGCCAAGTCGGCACCAGCCGAGTTCGATCGCCTGACGAAGTTGGCCGAGTCATCAGCCAACGGCTACGACCTCCAACGCCACCCAGAGAACATACCCGATCTGCTCCCGACCTTCGATTTCCTGCACACGAGCGCCAAGACCATGACGTTCTACGAACCGCGGCGAATCCCTTCATTGCTGCAGAGCGAGCAGTACGCGGAAGTGACGCTGCGACACAACCGGAACCCCAAGGACCCACTCGTCAAGGAAGCCGTGCAGGCACGGCTCTCGCGGCAGCAAATACTCCAAGGCGTTACAGCGAGCTTCGAAACCACCTTCTACATCGACGAAGTCGCTCTCCACGACCCGACCATGCGCAGCGTCCTGAATGAACAACTCCTCCAGTTGGTGATCACCTCGAGCGTCCCGCACTGCCACGTGCGCATCATCCCGACCGACAGCTTCGACGAAGATTTTCAAACGGCTTTCGGCCTCTTCGAAGACTACGACGGCAACTCCGTCCTCGCCGTACACACCGCCACCGCGATGTTGGTACTGGAAGAAGCCGAAGACATGGCACCGTATCTGCGGCAGCTGAACGAACTTCGCGAGACCGCCCTGGGGAAACGGGAATCCGCCGAGAAGATTAACCTTGCAGTCCACCTGTGAGATATCGAGTCGCCCTGCCCAGGTGACATGCAGGTTTCAATGCCCCCCCGCGGACAGTGGCCTACCCCACCCGCGCAACTCCTTGAGCCCTTCGATTGTGCTGCGGACACTTAACGACTGGAGTCGAGGGAAACTTCCCACACTAGCTCACTGGGTACGGATACCCACGCGTGGCGCGCAACCAGTTATGCCTTCTTGACATCTGCGAGGGCGGCTATTTGGCGACGTACCTGCAGTTCTCCTTGCCTTCGATCAATACCAAGCGGTCAGTTTCGTCTGTGACAGAACACCGGATCACCACAGCACCCGCAGTGCCCGAAAGAGTTACAGCAACAGTGGCCCCCTTCGGCACGATGATCTTCTTAGAGAATGGTGTGCGACTGTTCGGCAAGGTCTCCGATCCTACGCCGCCAGCCGCCAAGGGGTCGGTATATGAGACATGCTCACCACCGACCCCACCGACATTGAGGGTCACTGTCATTGGCGGCGTACTCGACAGGGACGCGGCGGGCTCTGCAGGGCTCCCATTGGAACAACCGGCCAGCAGCAGTGCCGCAGCTCCGGTGACGATGTACGCCTTCATGAGGCGTCAGTCGGACACAGACCCGGGATTGTTACGCATACTGCTGCTAGCCGCAGCGTCCTCGACGCCGGCCGTCTCCAACTCCTTGTTCGGACAACGCGCGAGACGCCCCCAGCCAGACAGTAGGGCGTTCACAAACCTTCGCCGGGCACTTTGGTCGCGGCCGCTCCAACGTCCTGCACGCCGTCAAAGAGATCGGCATCCGCATGCGATCGATCAGTGTCCTCATCAACCAGGCCCATCGGTTGCTTCCGCCACCCGACTGGCCAGATCAAGAGAAATGCAGGCACGAAGGCAGTCCTCAAACAAGGCGTGTGGCTGGCCTCGAGTAACGGAGCGCCCGCCCGCGGCCGGACATCCCTCGTTCTCGCATCAAGTGCCTGCAACGCCGCACCAGCGCCGACACCGACTGATCAACTGCTATCGGGCCCGCCAGTTACATTCAGGACGTGCTTGACGACATACAGGCATGAAAGAACTCGACAAGGGAACGCATCGCAGGAAGAGTGGTGGGCAGCATGCCCCTTCGCTGTGGTCTATGTGGACTACCGCACCGCTGGCGGTCCTGTTCGCAGGAGGCCTATGCGTCCTGATCTTCTGGGGTCTACACAGGCTCGCAGGCGATAGCAAGCCGCCAACAAGCAATCTGGATCTGATCAAGACAACCCTTACTGTCGCCGCTCTTATCGCAGCAGTATTGACAGGTGTGTACGCATACAGGAAACAAAGGGTCGCCGAAGGCGATGCCAGCCGTGCAGATGCCCAGCACCTCGCCGATCTATACGCAAAAGCAGCTGAACAACTAGGGCACGCTAACGCTGCCGTCCGACTAGCCGGCGTATATGCCATGACACAACTCGCCGACGACTGGAAGTCCAGACGGCAGGCATGTATTGACGTATTGTGTGCATATGTTCGCATGCCTTACGATCCCAGCCCGGAGTCTCCAATATACAAAGAAGGCGAAAGAACCGTACGCTCCACTGTGCTTCGAGTTATCCGCGAGCACCTGAAGAACCCGAGCCATTGCGACACATGGTGCGGAAGCGATCTAGACTTCACCGGTGCATACTTTGACGAAGGGAGCTTCTCGGAGTGCAACTTTATAAAGTGCGAAGTCCTCTTCGACTACTGCACCTTCACCGGAGGGGCCACTTACTTTTACGACGCGAAATTCAGGGATGCGGAGATTCATTTCTTTAATGCCAAGTTCAAGGATGCCACAATCCACTTCGACGACTCCAGTTTTTCCAGCGTTCACCTCTACCTCGTCGATAACAACGCCGACTCGAGCAGGTTCAACTTTGAAGACTGCTCATTTGAAGGGTGCGTACTGGATCTATGCAAAAGCAAATACTTACGCGCTGACATCAACTTTACGGCTGCCACATTTGATCACGAAACGTCAATAAGTTTCAAGGGTTCGACGTTCGAATTGGGAAGCATAGAGTTCACTCGGGCAGCCCAAGATGATTGCAGGTTTGACCTGCACGAATCTCAGACCAAATCCACTTCAGTAGACCTAGGCCCATTCGTCGAGACGCAAGGTCCTAATCTTTCAATTTAACGAAAGAAATAATACCGAATCTCGCCCGAGCCTCAAACCTCCGCCGCTCAGGCGGAGACGTCCAGTTTGCACTGTTAGGGCACCCTCCGCGGCCGGCCGCCACCTACGCCTTGGCCTGGCCGCGCTCGTTCCCACGTCCGGATTTCTGACTCGCGCGAGGGCGACCAACCAGGCGTCCGACCGACGACAACATCCGGATCCGGAAACGGGTGATCAGCGGCGTAACGGCGTCGCCAAAGGGCAACCGTCCGATGCGAGACCCTGAACCACTCCCCGATTTCGACCATCCCGAGATATCGAAGGGTCAGCCCTTCGCCGGCCGGACGGCCATCTTCCACCCGATGGTTTTCGCCGCTCACCAGGCTGAAGCTAACAGGGACCTGCGCGTCCGACTCGGACCAGCGGCATCGCGGCATGTCTCGCCTCAAACAAACCTTGTTGACTAAGTATACAAAGTTTGCTTACCCTGAACCTTGTTTACTTAGTGCTCAAGGTTTCTTGGGAGGCGCAATGCGGCACATCAACACGAGGTCGTTGGCTGTTCGGAAGCGGTTCGCGGGGCGTCGCCATGGCCGAGCACGCTGAAACAACCTGGTGCCCGCCCGAGCCGCGTGAGCTTCCCGCCTTGCGCGAGCACCTGGCCGAGTACCTAACGACCTCCGTCGCTCACCTGTTCACCTCGGCGATGGTCCGCGAAGGCCGAGGAACGCTTCGCCCGATCGGCGATCCGGACATCGGCGCCGAGTTGATGCTGGCAGACGAGTACCGGCGGCTCCATCAAGCGCGGCTGTTCTACGTCACCAACGACATCACGTCGCTCGTTCACCATGCCGCCCGGAATCTTCGGGACCGCTGGGACATCGAACCTCAGGACTTGCCCGCGCTGACCGGCTTCATGCTCTTCGCCGAACCGCTGGCGACCTACGCCAGAGAAGACGGCAAGGAAGTCGCCATCGTCGCCGTCTCCTGGGGAGAAACCACCCTCATCAGCCATCCCGACGGCGGACTCTGGCTGACCTTCTGGAGCGCCACCGACTTCGCAGCGGTCATCGCCAAGTTCCGCGCGGCGGGCTTCCCAGCGGCCGAAGCGGCCCGGCTCGCGCACGCACAGAATGCGGAGCTGACCTGGGACAACGAGATCTACATGCCCTGGGGAGCTACCCAAGCCGTCGTCCCCGACGAGCCGGGCGGGCAGGTCCTTGACCCAACCAAGGTCTCCGCCGCCAAGACGACGATCGACTGGCTACGCGTAGTCCACGCCGGATGGATCTTCTGCCAGCCGAACGGCTTCACGGACGTTACCGACGAGCACCTCCCGAAGACCTTGCGGAAGCGGTCCGCGCGAGCCGGTCACTCCACGGACCCGGTCCGAGTGCTCTCGGTCAGCCGGAAGGCGCCACCTCGACCGGCGCGGGCCTTCGAGCCGACCGGACGCACCGTGGGTGTCCGCTTTCCCGTCGCACCGTTCCTTCGAAGGCAAGCATACGGACCCAACCACTCGCTCCGCCGCTGGAAAGTCGTGTCCGGCCACTGGCGCGGTCCGGCTGACGCACCGGTCCGGATCGGCAAGAAGGTCAACCTGATCGACGCTCCCCCACCTGAGCAACAAGGCAGGAAACCATGATCGCAGTCAAACGACCGAATCCGACCGACGCCGTCATGTCGGCGGCCCATCACTGTCTCGCGGCCGAGAACTTCTTCGCTCGTGCCAAAGAGCTTTTCGACGAGATCGCAGATGTTCCGCGGCAACGGAACGGCTTCCATCGTCGCCTGGTCAAGAAGCTGGAACGATCGTACGAGAACTATCTGGAGTGGGCACGTTTCCACCTCCAGATGGCGGAGGTCATCACGCAGGGCAGCAACCTCGTGCTGACGTACAACCACGTCTCGTCCACTTTGGACCCACGGCTTCTCGGTACGGATGTGGCCCACGAGGTGGTCTGCTGGGATGGGTTCATCGGCGGACAGCCGCGCGACGGCCGGGAGCGATGGCTAGCGAAGCCGGGCACGGCTGACGCCGAGTACTGAACCGGTCAGCTCACAGCAGGTCTTCGTAACCGAGGTCCGCGGCGACGTCCTCGACGAAGTCTTCACCTGGAACACCGGGATGTTCGTTCTCAACGTCCCAGGCCGCGTCGCCGACGGCGTCGCCACCTTCTTCCAGTGCGTCGACGACCATCTCGACCAATTCACGGGCCTCGTCATCATCGAGGTCGAAACGCTGGGCCGCGTTCGATGCGGCTTGTTCGAGGTCCTGGTCGTACCACGGAGGTTCGTACATCGGCGGGCTCCTTCGCTGGTGTCTGAGCCCTCAGAACATGGCGTTCTCCCCGTGCGTTCGATTCACGCGGCCAACGTCGCGCTCAGAATGGTGGCGGCCAGCATCGGCGGCGCGAGCGGTATACGACCGTCACGAAGGCTCCAACGCTTCACGAGCAGGCCGAGCCCGGCGAGCAGGGCGGCCAGCAGATAGGAACCGACGATCCCGGTCAGGAGCCACTTCCACCCCAGCCAGCCAAGCAGCATCCCCAGGCTCGGCGCCAGCTTGACGTCGCCGGGTCCTGGATCGCCGGTGAGGAGGAACGACACCAGCAGCACGCCGCCCCACACCATGGCCCCGACGAGCGCCATGGTCAACGACGGCGCCGAATCGGTAATCAGCGCCGCGGTGACCAGCGTGATGACCACCCCCACGGCCAGGGGCGCAGTGAGCCAGTCCGGTACCCGGTGTTCGACGACGTCGACAGCGGCGGCCGGCACGCCGATCATCGCAAGGAGGGCGCCTGCGGCAACCAGACTGGGCGGCCAAACGGCGGCAGCCGCTCCGATCACGGCGGCTGCGGCCACAATCGCGATGTAGTGTGCGCGCTTGGGCGTTGTGTTGAGAGTGGCACGGAACAGCAGTGCCGATACCGTGGCCAAGCCGCCGCCGAGGACGAACCCCACGACGATGCGCAGGTCGATGTTCATCTAGCGGTCGCAGCCCTCGTCCATCCGGTGATCGTCACACGGGCTCGGCGGCTGGCCTGCCGAATCGGCCTTCACGTCGCTCGACCGTGTGAAAGTCTTGCCCGCAGGCCGAACCGGACCTCGGCGCCGTACCAAGAACCGACTTCGTTCGAACGTGCACGGCGGTAGTGCCACCCCGGATGATTCGAGACCGCGAACCCACGGCGGCACTCGCAGGTAGTCACGCACCACCACCCGGGCCGCACACGCAAACCCGCCTGGCCCACGGGAGGGAAGTGGTCGGCGAGCGCCCCTGTCGCCTTCGTGATGATCTCGCCGAGCGAGGAGCCGCGAACAAGCAGCTGACCGTGCGCCTCGTGGTGTTCGGCGACCCATTCGACGTCGCACAGCTGAGGTTCTGAAGTCGCACTCATACCCGAGACAAGCCCCGGTGATGAGTCGCGCGATGCGGTGAAGATCAGTCGTGATCGAGCGCTTCGAGGCCCTCGCGTTCGCCAGCGGGGATCGTGGTCATCCAGGTGTCGAAGTCCTGCAGGACCAAGAGCCGGCCGGACCTCGCCGGCTGCACGGTCACCGTCGCGCCACCGACAAGGTCGAGCCGGAGACGCGGGCCATCGAGCCGTGCCGCGGTGATGTGGAGCGCCCGACGTCGGACAATCGCCTGGTCGAAGACGGGTAGCCGCGTTTCCGGGTCTTGGTCTGCCGCACTCAGTGGCCGGATCCAGAAGAGGGCGGGCTCGTCCGTGTCCCGACGTATGTGCCTGGCCAGCGCGACCCGTTGGCCGCCGTCGATATCGAGTTCAGCGCCAGGCAGCAGGTCGTCAGCCCGCTTCTGTGTGCGGCCGGTGACCAGGTTCTCAAGGATGCGCTCGGTCTCGTCGAGGTCGATCTCACGATTCACGGGTCATCTCTCCTTTCATACCTTCAGAACGTCGTCGATCGGCTTGCCGGCGATATGCGTGATGCCTTTGGCCATGAACATGGTGTGGATCTCGTCCCGCTGCTTCTTGCTCTCGCAGAGGATTCTCGACGGTCCTTCAGCGCCCAGCAGATCGATTCCATCACCGAACATGACCTCGTTGGCGGGGCTGGAGAAGCCGGCGATCTTGAAGGGATCTCGTGTGGACGACGCGTACTTGCCGGTCTTCGAGGGGTTGACGGCCCCGTAGGTGTCCGCGTTCGCGCCGTAGTAGTCCGCGCGATGCATCAGCCGCTCAGGTTGGTCCCACACCAGCTTCGGGCCGTCATCCGACGGTGGCTTGCCGAGCACGCGCAGGAAGACGGAACTCGCCCCGCCGGTGAGCTTGTCCTGGTCTTCGCTCATGCCGACACCGCGGCTCACCCCCATCAACGTCCGGCGCTCGGTGGAGGCGAGCACACCGTTTGCCAGCATCGCCTTCAGCCCCGATGCCGACGTGGCGTGGACCAGGGCCTTGCCCTTGAACGCGGCGGTCAGCTTCGGCATCGAGTTGCCGACATCGAACCGGTTCCACGTGAGCCAGCCGCCGGACCGCCGGGGAGCCGGGTCGTAGCCCGCGGTGGCGGCGAGTGCCTCGCCGGTCTGGTGCCCAGTCACCTTCGCTACGGCTTCGCGCAGAACCTTCACCCTCGTCGGTAGTGCCTGCGTGTGCGCGTCCAACTGGATGTCTTTGGCGAACCGCGCGAGCTGAATGTCGTCCAGGCCGACAGCGAGGTGAGCACGCTCATGGAAGAGCTCTTGGCGCGTCATCTCCTCGAGCTGTTCGCCGGTTGCGATGGCCGCCTGCACCTCGGCTTTGCCTGCCAGGTTCTGCGCCTTGACGTTCGCGCCGAGGTAGCCGTACTCGCCTTCGGCCTGGGTCATGGGGCGGTTGGCCAGGTTGAGCTGCCCGAGCCGTTTGACCACGTCCGGGCCATGCCCCTCGCCGGCGGGCGCGATGATCTCGAGCCTGCCGCGCAAGGAGAACTCCGTCGTCTCCGGCGAGTTGACGCTGTAAGGCCGGTAGACGGCTTGAAATCCATCGCCGAGGTTGATCACGTACTCCTTGCCGGCGACCTTCTCCCACCGCGCCATGCCGTTCCAGCTGGCCTGGCCGGTCTCAGAGTCCAGGGTCGGCTTGATCCGTGTCGCGTCGCGCAGGAGACCGGCGACCCGGTGATCGCCAGTGTCGCTCGCGAGCACGGGCATCGTCACGGTGACCGTCGCGACACCTTCGTGCAGGTACGGGTTGACGTGCCCAACATTCTTCGCTGCGGCGGCCGCTGCCTCGACGTCTGCCAGCTTCGCCGCGTAGTGCGCGAGCATCGCGGAGTCCGCCGGTCCCGGACTGTCACCGACGTCCTTGGCCGCGGCAGCCATGGCCGCCTTCGCGTCACTGATCTTCTGCTCTGTTGTCGACGGGAGGTTCCCGACGGAGAGATCTCCCGCTTTGAGGTGGTGGTTCACGCTCTTCGCGGCCGCGATGATCTTGTCGGCAAGTCCGTGCTGCTCGTCGACCGGCAGCCGGCCATGAACGACCTGCTCGACCTGGACTGGAGCCGTCTCCTTGGTGACGTTGATAGCGTCGAGCAGCTTCTCTTCCGCCTCCTCGCTGACCAGTGCGTGCAGAACGGTGCGTGGGCCTTCGGCGCTGGCGTAACTCACCAGGGTGGCACTCGATGCGTGCAGGTCGGTTCCGCCCACCAGAATTGGCTCGCCGAACGGCTTACCGACGTCCGGCGTATCTGGGATAGGCGTCAGCGGCTGAGCGCTCGGTTCCTTGGAGCTGTCCATTTCGGCCGGTGCCTGCTCATCAGCGGAGACCTCCTCCTCCGGAGGTTCCGGCTCTGCTGACGGGGTCGAAGGCGTGATCGAGTAGCTCGTGTGAGCCGTCTTGGAGTTGGTGCCCATCAGGTCGCCCCCGCGTGCTGCAGGGCCGCGGCGTTCGACAGCTTCAGCTCACCGAGGAAGAACTCGGTGAAGTCCTTGCGCAGGTTCTTCTTGCGCTCGACCGCGTAGTCGAGGAAGGCCTCGGCGACCTGTTTCGTGGTCACCGAGGTTTCGGCGGTGCCATGGTGCTTGGCCGCCCTCGCACGCATCGCCGGAGCCCACTTCATCTGCTTCTGCGCGGCGCCGGCGTAGGCCGCCGCCCGCAGCAATCCACGCCACTCTGCGTCTGGAACCGATTCGAGGTGCTTGATCACCGAGTGGGCGGCCGCAGGGTTGACCCGGACTCCTTTGGCGAGCTTGCCCGCCTTGAAGGCGTCGTACGCCTGGTGGTAGACGGCCGTCGTGTTGTTCGGGCGGAACGACATCGACAGCTTGTCCTGACCATAGAACTTGAACGACTGACCATGGTCGATCGGGACGAGGCCACCCTCCCCTGTCCGGAGGACGTTGCCGGTGTGTGGATCGTGGTTCCCCAGAGCCCAACTTGCGACGTGCAGGCGGACGATGTCGTCGACGTCGGTCTGCGACCAGGTGGAGGGATTGTTGGACATCTCGGTCGCGCCGACGAGCATCGGCTGCACGGAGGCCGGTTTTCCGTTGATCTTGGTGGCGAATACGGGGACCACAGGCAGACCTGCACGTTGAAGTGCTCCCGAAGTAGCGGCCTCGGCCGCGATGACCGCGCCGCCTCGTGGAGTCGCTTCTCCTTTCGCGAGCCAGGTTTTGCCGTCTGGCCCGGTGTGCAGAGTCTTCGGATGTGTCCCGCCGAGGTGTGCGGGTTTACCCGCTCCGAAGTCCCAAGCCGCGACAGCGGACGGATCGACCGATTTCGGTAAGGCCACGAGGGCGGCTTTGGTCTGCTTCAGCGCCGAGAGCATCTCGGCGTGCTGGCGACCGAACGCGCTCCTCGGTGCCGCCAAGATGGGGGCCTTCGCGGCCTTCCCTGCCTTGGGTGGCAATGACTTCGTGCTGTTCTTGAGTGCGACCTTCTCTTGCAAACTGTGTTTCAGCGACGCGACCGCCGCAGTGGACCCATAGGCTTGATGGACCAGCAACGACTTGCAGAAGGATTTCGTCGCAGCCGCAGCTTGTTCGGTTGTGAGGACGCCGGCGGAGACGACGAAGGTTCGTAGGTCCTTCAGTTCTTGCTGGTCTACCCACGGCGCGATCTCGGTGTGCGCGACTTGGAGAGTCACGTTGTGCGCGAGTGTCGGCTCGACCGGTTTCCAACCGCCCATGTCCATGTAGGCGACGCCCGCCTGGTGCGAATGATCAAGGAACTTGCTCATCGCCGCGATGCCGCCTGGCTCGGCGAGGCTGGGTAGGCCACCGGGACCAAGTGCTTTTTGCAGCTCGGCGATGTTGGCTTCGAACGTCACCTTCGTTGCAGCGCGCTCCACGGCGAGGTGCTCGAGATCGAGCCGTTCCTGCTTCTCGGTCGACGCACGCAGCAGCTTCAGAACCTGGTGGGCATTGAGTACCTTGGCCTGGAAAGGCGCGATCTGGTCGTCGTCTTTCGCAGCTTGTATCGCGGTGGAGAGTTCATGTGGACCGATGTCCGTGAACGCCTGGTCGACTTGATGCTTCGCCGCGGAACGTATCGTCTCCAAGTCATCCAGCGCCGGGCTGTGGGCGGTCGCAAGCTTGTTTTCCGCGGCGATGAGAGTCGAGACGAGGTCGGGATCAGCCCACGAGCCGTTGGCCTTGGCTGTCTCGACGGCACCAGCAGCGGAGTTGATCGTTTCCTGTACTGCCTGCACTTCGGCAGCTGTCGGCGTCCAGGACGTGAAGCCCGGAGGCACGCTGTGGCTCGGCGTCGGGACCAGACTCGTGCCCAACTGTTGCCACTGCTCGAGGGTCTTGCCACCGACGGTTTCACCGGAGCACAAAGCCGCGAACCTGTTGATCGCGACGCTCTGGATCATCTGCTTCGTGCCTGCATCGTCCGGATAGGACGGATCGAGCCAGTGCACCAGTGGGTTTCCGTTGGTCTCGGACAATCCCACCAGCCCTGGGTACTTGAAGCCCTGTGCGGCAGCGAGTTCCTTGAGCTCATCCTGGGTCAGGCCGTTCAGGAACAGCTCGCACTGGGTATGCAAGGCATCCTCGAACTCGGTTGGATCACCGCTCAGTTTCGCGATTTCCCCTTGGGCCTCGTGGACCGCCTCCACGAACATCGCGTACCGTTCTTCGATGTCATCGGGCAGGTCGAGCGTCGTTGGCTCGAAGGGGTTCTCGGGATCAACTCCGTTGAGGGCGAAGCCTTCGACGACCGACAAGGCGATCTCAACATCAGTCGACTTCGGACCGTCCTCGAGCGGCAGCCCCTCCGAAGCCGAAGGGCCGACAGAGTAGGCCGCGTGCTTGGTTTTGGAATTCGTTCCCATGGAGACTCGATCAGCCGGCGCTACCGAGCAGGTCGTCGAGCTGGGACTGAACAGCGGCAGCGAGATCAGGCGCCGAGGGGATGAGGTCGATGCGTGCGGCGGGTGCGGTGAGCGAGTTCTCCCAGATCTCCATGTGAGCGCGGAGATCACCCTCCGAGGTCGAAGCGATGCGTTCGCGCCAGGTGAGGCAGCGTTGATACTCCCGCGGGACCCATTCGATGTACCGGTCGATCCGACCGTCGTCTCCCTGATCGATACCGAGCACCGCGACGACGGTCGTGGCGGCACCGTACTCGGATGACCAGCCGAGCAGAATCCAGAGCGTCCGCTGCATCAGTTTCCTCTGTCGGGTAAGAGCGAAGCCAGGTAGCGCACCGAGCTCGCGAAGGCGTCCGGGATGCGGGCTTTCAGGTCCTTGCGCCCTTCCGGAGTCATCACGGCTCCGTGGAGCGCGTACTGCGCCGGGTTCTGGCTGACGAGAATCAGCCTGGTGTCGAACAGCTCGACGGCGGTGGCGATGCGGTCTTGGCGGGACAGGCCGGTGATGATGACCGGGAGGTCGTCCGGGATGTTCTCCGCGAGCCAGGTGAGACCGGGCAACGCCCAGGTTTCCCAGTTCTTGTTCTCGCGCACGGTCTGGAGGTTGATTGCGATGGCGGGCGGTGCCGTGTCGGCGATCCACGCGGCGTACCGCTGGAGGTCCTCGAGCCGGAACCAGTAGAGGTTCGGGACGGCCGGCATACCGGCCCTGACGAATTCCTCCGCGAGCAGCAGCGACCTGCGCATGTTGATCAGGTGTTCGGCGCGCGGCCAGTTGCCGTAGACCGAGTAGTTGGGGGCCAGGACGAGATCGAACTCGAGCGTCGCCAGCCGGTCGAGCAGCCGATCGCGGTGCCGTGCCGTCCAGAACGCTTCGACCAGCGGGTCCTCTCCGTACCCCGAGAGGACGGTCAGTGTCGTTGCCGGGAGACCTAACGCTTCCGCGGCCGTCGCTGGTTGATCCCAACGGGGATAGATGGCGTGCGTCTGCGGAGAGAACACGCGACGCAGACCGACGGCGTAGGCGGGCCAGCCCAACGCGGCGTCGAGGTCGCCGGCGCCGGATCCGTCGACCTGCGGAATGAAGGAGGGCAAGCTTTCGGGCAAGCGGCCGCGGACGACGACGTCGTCGAACTCGAGGGTCTCCCCGACATCGGCCATCCACGCCTTGATGTCGGTTCGAGAACCGCATCGAACCGGGCAGCTCGAGCACGCGGTTCCCGTCTGCGCGGTCTCTGCGCGTGCGCAGCCGCAGTAGCTGCAGTCCGAGTTGCACCCGGAACAGAGTGGCGCGATCACCGCACCGGGTTCGGCGTCGGTGCCCGCGTACCAGGGGCAGCGCCTGCAGTCGCACCGCGCGGCCGGCACGGCGCCGGTGGGCAGGCCGAGGAAGACGGACAAGGGGCTCACTCCGTTCCGTTGAGCTGATCGGTCAGGAGGCGGAGCGACGCCAGATCGTGCGCGGAGAGCCGGGCACCGCGAGCCAGCGCGGCGGTCAGGAGACGAAGGCTGGCGAGGGTGTTGTCGACAAGTCGTTGTTCCACGAACTGGACGGAGTCAGCGGTCACTGATGAGTCAGCGCGGAGCTTGTCGGCTCGTGCACTGTCCGCTTGTTCATGCAGTTGCTCGGCTTCGGCAAGAGCTCCGTCAGGAGTGATCGTCGGGTCGGCCGCAGCGGTCAAGGCCGAGCTCAGCAACCGGGTCCGGTTGGTCTTCTTCACCGCGGCCCAGATGTCCTGTGCGGCCTGCGCCCGCCCGCGGTTGAGCTCGATGAACCGGATGCGGGTGTTAAGGCTGATCTTGGCCTCATCCATCTCTTCGGCGATCTCGCGGGGCATCTCGGCGAACGCGCGCACCAGCTCGCGCGCCTTCCGCGGAGTCAGCTGCAGGCCGAGGCGGGACAGGACCTGGGACCACGGCGCCGCGCATTTCTTGTCGGCGCCGCGGATCCGCTCCATGGCGGAGAACCGGGCGATCGGGTCGTCAATGGCGTAAACGTCGGCGGGAACCTTGTAGCCGTGCGCGATCAGCTTGCCCAGCAGCACCGCGCAGCGATCGAGGACGAGCGCGGCCGCCAGCTCACCAGGGCGCAGGTTCTCGCGAGCGAGGTTCTCGACCAGCTGCCAGATCCGGCGTTCCTCATCCGACAGCGGTCCGGGGCAGATGACCGCCGGGAGTGCGGTGAAGTGCGGGTTTTCCGGCTTGTGGACCGCTCCCCACCGGCATGCCCTCAGGCGGCGTTCCCCCGCCGTCAGCCTCATGGCGGGCGCCTTATCGGCGACGTCTATCTCTTCGACGAGAACCGGTTGAAGGACGCCGACGGTCGCGATGGAGGAGATCAGGTCAGCGAGTTCCTCAGGCGCGGTGCTGTCGCCGGGTGCCCGTCCCTGCGAGTCCGTGAACGGAGTTCCTTCACCTCGCAGCGGCAGCAAGGTGAACCGACGCTGGCGCAACCGAGACGAGCACCCGAGCTGCTCGACGAGGTCAACAGGCTCGTCCATCATGATCCACCGGCCTTGGGCCAGGCGAACGCGGATACCGGCGCGCCACTCTCGGCGAGCAGCGGCAGTGCGATGTCGGCTGCCGGTCCGTGGTCTCGAAGTCTCCGCAGCGTCGTCCCCAGCGCGCACAAGCGATCGCCGGCGAGCGCTAGGCCGTGCATCGCCTGTGCGTAAGCCCGCAGGTCCGCGAGCCGCCGCTCAAGGACGTGCTCGGCAGCGCCGGATAGGACGATGAGAAGCCGCGGGAAGCGCGCGTACCGGCTTCGCCATGCGGGACGCCCAGCCGAGTTCGGCTTGCCGGGGATGTAGTCGTGGTAATGGACGTAGGAGCAGAGCTTCTGCGCTAGCCGGGCGACGGGCATGGTCGCGCGGTCCAGCTCGATGAAGAACGTGCGCTGTGACCGTCGCCCGTCTTCGTCAAGGACGTAATCAAGCACCGCATCCGCGATGACAACGCCCTGGCGCCGTCCACGGCCGTCTCGAAACCGGTGCGCGACCTCCGGAGTCCACGACAGCGGCCCGCATTCATCCCCACGCCGGCGCGCCGTCGTCGTAAAGGCGAGCCCGGTTTCGACGACGTCGAGCGCATGATCCTGCAGCAGCTCCACCACAGCCGCCCGCGGGATGCGGTACGGGCGGGCATCAACTCGCCCGGACTCCTCGACCAGTTCCGCACCACTCTCGGTGACGTGCCAGGTCCTGGGAGCGTGGTGCCGGTGCAAACCGTCGGCAAGACCGTTTGCTCGTAGGGCAAGGAGCTTGTGCTGGACAGTGCGGATCGGCGTGGCCGGCGCGATCAACCGTCGCACCTGCTCCGTGGAGACCATGCGGTGCCAGTAGAGAACTGTCAGGGCCTCGCGCTTGAAGGGGTCGAGTCGCTGCATCGGTCATTCCACCGTCGACTCGGGTGCCGGCAACTCGATGCCTGCGCCGCTCCCGCGGGATGGAGGCCGCCCGCGCCGCGAACGAGGTGCCGACTGGTTGCCACGCAAGGCGTCGAGGACGCGGTCGTCGAGATCCTCGAGTTCGTCGAGCACCTCGCCGATCGGCCTGCGGGTCAGGTTCCGGTCGAGGCACCGGTCGACGTCGTCGTTCCACTCGGGGTGGAAGTGGTCAGCGAACTCGTCGTCCACGTGGAGGCCGCGGATCTTGAACGGCGTGGTGCGTTGGCCGCCGAGCGTCACGGTGACGACGTGGTGGAACTGCTCGAGTTCGGTGATCGTCGCGGGGTGGACGAGGCCTCCGTACTCGCGGGCCACCGTCCGGGCGCCGTCGACCGCCGCGGCGCTGGTCATCAGGAGCGACTGGTTCTGCAGCAGCGCCCTGCGGGTCTCCGGCGCGAGCCGATCGGGCATCTGGTTCATCGCGTGCAGAGCGACGCGGTACTTCCGCAGCTGTTCCAGGATCGCGGCGAGGTAGCCGCGCGATGCTCCGTCGACCGCGGCGAGCTCGTCGACGAAGGCGTCGCACCTGCGGCGCTGATCGACCAGTGTGTCCGCGCGCGAGCGGCCGGCGCGGAACAGGTCGTAGATCATGAACGAGGTGATCAGCTTGTTCGTCTCGCCGGTGCCGGTGGTGCAGACGAAGACGATCTTCCCGGTGTCCATGGCCTGGCGGACGTTGTACGTCGTGACCGACGAGCCGAGGAAGGCAGACAACGTCGGACTGGTGCGCAGGCGGTTGATGATGTTCGTGACCACCGTGGTCGCGTCCGGCGCGAGCTTCGTGAACGAATCCGTCCAGTAACGACGGATGCTCGGCTTCAGAACGCGCAAGATCTCGTCACGCCAGGCGTCGTCGTCAAGGAGCGTCGGGATCTGGAAGATCGTCGGCGCGCACTCGGCGGGCAGCCGCATCGCGAGATAGCAGAGCGCCTCGCACGCCTTGGTCAGAATCGACTTCGCCCGCGGCGCCGAATCTCCCCACCCCAGCGCCGTGGCAAACGAGGTAACGACGGCGTCGACGCGGTCCTCGATGTCCTCCTCGGAGAAGCCCTGCATGCTGAGCGGGTTCCAGCCGGGCAGCCGCTTGTCTCGCCCGCGGACGTCGAGATTGACCTCCCACAACCGATTCCGCAACTCAGGATTAGAGAGATACGGTTTCGCGCGTTTCCAACCGTCAGCGTGCGGATCCAGGAACCAGACTCCGCCGCCGAGCCGAGCGATCTCGATCGCCTGCGCGAGCGCTTCCTCGGTCTTACCGAAACCGGCCTTCCCGAACCGCGCCGAGAACAGCAGCTCGCGGATCGGCACCCCGACGAGCCGATCCTCGCCGTTGAGATCGGTGACATAGCCGAGCCGAACCAGCCCCGCGCCGGGTTTGTACCTCGGGATCTCCCTGGGAGCGGGCATGACCCAGCCACGGCTGCGGGCGATCACCGGCGACAGGCAACGCCCGGATGGCGGCTTCAGCAGCGCCGCGATCTCGCTCGCCGTCACGTAGGACCGGCTGCGCGGTTTGGCCAAGCCGGTGTCGAAACGCCGGTCGAAGAACCTGCGGATCAGGATCGTGTCCGCGCCGAAATGCCACCCCAGCACACGCGGCCCTCGAGCTCGCCAATAGTTGTCGCCGCGGTAGACGTCGAAGGCACCGATCACGCTGCGCAGATGCGCCTCGGCGCGGCCGGGAATCTCCGAACGGCAGCGGATCAGCAGCTGGACCGCGAAGACCGGCTCGTCCGTGGCGAACTTGTTCGGTACCGGCGCGACCGCTGGTGCCGCGGGCCGGCGGGCTCCGCGCGCCGTCGGCACGAACTCACCGACAATCTCGCCTGCGGCCTCAACGAGCGCCCGACCTACCGTCCCTTCCGATTTGGCAGTCTCACGAGCGAGGTGGCGGATCCTCGCGGGCGTCAGCGGAATCAGGTCGAGGCAGACGTCGACCGTCTCGCCAAGGTCAGGCCGGACGTCGCCCAGCGCGTTAGCCAGAGCTTGCAGCGGGTCGTCCGGCCGGAGCGGCAGTGCCTTGAGCGCGAGGTGGGCCGGTCGCGCGAGAACCAGCTCGGCGCGTGCCACATGCACCTGCGCTCCCCCAGAGGAAGGAGAAATCTCCCCGTTTCGGCGTGCCCGGAGGCCTCGTAAGAAGTTCATCGCATTCCCCCGCCCGCACGGAGGTCATTTCGCCCTCGTCCGTGTTCTCGGGAGACATCTCCTCGGTCGTCCGCGTTGCGGCGGATTTCGACTTCCGGGTAGGTCAGCTTGTTGATCACGCCGGTGATCGACTCCCGGCCTTCCACGCTCATGGTCAGCTTCCCGAACACCTCGTCGGTACTGAACCGCACCCGGACACCGACCGCGGACTTCGGCACCCAGCCGTGCACCGGGCGCACCCGGCCGAGCTGATGCGCGAACGCCAGAACGCCCTGGAGCGACGGGTCGAACGTGGCGGTCGGGAGGAGGTCGTAACTGACTCTGGAGCGGAGGTGGTGGGAACGTAAGTGTCGGTGGAGGACGAAGACCGCGATCAAGATCGCGACCACCGCCGTGGTCACCCACCACAGCGCGGGCTCGGCGAGCACGTGGTGGATATCGAGCGCCTTCGGCGCGCTGGTTCCCTGGATGGCCTGACAGCCATGGGGGAACAAGTCGGCATTCCCCGGGGAGCCTGCCCATGGCGCCTGACCAGGCAAGATGGCGAGGCTTAGCAGATCAACAGCCGCTGGGTCAACCGCTTGTTCATACGCAAGCCCTGTATCCATGGCAGCCTCCTCGAAGTCTCGGCCCAACTTGATGGGAGACATGCCTGAAGCTGTGGCCTTTGATACGAGTGGCCTCCGAGCTCTCGTGCAGTAGCTCGCTCACGGCGACGAGCCGGCCAGTTGGCGATCCTCTGAAGAAGTCGCCTGAAGAAGTTCACGCTGACAAGGTCTGCACACTCTTAGCTTCTACCAAGTTCACCCCACAGAGAGCGGGACAGAAGAGTGCCCTCACTTCTGATCATCATGGTCAGCATCGCTAGTACCTTGATCCCTCTAGCTGCGGCGGCGCTACGGCTCCACTGGCAGGCAGCTCGCGACCGTCGACGCCAGGAAACCTTATGCACTCTAGCGGCGCGCCTTCCGCCTGAAGGTATGGTCGAGCTGGACGATGTTCGCGACGACGGGAGCCGACTCCGGATTCGCATCAGCACTCCGACTCCCGATCCTGTCAGGGAGAGCAATGTCCGACCATGACCAACCTAAGCCCTTCTCACAGTCGCCAAGATCGGACAATCGGGCAGAAACTGTCCTGATCGACATCGAATTTGGCGCCTTCTACCGAGAGACGGTGAAGGGACTGGTCGGCTTCCTGGTCCTTCAGGGTGCACTACTAAGCGACGCAGCGGACATAGCCCAAGACACGATGGGCGAAGCCTACCGGCTATGGGACACCATTAGCCATCCTCGAGCTTGGTCATATCGAGTCGCCTCTCGATCGCTGATTCGCAGATTGGCCACAGTTGAGCAACCCAATGAAGAGACGCCTGAGCCTTCACCTTTATTGAGAAACTCAAGCTTCGAAGGTTGGGAACAGAGTCAAGATGCCATTCGCTTACTACAGTTGCTGCCACCACGACAGCGGCAGGTCATGGCCTGGACTCTCTACGGCTACACCCCCACAGAGATCGCACACGAAATCTGCATAGAGCCCACCGCAGTCCGCTCCAACCTGAAGAAGGCACGCCGTGCACTAGCACGACATCTGCGCGATCAGGAAGAAGACCAATGAACGCCATCCCTGATCCCAGGCAACAGCAAGCCATCCGTCAGAGCCTCGCCGTCCTGCACGACAATCTTGGTGAGATCTTGGACGTCGAATCTGGACTCCGCGACGCGATGAATTTCGGCGAACCCAACCGCCTAGATAGCGCACTCGCCGAAGAAATCGATGCAGAAGCGGGACTTGAGGCCATACTCCCAAAGGAGAAGCTCGCAGAACCGGACACCCAACAGGACATCTCGATGGTCGCGACCTATGCCGAGAACCTAATGACAAGCCCTTGGCGCAGCCGCCTGAACGTTCGAGTCGGCCTACCAGCGCAAGTACTTCAAGAAGCGCAATTCGCCGCATTAAACCACAATCTCGACTCAGCCTTCGAACAGAGCGACCGAATTGCGAAGAATATTGAGCGCGCCCTGGATATCACCCGACTGATCGACCTTTATGTTCCTGCCGCGAGTTCCACAACGGAGATTATATCCCTCCTTCAGAATTCTTTGCGGACCGCACTACAGGTCAAGAACGATCTCACTCACGGCCGATCACTATGGCGACAGCACGCCCACACGCTAATACTCACAGGTCACCTACAAAAGGGTCAGAAAATCGCACGAAAGCTGACCAGCAAGGTTGATTCCACCAATCTCGACCAGTTCAGTAAAGAACAATTAAAGCAAGGCCTTACCGGACAGTCGAAACTCGCCTTAGAGTTCGACAAGCTAATGAGCAATACGGCACAGCTTTCAACCACGATTTCCAAGCTTGGAAGCCTAGAACGCACACTTACCGCCATCCTTAACGTTTCCGCCCTGGACCCTGAATTTGCCTCCGCATTGAGAAGAGATCTACAAATTGGCCGCAAGCAGGGCTTCAACGGCAAACTCACCGCAGGGTTAGCAAGAGGACTTGAACGCATCAATGCTGCCACAACCGACTTTGCAGGCGCAGACTTGACAAATTTGGACCTCACCGGAGTTCCACTAACAGGAATTCGCTGGTCATCTACGACACGCTGGCCAAATGACTGGCAGGAGATAATTCACATATCATCAGTCAAGGTTTCACCCAACCTTTACGAAATTCGTGAAGACCCTCGGTTGCACAATCACATGACGACCCAATAGAGGAGGCACGTAGATGCGCGCGCAGACTACCCGACAAGGCGAACGCCGCCGGCATGGTATCCGACGTTAATCACATCAATTCTGACTCGTTCACCAGATGAAGGAGAATTTATCATTCTGCCATCGCCGATATAAATTCCCACGTGATGAATGAGATTCGGACTGTAGAACACGAGGTCACCTGGCCGCAGAGCGCCGAGCCCCGCTTCTTTCGGCACACGCGTCCCTAACGCGAACTGCGCCCTGCTGCTGTGCGGCAAGGCGATACCGACCTTGGCGTAGGCAAAGAGAACAAGGCCACTGCAGTCGAAGCCGATCTTGTTGTAGTCACCATGCCGATCAGCGACCCCACCGTCCCGGATCCCGCGGCTCGGCCCTGCGGCGGTCCCACCACCCCACGCGTACGGCACTCCGAGCTGCGACATTGCGGCGTCGATGACGATCTTCGCTGCTCCGGAGGCATTGACGACGGGTTGGAGTTCAACCGCGTCGTAGCGCTCGATGTTGGCGAGGACATGGGTGACGTAGGTCTGGCTGGCGTTGTACCGGAGGAGCGCTGCGCGGAGCTGCGCATGGTCTTTCAGATCGCGAGGGCCGATCCCACAGAGATAGACCGCCGCGCCGAGAGCGGCGTCGAAGGCGTTGTGCGGGTTGCGGACGCCGTCGTCGTTGCCGTCTTGTTCGACGCCGGCCCAGGTGGTCGTGAGGAACTGGAACGGGCCGACGGCGCGGGCGAAGGTTCCGTCGGGATTTCGGATGGGAGTGCGGTTGCCGCCAACACCGCTGCCGTCGAGAGGTGGGCCGAGGACCGGTGGGGTGATGTCCCCGTTGGGCGCGATCGTCCGGTCGGACGCGTGACGGGATTCGACTTCGGCGATGCCTGCGAGGATCGACCACCGCATCCCGGTGCAGGCGGGCCTGATGCCACCGATGCGCTGAGCCGTCTGCTGGTAAGCGGTGAGCATGACGTCCGGGATGCCAGGCACATGACCAGGTGTCGAGCTTGATCCGTCTGCTCCCCCTGCGATGATGACGGTGATCAGGACGGCGACGAGCACGCAGGCGATGACAGGTCCGAACAGGAGAAAGAGAGCGAGACAGCCCCATCGTTTCGGATGTTCGCGGACTTCGTTGCGGACGTGCTCGGCGACTTGGAGGGCGAGCAGCGGGTTCATGACCGGTGCTCGTTCAGCCGGGTACGCGCGCGTTGCGACCACGTCGGCGTGATCGGCAGCATCCCAGGCGGCAGCGGTGTCGGGTCCGGGCTCTGGCTGTGTGGCCTTCTCGGTCCTCTGCTGTCGGGGGTGGTGGCCGCAAGGTCGGTGCCGGTGTACTTGGGAGTGGCCGAAATTCTGGCAGGCGGCTGAGGCTCGGCTGGTGACTCGCCGGATAACCGGCGGGTGCCGAGAACGGACACCGCGGTGGTCGCGACATTCACCAGTGGGCTGGCGGCGGCGCCGATGTTTCCGGCGTAGGTAGAGGCGTAGGCCTTTACAGCGCCCGCCTTGCGCCCGAGCGCGGCCTTGGCCGCGGTGCCTCGTGCGGTGAGGGCGGTGTGCGCGCGGTTGGCGGCGGCCGGCCAGGACACCGGGGCGCCTAGGGTGAAGGAGACGGCTTTGCTGCCGACCTTCCCGCCCAATTTGCTCGCGGTCACCAGCCGGTTCTTCAGGTCGTTCGCCGGGGCGATGGCTTCGGTGAAGGCGCCGGCGCCGGTCTTGATCGTGCGGCTGATCCGGTGCGGGCCAGGCTCGACGATGGGTAAGGGCATGGATTTCGGTCCGCTACGTGGCCTGCCGAGCCGCTGGACGCCTGTGTTGGCGCTGGACCGGATCCGTTGAATGTTCGCCATGAGCCTTTTACGGAACAGGAAGCCGGAGAAGACGACGATGTCGATGACAGCGAACTTGACCAGTTGCGGGCCAAGGTCGGCGAGCATGAGTGACCGCAGCAGCACTGTCATGACGGCGATGAAGAACATCCCCATCAGCAGCTTGGCGATGGTTCCGGCGATCGAGCTGATGCGGTAGGCCAGCTGGTGCTGCAGTGTCGGGATCAGGGCCGCGATCAGGGCGAGGCTGAGCAGGAGGCCTTCGAAGAGCAGGAAGTACGGGGCAAGGATCTGGATCGCGTTGAGGCAGATGGTGAGGATCGCGAACAGGACCATCGCGACGGCGTACTCCCACGCCCCGAGCATGCGATCACCGTCGGCGACCTCGTTGTACTTGCCGTACTCGCTCGGACAACCGGCGAGCTCGCGGGCCGGCGTGCTGTCTTTGCCGGACCAGGGGCCCTGGTCGAGGATCTGCTTGATCGAGTACTGGCAGGCACCCGTGCCCTGTTTGCCGGAGACCGGCGTCCCGTAGTTGAGGGTCTCCCAGGGCGCGATGAGCAAGTTGTCGATGAGGGCCTGCCCGATCGGCGCCGCGGGATTTCCGGTGCCGCCGGGTTGCTTGCCCATGATCACGGCACTGACGTCGGCGCCGAGATCCCGGCTTAGGCTGAGCACTCCCCCATCGCCGACGAGGAAGTCAACGGGATGCGTAATAATCGCGATGGCGAGGACGTTGATGGCGATCGTGGACACGGTTTCGCGCCAGGCTCGGGTAGTGAGACCTCGCATGAACAGCAGCCCGAGGTAGCAGGTCGCGACGAGCAAGGCCAGTTCGCGAAGCTTCAAGCCCCCGATGACGGTGGTCTGCCAGATCTTCTCGAGATCCTGCGCGGGCGCCTTGATCCAGTCGACGACGCCGGCGGTCATGGCCCATTCGGTGAACCAGACCGAGAAACCGAGGGCGTACTTGCCGACGGCGAAGCCCATGTTCGCCAGCCAGAGCCAGATCGTCGGCATCGGGTTGCTGATCAGCGACGGCAGGTTGGCGAAGAGGTCGTAGTTGCGCAGGTCGCGGCCGTAGCCGTCGTCGATGGTGAACATGCCCTTGAGGTGTGCGGTGTGTCCGTGGTCGTCCTGCAAGGGCAGGGTCGGCCCGTCCGGATCGGGCTGGTCCAAGGTCGGCGGAGTCGGCTGCGGAACGCGAGGATCGGGAACGACGAGGCACAGCGGGTACGGCTGACACGGCCGCGGTTCGTTCGGTGGCAGCGGCACGACTTGAGCAGTGGCGGGCGCGGCGTTGCCTAGCAGTAGGACAAGCACGATGGTGGCGAACGCGAGAGGTTTCGCGGCACGCGCGTTGAGCGTCATGAACGTCTCCCGAGGTCGCGCCGGTGGTGTCCGAGACATGGCGTGTACCAGCGGGTTTGATTCAGGGGCGCCAGACAGTGGGCGTGGTGAGAACGGCTTGAGGCAGCGTCCGGTAGGGCTGGGTCAAAATCTTCACCTTGCCGACCCGGCCGGCGTGGTCGCGGACCAGAAACTCCCCGGCGCGCGCTCGGCGTTCTTCTTCGCCGCCTGCGGGGTTGAGCGGTGAGAGGTCTTTGGTGACGATCTCCTGGTACCGGGTGTCAGCAGGGTCGACGCCGAGCCACGCGAGCCCGTGTCGGGCGAGACCGCTATCGCGGTGGCGGCCGAGCATCCGAACGGCGATCAGGCCGCGGAGGACTTTGTCACCGAGGTCACTTTCGGAGTGCGAGCCGAAGGCGGCGTCGGCGCCGTGCTTGCGCCCATCTCGGACGAACTCCAAAGCGATCTGCTGGCCCTCGGGGGTACCGGTGACGGTATAAGCCTCGTCGCAGATGAATTGTCCCCACCGCTGGGTTCCGAAGCAGATCTCCTTGGCGATCGCGGCGATCAGGAGATGGAAAGCACGGCCGAACAGCTTTCTTGGCGGGATGCGGGCGGCCATGCGCTCGTTGCTCATCTCGAGGGTGTTCGGGAGCGGGACTTCGTTGGTGCAGAAGACCACCATGTCGGCGGCGAGCACGTCGACCGGTTCGAGATCAGGATCGAAGATCGGCCGAGTAATCGGATCGCGACGAAGGCGCCGTAGTCGGTCGGCGAGGCCTCGAGACGCTGGATCCGCGGCGCCATGGTCGGTGAGAACGTCGATGAGGGCGTTGCTGGACGCGGTCGGTGAACCGCTGACCTCGTCGAGGGCCCGGCCGAGCGCATCGCGTTCGGCCGAGTTGGATTCCAAGTCCAGCCAGGACGCGAAGAACGTCTCGGCGATGCCAGTGCTGGACTTCGTCTTGCCGCGGAAGACCCGCAAGGGATCGCAGGAATGCCGGAGCTCGGTGTTCGCGGCACGTTCGCTGTCGAGCGTGGGATCGATGATGTCGACCACCTGACAGTTGCCCGGGAGCGCTTTCGCGACCGGCTCCCATTCGCGGCTCCGGGTGCGGTCGATGGCGATCACGCGACCGTCGAGCATCAGCCGGACGACGGCGGCGATGTTCTTCAGCACGACCGACTTCCCGGATCCGAGTTCGCCGATCACCGCGACGCCTCCAGACGAGTCGTGGGTGGGCCCGTAGGTCGGGTCGAGCAGGAACGGGGTGATCGCGCCACCGTCCAAGACCATGCCGAACAACGCGCCACTGGGATCACCGAACTCAGCGGACGACATCGGGAGCAGCATCGCGCAGTCGCTCGCGAGGAGGTTCTGGCTGCATTCCCGCACGACCAGCGGCGTCCGGGAGCCAGGGAGCAGCGCCTGATAGAGCTGCTTCTGTCCACCGAGCGGCCTCTCCCACTTGTACTCGCCGCCCAAGAACATCTGCCGCAACGTTTTAGCCCGGGCGTCGCACTCGTCGGCAGTGTCACCCCACACGCACGCGACGACACCGACCTCGAGTTCGATTTCGGTGCTGCTCGCGCCGAGGCGGGCGTTCTTGTGCTGGATCTCCTCCTGGGCAGAGTGAACGTCGGCAGGTACACCCGCGGTGTCTCCGCCGTGTTCGTCGTCCTGGCTCATCAGGTCGCGGGTGCGGCGCCGGTTGGCCGCGCGAGCCTCGTCGTTCGTCTTTGCCGCGATGCGCAGGGCGTAGTCAACTCCGAAACCGATGTTCGCCAGTCGCGACAAGATCTCGTGCCCGGGGAAGCTGAAGGCGCGGGGCATCTCCGCGAGCACGAGATAGGCCTGGTAGCTCTCGATGAGCCCGTCGTCGTCCGGCGTGACGCACTTGAGAAATCGCTTGTTCAAGATCTGCAGCGGGTTTCCCAGTCGCTTGCCTTCGTCGCTGCGGGCGCCTTCGTCGAAGACGGTCCCGCGCAACGTCACCAGCCGAGCGCGGCTTCCGCCGCGTGCCAAGGTCGCGCCGGTGTTGTGCACGGTCGACGCGCGTTCGAGCTGAGGCTCGCGAACGCCCCGGACCGGAGCGCGGCTCAACCACCACAGCAGTTCGGCTTCGGTCGCGGGGCGAAGCGGGATAGCGCCGCCGAGCTCGTGCTCGATGACGCGTGCAAGTTCCTGTGCCTCAGCGACGGCTTGAGGCGACGCGGGGCACTGCGGTAGACCGAGGCCTGCGCTCAGTGCCGCTCCCGCGGCTCGCAGCAGGGCGCGGCCTCCGTCGCGCCAGCCGTTGCCGGCGAGGGGTTTGGCGATCCAGTAGCTACGGCCGAGCACGTCGAGGTCGTCGAGCTGGTCCCAGGCGTTATGCACCGTTTCCGCCCAGTGCGGGTTCTCATCGAGGTCGATACCGCCGAGACAACGCCGGATGATCGCGTGCGGCTGGACCTGTTCACACAGCGACGCCAGCATCACCTCGCCGCGCAGGGACTTCATAAACGTGACGGTGCGGCTGTAAAGCTCATGCAGCTGCTTTCCCGTCGAACGAGCGCTTTCCCTCGGATGTGCCCGCCACACCGCCCAGACCGACCCATCCGCGCAGAACACCAAGTTGCCGCTGACGTCCTGGATCTGGTTCTCCATCACCGGGCTCCGGCGAGCAGCCGTTGCAGTGACGACTTCGGCGCGGAGTTATCCACAGACTGTTGAGCCTTGTCCACATCCACGCCGTGCAGGTGGAACCGCGGCGTGCACGACACCGGCCGCTCCGGCCGATAGGACCGGCCTGCCAGCATTCCCGACGACGGCGCTAACAGATGCGCCGAGAGGCCAACCAGCCAGCTAGCGGGCGTCCGCGACTCAATCCGCGCGCGGCGGACTGCGATCGCGAACAGCGGTACACCCCAGCGCGCTGGGCCAAGCCAGTCCAGGAGCGGCAGCTTCCAGACGACGAGCAGAAGAACGAGGAAGACCACGCCTTGGGTGAGCGTGTACGGGCCGCCTGGCAGGTATCCGCCGTCCCGGCCGGGCATCCGCCCGAACATCCGAGGAAACCTGCGCGACCGCGTGTACGACCGTCCAATCAGGACATCTCCGCGTGCGCGTTGCGCGGTCATTTGGTGAACCAGGCGCCGAACATTCCCGACACACCGTCGAGGTTGAGCAAGATGCCGAGGAAGATCGCGGCGATCACGCCGTACTTGATCGAGCGGGTGAAGTTGCCCCGTGTCCCGATCAGCAGGCCGATGCCGCCCACGACGGCCGCGAGCAGTATCAAGCGGCGAACGGCCTGGTCTCCCCAGGCGAGGTTGGTGTCGATCCAAGTCTTGACGTCGGCTGCGAGCACGATGGTCGACATCTCTTCTCCTATTCTCCGGCCGGGGGTGCTCCGGCGAGCAGCGGAGCGGGGTCGATCCGGCTCACTTCCCAGCGGCCTGCCCGCGCGACAAGGGTGAAGGCGTAGTCGATCGTGGTGACCTGCCCGAGTGCGTCGTATCCCCAAGCCCGAGCGGCTACGTGAACCTCGGTTCCATCCAGCGGCCGAGCTGCCTGACCGGGCTCGAACGGCTCGTGTGTACGCAGCTCCAGCAGCTGCACCTCGGCATACAGCGGTGGAACGATCGCGCCGATGCTCGCCCCTGGCGCGATGTAGCGGTTCAGCTCCCCTCGGCCGACGAGGTACGCGGCGAGAAAGCCGTGCACGGATTGACCGATCGGCCCGTTCAGCTCCGCGGCCTCCGGGTAATCGAGGTCGACCGCGGCGAGCGTGCGCGGACACGCCACCGGCGCCGGAAGCGATGCTGCGACATAGCCTTCGGCACCTCCGACGAGGCTGACCTCGGCGCAGGCCAGCCTCGCTCGGTGCCGGCCGTCGGGTTGCTGAACCAAGATGTTGGCCGCCACCATCACCGACCAGGCGCCCGGCCGCGGTGACACGACCGACAACGTGCTGGTGTCGACGGGGATCTGCGTGCCGACCGCGCGAGTCGACTTCATCCCCGCCGGATAGAAGGCCTCCAGCCCAGCGGAATCGTCACGGTTGGCCGAGAGCCACGACCGGACGTACATCTCCGCCCAGCCCTGCGGCTCACGACCCTCAAGCGGCTGCTCAGACCGCAGGGCTTCAGCCGGTGCGCTCGGACGCAGCACCACCAGGCCCACAATCACGGCCAGCGGGCTCGCGACGATCACGCACCACCCCAGCACCCTGCCGATCCGTCGAGCCGCAGTGTGGACAACGGGCTCCAGTTGAGCATCGGGGATCGCCTGCGCGATTCGGCTCTCGCGACGCTTCATCACCACGCCTCGATTCCCAGCACCTGGTGCAGGCGTTTACGCAGCTCTCGATCGCCAGAACCGGCAAGCGCCTCGAAGGCGTCACAGGCCGGAAATCCGACCTCATCGAGAAAACGCCGGAGCTCCTCGTACAACTGCCGATCGACCATTGTCGACTCGAGTCGCCGCCCCAGGTCCCTCGCCCGAACACGAGCGTGAGCAATGAGCAGTTCGCCGGGGGCGAGGTCAGCACGGGGTCCGGTCACGGAAGCTCCCTGAGGTCTGGCGGGTTGCGCGGTGCTCAAGACACGCCCAGTCCGCCGACCTTTGATTCATCCCCGGCCGGAGCGTTGCCATTCACGACCAGCCTCAGCCAACGCGCCCAACGCTCGGTTCCGCCTCCGCGTCGCCGTCGGTTGACTCACGCCGAACAGCGCCCCGAGCTGGCGGTCCGTCGCGACCCCGTCCCGGCCCATCTGCTCCCCGAAGTACCGAGCGGTCAGGATCGCCGCGTCCTGTTCGTCGAGCCAACGCTGCTCAACCGCCCACGACAGCAGCTCCAGCAACTCCTCCGACGGGTCCTTCTCAGCCGGCGTCTCGGCCAGCGGCTGGTGCACCGCAACGTCGTCCATGGTCACGACTTCGGCGGCAGCTTGCGTGACGTCGACACCGAGCGCGCGAAGCGCTGTCCTTTGAGTGTCGAAGACAAGGTTGGCCGCGACGTGGTGCCGTCGTCGAAGCGGGTAACAGCGAATCTGCTCCCACAGGTGCCCGATCACTGCGGCCTGGACATCAGCGTTCGCCTCGTTCGCAGAGACCCCGGCTCCTGTGACACCACGGCGGGCTCCGAAGGTGCCGATCGCTGCCCGGCTCGCCCGGATGACCCGTCCGACGATGCCGGGCACCGCGGGCAACATGGCGTTCAGCACGACTTCCCCAGCGACGACCCCTTCGGCTCCGGCGAGCGCGGCCCGCTGCAACAGCGCGTACAGAACTTCGTCGTGGCGCGCATAGTCACGGCTGGCGAGGGTCTCCGAAAGCCGCTCGTGAGTACCAGCGCCGGCCAGCACGGTGTCTTGCGCTGACCAGGAACGCAGAGCGGTGTCGAATCGCAAGCGCGACCTCGGGTGAGCGAACTGGCGTTGGAGCGCAGTGAGCGGGCTGGAGGTGACTGACATCGTGGTGGCCCCTTCGAGCGGCGACAAGATCGCCACGAGGCTCGAAACCGCCCTCGCCCTTTCCCTGGCCCAGATCCTTGCTCCAGCTCTGGGGCAAGCCAACCTTCACCCGATCGGAGTCCGCCGAGACACCTCCGCAGCGGAGAGGAAGACTCCCGGTCAACATCGCGAGACGCGAGCCACGGCTGGGTCTCGCTGCTGTTCCAGCCGAACGAGACGAGGTCTCGGCCAGTCTCGATAGGTGCACATGCGACGTGCACCTGAGCGTCGATCGATCGGTGAATCCAAGCGGCGGCCGAAAGTGCATGTCTCGGTCGATCTCTTTCGATTCGTCGGCTCGTCTCTTCGTGGTGGCGAAGTCTCGCCGTTGACCGGAGTTAGGTCTCGGCAGGTTCGGGATGGACAAGATGAACACTTCTGGGGACAGCGCAGCTATTCCTGAGCCGTCCGAGAGGCCAGGCGACGGGCTCGTTTGGTGCTACGATCAACGTCTCAAATCTGGCGATCGCCGCTACTCTGCTTACGTCACAACGGTTTCTGGTGTCCAAGGCGATCGTCTTCGCGCGCGGCTCAACTCCGCGATCAGCGAGCTGCTCCAGTGGGCCGCGTACCAATCCAAGGACGAACCACCGCCATGACGACGTTCGAGCAAGTGAACAATCCTCCGGCGCCCGGCAGCTACGTCTCCGGGCCTTCCGGGCTGTCCGACTACGCCGTATCCCCCCTGGGCATGCCCGCGGCCTTGCTCCGGGACGAGGTCCGGGTGGCCTTCCTCGGCCGGACTTCCACCGAGGACCTGCAGGATCCTCGCCAGTCGATGCTGCGCCAGCTGGCCAACTGTAAGGCCGCGATACCTGACTCGTGGGTGATCGTGGCCCACTTCTACGACGTCGAGTCCGGCCGGCTTGCCCTGGACAACCGAGGCCGCGGGGCGAACTACGACCGCTTCGACATCCCCATCCCGCGAGCAGGCGGTGTCACCGACCTTCTCAAAGAAGCTCCAGGGCATACCCGGACGTTCGACGTCGTCATCTGTGAGGGCATCTCGCGTGTCGCGCGCCGGGCGTTCGAGGGCCTGTCCATCGAACGAGAACTCGAACGCGCGGACGTGCCGCTCTTCGCGTCGAACGAGCCGATCACCTTGTCCGGCAGCCGTGCACAGCGCGTTCTCCAGCGCCGCATCAACCAGTCCATCGCCGAGTACGAAGTCCTCAACACGCTGGAACAGTCCTGGGGCGGGCTCTGCACCCACGTCCGAGATGGCTGGAACATCGGTAAGCCGCCACACGGCTACAAGGCGAAGGTTCTGCCGCACCCGAACCCGACGAAGGCCGACAAGGGCAAGACCAAGTCTCGTCTCGAACCGGACGGGCGACAGGCCGAGACCGTCACGCAGATCTTCCACTGGCGGTACTACGACAGTCTCGGCTGCGAGACCATCGCGGACCTGCTGAACGCCGATCTCTATCGCTACCCGCCACCGACAGCACCCAGCAAGGCACGCACTCGCGGCTTCTGGGGAAGAAGTGCGGTCGACAACATCAGCACCAACCCCAAGTACACCGGCTACCAAGTCTTCAACCGCAGAGCCACGAAATCCCGCCGAGGCAAGGTCAACGACCCATACAAGTGGGTCTGGTCTCCCAAACCCGTCCACGAACCACTGGTGCCCAAGTGGATGTTCGACGAACTCACCGCCCGACGTGCGGCGAGGCGCGGTTCACGAGCGGACGGGACCACTAACCGGCATCCACAGACCGAACGCACCTACCTGTTCCGCGGCAGGGTCGTCCACAGCTGCGGACGCCGCATGATCGGCGACTCCAGGAAGGGGCGGCCGACGTACTACCTGTGCTGGCCCAGGAAGAACAACCGCGGCGTCGCCGACCCTCATGCCGATCTGCCCACCGCGGTCCGCATCCGCGAAGACGAACTCCTGGATGCCGTCGGACGCTTCTTCGCCGACCGCATCTTCGGTCCTGACCGTACGTCCATTCTGGAAGCCGATCTGGCCACTGTGGACGACAGCACCGCGCAAGCACGCGCAGAGGATCGACAACGCCTCCAACGGCAGCTCGCCGACATCGAACGCAAACAGGAAGCCCTCCTCCGGCAAGCCCAAGACGGCGCCCCCGACGACCCGTTCGCGAAGGCCCTGAGGCAGAGCTTCAACGAACTGGCGGCGAACAAGAACACCGTTCAAGCCGAGGTGGCCCAACTAGACGCGCAAGACAGCGAGACTCCAGCACCACCCATGCCATCGGACCTGAGCCTTCTGGACGCTGTTCCCTACTTACGGGTCAACTTGGCCAGGGCGCCGCAGCCCCTGCTTCAGGCGCTCTTCGAGGTGACACAGCTCACCGTGCAATTGAACGGCCTCGGCGACGTCGTGACGATCGGGGTTAAACTGCCAGCAGATCAAGTGCCCGCGATTGCGGAAGCAGGAGAAAGGATTACCGAAGCTATGTCAGCTTCCGAAATAGCAAAAAGCGCCGATCAGAGTGATCGGCACTCTTTGCGTGGTAGCTGCTTGTACCCCCGATGGGATTCGAACCCACGCTACCGGCGTGAGAGGCCGGCGTCCTAGGCCGCTAGACGACGGGGGCTAGGATCTTCCTCCTGCGAGAGGAGGTTTTCAGTTGTTCACCTGCTGTGTTGCTGCGGAGAAACTTACCAGACCGGGTTTCCCGCCTTCTCAGGGGGGTCACTCTGTGTTTCACTCCGGAGAGTTCTCCAGCTGGGGTACCAGGACTCGAACCTAGACTAACTGGACCAGAACCAGTCGTGCTGCCAATTACACCATACCCCAGTGAGGTACTGTTCCGGTCTTGACCGGCTCAGTACCGCACGAGAAAGAATACTAGAGCACGCTGTTCCGCACCGTGAAAGCGGGGGTCTCGGTAGCGCGCTGAGCCGGGACGCCGAGCTTCGCGAACTCGGAAACGAGCAGCTCAGGCAGCTCGTCGAGGCCGGAGATGGTGTGCACGCCCGCCGGGGCGCGCTCGGCGATGCCGTCCCGGTCGAGCCAGACGGCGCCCAAGCCGGCGTCGCGCGCGCCGATGGCGTCGGTGTCGAGCTTGTCGCCGACGTGGACGGCCTGCGCCGGGTCGCAGCCGAGGCCGAGGCAGACCGAGTGGAACATCGCCGGGTCCGGTTTGGCTACTCCGAGTTCACCTGCGATGGCCACGTGGTCGAAGAACCGGGCGAGTCCGAGGTCGGCGATCTTCTTGCGCTGATGTGTGCCCGAGGCGTTGGTGACGGCCGCGACGAGGACGCCGGCGGCTCGGAGCCATTCCAGGCACGGGAGGACATCTTCGAACAATTGCCACGAACGGGTGAGGATTTCACGGCGGCGTTTTTCGAAGCCGGTGACCTGGTCTTCGTCGGCCAGAATGCCGATCTCGGCGAGGAAGCATTCAGTACGCCGGTGATGCATGGTCGCGTAATCGATTTCACCCGCGATCACCAGCGCGACATGCTCTTCGGTGATGAGATCCCACAGCGGCCAAAGATCGTTCTGGCCGGTGAGCGCGCGCAGGCTGAGCCGGATCGCCGCTGTGCAGTCGATCAACGTGTCGTCGATGTCGAGGCACACCAACCGTAATTCCGGGGGCTCCCAAGGGGCGCCGTCCGGAACGTCCGGCGTGGTTCGTGACGGGGTCCGGGGCACGAGAGCGAAATCCACCAAGTGAGGCTAGGGCACTCAGCGCGATCGCGACTCTGCCGATGAGGTGATTAAGGCTGGTCTGTTCCGGCGCGGGCACTCTACTCCCAGTTGGTGAGATGTCGTGTTTTAGTTACCGGGCAACGGCTAACGCGG
This sequence comes from Amycolatopsis sp. cmx-11-12, assembly GCF_046269425.1. Taxonomy (NCBI): domain Bacteria; kingdom Bacillati; phylum Actinomycetota; class Actinomycetes; order Pseudonocardiales; family Pseudonocardiaceae; genus Amycolatopsis; species Amycolatopsis sp. cmx-11-12. The sequence continues at coordinate 83,892 of NZ_JADNQM010000025.1, read as the reverse complement.
ACGGGCGGGTGAAATGTCGATTCCCGGCGCCTGGTTCGATTCGCGGCGCGCACACCCTGTGACGACGACGAAATCCTTACGAGGCTTACGTCGCGGACCGTCCACAAGGGCGTTTCCGCGGCCGGTGTCCTTCCAGGACCGTCCTACCCCTTTTGAGTCCTATTTGGACGGTCGCTCGGACGCGCGCGGGTCGGTGAGACCTCGGCCATAGCCCGATCAGCGTATCCGCCCGGACGGCGCTTGACGCGCCGGTCGGGCAGGTGCATGCTGAGCTTATTCAACAGGTGATGAATAAGGGTTTCGAAGGGGTGGGACGGATGAACGAACGCACGAACTGCGTGGTCGTCGGCGGTGGCCCCGCGGGCATGGTCGCGGGGTTGCTGCTGGCCAGGGCCGGGGTCGAGGTCACCGTGCTGGAAAAGCACAAGGACTTCCTGCGGGACTTCCGCGGCGACACGGTGCACCCGTCGACGCTGACCCTTCTCGACGAACTGGGGCTCGGCGAGAAGTTCCTCAGCCTGCCGCACAGCGAGATCGCCTACGCCGGCTTCCCGGCCGAGGACGGCACGATGATGCGGCTGGCCGATTTGACCCGGCTGAAGGTGGCGCATCCCTTCATCGCGATGGTCCCGCAGTGGGACTTCCTGGACCTGCTCGCCGACGCCGGCGCGAAGGAACCCGCTTTCACGCTGCGGCAAAGCACCGAGATGACCGGGCTGCTCTTGGAACGGGGCCGGGTGACCGGTGTGCGCTACCGCGACGCCGAGGGGAAGACCGGTGAACTGCGCGCCGACCTGGTGATCGCGGCCGACGGCCGCTGGTCGCTGGCCCGGCGGGAGGCGGGGCTGATGACGAAGGAGTACCCCATCCCGTTCGACGCGTGGTGGTTCCGGATCTCACGGCGTGAGGGGGAACTCGAGGGGAGGCTGGCCCCGAAGATGCGAGATCGCCGGTTCGCCGTGCCGTTGCCGCGCAAGGGCTACTTCCAGATCGCCTACCTCAGCCCCAAGGGCGACGACCTGCGCGACAAGGGCATCGAAGCGTTCCGGGAGAACGTGGCCGCGATTCTGCCCGAGCTGGCCGACCGCGTGGACGAACTGAAGACGACCGACGACATCAAGTTCCTGGACGTCAAAATGAACCTGCTGCGGAAGTGGCACCTCGACGGGCTGCTGTGCATCGGTGACGCGGCGCACGCGATGTCACCGGTCGGCGGGGTCGGCATCAACCTCGCGGTGCAGGACGCGGTCGCGGCCGCCACCCTGCTCGCCGAACCATTGCGCCGGGGCCGGCCGTCGGTGGCGGATCTGGCGAAGGTCCGCAAGCGCCGTCTCGCGCCGACCATGCTGGTGCAGGGGCTGCAACGCATGTTGCACAAGAACGTCATGCGGCCGGTGATGGAGGGCAGGCGCAACGGCCCGCCCGCGCCGATGGTGAGGCTGTTCAGCCGCTTCCCCGTGCTGTCCTACGTCCCCGCGCGGCTGCTGGGCCTGGGGCTACGGCCGGAGCACGCCCCGGCGTTCGCGCGGCGGGCGATGGAGCCAGTGGACGGTTAGCCTCCGGATGTTATGAACGGTCCGTTCATCACAGATTTTGTTATGAACGGACCGTTCATAACACGCTTCAGACGCTCTGCACCGGGTTCGTCAGGGTGCCGATGCCCTCGATGGTGATCGAAACGGACTGACCGTCCTCGATCGGGCCGACGCCCTCGGGAGTACCCGTCAGGATGATGTCGCCGGGCAGCAGGGTCATCACGCCGGACACGAATTCGACCAGCTCGGGGATCTTGTGCACCAGGTCCGACGTCCGGCCGTCCTGCTTGAGGACACCGTCCACCTCGGACTTGAGCGCGAGGTCCGCCGCGTCGATCGAGGTCTCGATCCACGGACCGAGCGGGCAGAAGGTGTCGAAACCCTTCGCCCGGCCCCACTGGCCGTCGGCCTTCTGCAGGTCACGCGCGCTGACGTCGTTCGCCACCGTGTAGCCGAGGATCGCGCTCGCCGCACGGGCGGCGGGCACGTTCTTCACCGGCTGGCCGATGACGATGGCCAGTTCACCCTCGAAGTCGACGCGCCCGATGCCGTCGGGAACGCGGATGGGCGCGTTCGGGCCGATCACCGTGGTCGACGGCTTGATGAACAGCATCGGGTCCTGCGGGAGCTCGTTGCCGAACTCGGCCGCGTGCTTGGCGTAGTTCCGGCCGACCGCGATCACCTTCGACGGCAGGATCGGCGCGAGCAGCCGGACATCGGCGAGCGGCCAGCGCTTGCCGGTGAAGTTGGGGTTGCCGAAGGGGTGCTCGGCGATTTCGAGTACCTGGGCGTCGTCGCCGTCCCCTTCGACCGAAGCGAACGCGACACCACCGGGATGAGCAATACGGGCTAGACGCACTCCCCCACTGTACGACTCCTCAGGCCGGGCCCTCGGAGAGGGACTTGTGCACGAGCGCGTCGCACAGCGCGAGCCAGCTCGCTTCGACGATGTTGCCGTGCACGCCGACGGTGGTCCATTCCCGTTCGCCGTCGCTGGTCTCGACGAGCACCCGCGTGACGGCGTCGGTGCCCGGATGGCCGGGCAGGATCCGCACCTTGTAGTCGGCCAGCTCGACACTGTCCAACCAGGACAGATGCGGGCTGAGCGCCTCGCGCAGGGCGGCGTCGAGCGCGTGCACGGGGCCGTTGCCCTCGGCGGTGGCGATCACGCGCTGCCCGGCGACGTGCACCTTCACCGTCGCCTCGGAGACGACCTCGCCGTCGGAGCGGTGGTCCAGCACGACCCGGTACGACTCGAGTTCGAACGGCGGTTCGTCGAGGACGTCGCTCTGCGGGCCGTCGACTTCCCGCCGCAGCAACAGTTCCAGTGAAGCGTCCGCGGCTTCGAACGACCAGCCCTCGGATTCGAGTTGCTTCACCTTGCGAACGGCGCTCGTCAGCGCCTCGGGCTGGCCGGCAAGGTCGACCCCGAGCTCACGTCCCTTGAGCTCCAGGCTGGCCCTGCCGGCCATCTCGGTGACCAGTACCCGCATGTCATTGCCGACAGAAGCTGGATCGATGTGGTTGTACAACAACGGATCCACCTTGATCGCGCTCGCGTGCAGTCCCGCCTTGTGAGCGAAAGCCGACGCCCCTACGTAAGCCTGGTGGGTGTAGGGGGCGAGGTTGGCGATTTCGGCAAGAGCATGGGAGACCCGGGTGAGCTCGGCGGCGCCTCCGGTCGGGAGCACCGCCATTCCGAGCTTGGTCACCAGATTTCCCGTGACGGCGAACAGATCGGCGTTACCCGCCCGTTCGCCGTACCCATTGGCGGTGCACTGGACGTGCGTCACGCCGGCCTGCACGGCGGCGACGGAGTTCGCCACCGCGCAGGAAGTGTCGTCCTGACAATGGATTCCGAGCCGGAATCCGGTCCTTTCCTTGACCTCGCGGACGGTTTCCGCGAGGCCGAGCGGCAACTGACCGCCGTTGGTGTCGCACAGCACGGCGACGTCTGCGCCCGCGTTCACCCCAGCGTCGAGCACCTTCAGCGCGGTGTCCGGGGAGAACGCGTAGCCGTCGAAAAAGTGTTCCGCGTCAAGGAAGACGCGACGTCCTTCGCCGACGAGGAAAGCGACGGTGTCCCGCACCATCGCGCAGGCCTCGTCGACGTCGACCCGCAGCGCGCGTTCGATGTGGCGAAGGTCCGATTTGGCCACCAGCGTGATCACCGGCGCCTGCGAATCGAGCAGGGCCCGCACCTGCGCGTCCTTGTCCGCAGTGGTGCCCGCCTTGCGCGTCGCGCCGAACGCGACGAGCGCCGCGTGGCGCAGTTTCAGTTCGCCCGAAGCAGCGCGGGCGAAGAATTCCGTGTCCTTGGGCAGCGCGCCCGGCCATCCGCCTTCGATGAACCCGACCCCGAGGTCGTCGAGCAGCCTCGCCACCGCCAGTTTGTCCGTGACGGAGTAGGAGATCCCCTCGCGCTGCGCGCCGTCGCGCAACGTCGTGTCGTACAGGTGGAATGCGTCGCCGAGCGGCGTATCGGCGGGCTCCGTGCGGGTCACGGGTTTCTCCTTGTGGCGGGGCAAAGCTGGTTCGGGCAACAAAAAAACCTCCCGCATGGGTGCGAGAGGTTGCGCGCCGGGGGCTCTTGTGGAGCTGTTATCCGGCGCGCTCGGCGATAATGATGGTGCAGGAGGTCACGAACGCATCATGGCACACGCTCCGCCGGGCGTCCACAAGCCGGGCGACAGTTCCCACTTTCTGGGAGTTCCCCCGATGCTATGAACGGCCCGTTACTTGCAAAATTTGCAAGTAACGGGCCGTTCATGGCACAGCCGGATACTACGACTGAGTGACCGGGCGCACGTTCGACGACACCAGGGCCGCCAGCCGGTCACCGATCGCATGCGTCGCACCGGGCGACGCCTGGTCGCGGGTCGCGAGGTCGAAGGCCACCGAGGCCTCGATCCGCCGCGCCGCTTCCTTCTGTCCCAAGTGGTCCAGCAGCAGCGCGACCGAAAGCACCGCGGCGGTCGGGTCGGCGAGACCCTGGCCCGCGATGTCCGGCGCGCTGCCGTGCACCGGCTCGAACATGCTCGGGTTCCGCCGGGTGATGTCGAGGTTCCCGCTCGCCGCCAGACCGATGCCGCCGGTCACCGCGGCCGCCAGGTCGGTGATGATGTCGCCGAACAGGTTGTCCGTCACCACGACGTCGAATCGCGAGGGATCGGTCACCAGGTGGATGGTCGCGGCGTCCACATGGGAGTAAGCGACCGTCACCTCCGGGTGCTCCAGCGAGACCTCTTCGACGATCCGCGACCACAGCGAACCCGCGTACTCCAGCACGTTCGTCTTGTGCAGGAGCGTCAGGTGCTTGCGAGGCCGCGCCTCGGCGCGGTTGAACGCGTCGGTCACCACGCGCCGGACGCCGAACGCCGTGTTGACGCTGACCTCCGTCGCGATCTCGTGTTCGGTGTCCTTGCGCAGCAGGCCACCGTTGCCGGCGTACGGCCCCTCGGTGCCCTCACGCACGACGACCATGTCGATCTCGCCCGAGTCGGCGAGCGGGCCACGCACCCCCGGGTACAACCGGGCGGGCCTCAAGTTCACGTGGTGGTCGAGCTCGAAACGGAGCCGCAGCAGCAAACCACGCTCCAGAATGCCGCTCGGCACCGTCGGGTCGCCCACCGCGCCCAGCAGGATCGCATCGTGCTGACGGAGTTCGCCGAGCACGGACTCCGGAAGCAGCTCACCGGTGGAGTGCCACCGGGCGGCGCCGAGGTCGTAGTTCGTGATCTCCGCCGTAGGTACGACCTCACCGAGCACCTTGAGCGCCTCGGAGACCACTTCGGGCCCGATCCCGTCTCCTGGGATCACCGCGAGCCGCATCCACACACCTCCGTAGACCAGGCCACCGGCAGTCCGGATGGCCCATCCGCAAGAAAACGCCAGCAGCGGAAGGTTACCGGCCGTAGCCCGGTAGCCGTAGCCGCACCACCCTTATGCCGGAATCTCCCACAGAGCGAGACAGCCGAAAGAGTGAATACAAGAAGGGACGCCCTGGCGGAAAGCATGCCGCCAGGGCGTCCCTCACCTCATCGAACGCGGGTTACCGCACTACCGCGTCAGCCAACACCGATCGGCTGACGTCCGGTGTGCCGACCACCGTTGCCCGGCCGGTCGGCGCCCGCGTTGTCGTTACCGGCGTTCGCCTGGATCTTCACCACGTTCGCCCGGTTACCCGAGGCGTTGTGGTGATCGATCGCCAGCAGGCCGAGGACGGTGTCCTGCGCGGCCGTGTTGCGGTTGACCACGAGCGCCGTGCCCGGCTTCGCGACGTAGCCCAGCGCGGAGTCGCCGCCGCCCTGGACGGTGTACGCGGGAGCCAAGGCGTCGAACGAAAGCGGCGTGCCGACGTAGTCGATCGTCGACGAGTCCGCACCCGGCGCCGCGTAGAACCCGGAGGTCCCGACCGTGTAGCTGATCTTGTGCGACGCGGCGTTCGGGTCGATGCCCAGCGCGGCGATGCTCACCGGCAGCACGACGACGTTGGTGTCGTACACGTTCGTGTCGACGTCGCCGAGCTGGCCGTTGACCGGCTGGATGTCCACCTGCGGGAAGCCCGGCTTCAGCGCCACCGTGACGGCCACCAGCACATCGGTGGCGGTCACCTTCGTGACATAGGTCTCGAAGTCCGGTTGCCCGTCGCCCGTGGTGTCGATGTCCACGAACGGCGAGGTGTTGCTGCCCAGGTTGGCCAGGTCACTCCAGGTGGTGAGACCGAAGGCCAGCAACGCGTTCTCCGGCTCACCCTGCGCCTTGGCCAGCGGAGCCGTGGACGCCGCGCCGACGTAGCGCAGGTCGGCACCCTTGGCGGTCTGGTTCAGCGTGCAGTCGGTGGTGACGCCGCCGTCGCATTCGGGCAGCTGCGGGGATTCCGCCTGCAGCTCGAGCACGCTGATCAGCGAGCGGTACCGCTGCGGGCCGGTGCCCTGGTCGACGCCCTTGCCGGTCAGGTTCAGCACGGCCTGGTTCTGGCCGTTGCCGAAGTTGACCGTGCCCGGGGTGTTGATGGCCGAGACGGGCTTCGGCGCGGAGTACACCGAGAGTCGCAGCGGAACGGTCGTGCCGCTCTTCGGGGTGAACGCGATCCGGCCGGAGGCGTCCGCCACGAACTGCCGGGCGAGGCCGACCTGCGAGGCCGCCATGGTCGGGTCCATGACCTTGCGGAGCGCCTTGGGGTCGGCGATCTTCAGGGTCACCTTCACCAGCGCGACACCGCGCGGGCTCAGCTTCACGGTCGGCTTGTCCACTGTGTACTCGACACCGGGGAGCGAGTTCACGGCTTCGTAGCCCACCGAGTACTCGACCGGCTTGATGCCCTTGTTGACCACCTTGACCGTCTTGGTCAGGGTGACCGGGCCGCCCGCTTCGACGACGCCGAAGTTGACCGAGACGAAACCGGGGTTGTCGACGACGTAGGCCAGGACCTGGTTGTCCAGCGCGGCCTTCGCGTCGATCCGCCCGCTGCCGACGCGCTGCGGCCCGTAGGTGCGGCCCGACGCGTCGTGGATGTCGTGGCCGGCGGTGTTGATGACCGAGGCCTTGACCTCTTCGACCGACCAGTCCGGGTGCGCCTGACGGATCAGGGCGGTGATACCCGAGGTGTGCGGAGCCGCCATCGACGTTCCGGAGATGACCAGGCGGCCGGCGCCACTGCCACTGAGCGCCGACGAGATCGAGTCACCGGGCGCCGCGACGTCCGGCTTGCTCGCCGGACCGCGCCCGCCACGCGAGGTGAACGAGCTCGGGGTGTCCACAATGGACTGGTCGGTGGTCGGCACGGACACGCGGCCCTTGCCGGTCATGCGGACCTGCAGCGTGCCCGCGTTCAGCGCCGGGCGGAGCGACGCGGTCGCGCTGCCGGTGAGCTGGAACGTCGGGGTGGCGGCGTTGCCCGCGATCCCGGCCGAGAAGTGCTCCAGTGTCGAGGAGAACAGCGCGCCCTTGGCACCGGCGGCCTGCGCGTTGTTCGAGCGGGCGCCCGAACCACAGGCACGGGTCGCGTCGTTGTCGTCCCATTCGAGGAACACGATCTTGCCCGCGGCCTTGGCCTTGTCGGCTTCGGAGTACGGCTTGCAGCCGGCGGCGTTGTCGGCGGACAGCTTGACCACCGGCGCGGTGACGTCGAGCGTGTCGTAGGTCGCGTAGTTCTGGCTGAACTGCCCGGTCTTCGCACCCTTGACACCGTCGGGAGCGACGGCCTCGACGGCGTCGCGGAGGACGGACGCGTCACGGCTGCTGGCGACGGTCAGCGCTTCGGGCGTGTTGCCCGGCGCGCCGCCGACGTCGTTGAGGTCGCCACCGTTGCCCGCGGAGAACACCGGGACGACGTTGTTCGCGGCGATCTTGCGGACGAACAGCGAGTCCGGGTCATCCGGGGTGGCGAAGTCGCCGCCCAGCGAAAGGTTGACCACGTCGAGGTGGTCGGTGAAGTCGCCGTCACCGTCAGGGTCGAGCGACCAGTCGAGCGCCTGTGAGGTGACGTTGGTCGAGCCGTCGCAGCCGAAGACCTTGATCGCGTACAGGAGGGCCTTGGGCGCGGTGCCCGGGCCGATCTGCATCGCTTCGATCTTCTTCTTGTTCAGCTTCTTGTAGTCACCGGTGAAGGTCTTGCCCGCTTCGTCCACCCCGAAACCGGCGACCGTGCCCGCGACGTGCGTGCCGTGGTGGCCGCAGGAAAGCGGGTTGGGGTCCGGCTTCGGGACGTGGAGGGCCGGGTCGTCGCTGCCGGTGTCGTAGGCGTCGCCGACCAGGTCGATACCGCCGACGACCTTGTCGGTCGGGAAGGCGGGGGTGGCCTGGTCGCGGTTGATCGCCTTGTACGCCTCGGCCGTGCCCGGTCCGCCGAAGGTGGCGTGGGTGTAGTCGATGCCGTCGTCGATCACGCCGACGCGGATGCCGTCGCCGTAGCGGCCGGTCTGCTGCCACGAGGCGAGCGTGTTGGTCAGCTGGACCGCGCTGGAGTTGGTGCGGGTCTTCGGCACCACCTTCTTGACCGAGACGACGTCCGGCCGCTTCGCCAGCTCGCGGATCTTCGCCGCGTCGGCCGTGACGACCGCGCCGGCGACCGCGTTGGCGGTCTGGGTGACCAGCTGGGTTCCGGCGTCGGCGGCCTTGAGCTGACCGACGACGGAGTCCACCGTCGCGGCGGCGTCGGCCTTGGCGGCCTTCGCGGCCCGCTTCGCCTGGTCCCTGCCCCCACCCTTGTTCTGCTCGGCGTTGAAGGCGTCGACAGCGGGCTGCTTGGCCAGCTCGACGAAGGCGGTGATCTTGCCCTGGGCGGCCTTGAGCTTCGGTTCGACCTTCCCCTGGAATCCGTTACGGTCGATCTTCGCCGGCGTGATGCCGTCCGCGAGGGGGACATCCTGCGCGGCTGCGGTCGCCCCGGTCACGGACGTCGCGAGCAACGCGGCGAAGACCGCGGCCGATGAGCGGATGGCCCACCGGGGTACGCGGGATCTGTTCATGAGTACGTGCCCTCACTCGAGGCCTTGACTCGGAACCTGCCTGCCGCTCGAACACACCCCCGACGGTGAGCCCCGGCGCCGCGCCGTGCCCTTGACGGCGCGATGGTTCGGCCTCGCCGGAGAAACCTATCCGGGGACCAGCCCGACTTCAGTAGGCATTTTTCACCGTTATTGAATCTTGCTCTGCGTTCTCGCGAACCCCGCACACACAACGACCACAGTTAGTCGACTAATTGCGGAAAGTACATGAAGGCCCCCTTCCTGTACCTAGGCGCAAGGAAGGGGGCCTTCATGTACTTGAAGGTCAGCCGAAGTTGACCGCGCGAATGGTGTGCGCGCCGACGGTGGCGCCGATCGGCTCCAGCAGGTGCGAGTCCACGGAACGGTCGACGCGCAGCAGCATGACCGCGTCCGCGCCGTCGGTGGTCTGGCTGATCTGCGCGGCCTCGATGTTGATGCCCGCCTCGCCGAGCAGCGTGCCGACGCGGCCCATGATGCCCGGGCGGTCCGGGTACTCGAGCAGCAGCACGTTGCCCTCGGCACGCAGGTCGAAGTGGCGGCCGTTGACCTCGACCAGCTTCTCGACCTCGTCCTTGCCGGTGACCGAACCGGAGACCGAAAGGGTCTGGCCGTCGGCGTGGACCGCGCGAAGGGTGACCAGGCTGCGGAATTTGGGGCTTTCGGGCTCGGTGACCAGTTCCACCTGGACACCCAGCTCTTCGGCGACGCGCGGCGCGTTCACGAAGGTGACCTGGTCCTCGACGACGCCGGAGAACACGCCGCGCTCGGCCGCGAGCGGCAGCACGCTGACGTCCTCGTTGGACAGTTCACCCTTGACCACGACGGTGATCGACGTCGGCGCCTTCGGGTTGAGGGCGGTCAGCACGGTCCCGAGCTTCTGGGTGAGCGAGAGGTACGGCCGCACGTGCTCGCCGACCGTGCCGCCACCGGCGACGTTCACCGCGTCCGGCACGAAGTCGCCGCGCAGCGCGAGCAGCACGGACTTCGCGACGTCGGTGCCCGCACGGTCCTGAGCTTCGGCGGTCGACGCGCCGAGGTGCGGCGTGACGACGACGTTCGGCAGGCCGAACAGCGGGCTCTCGGTGGTGGGCTCGGTGACGAACACGTCGATACCGGCACCACCGACGTGCCCGGAGCTCACCGCGTCCGCCAGGGCCTGCTCGTCGATGAGGCCACCGCGCGCGGCGTTGACGATGATGACGCCCTGCTTGACCTTCTTGAGCGCCTCGGCGCCGATCAGGCCCTTGGTCTCCGGGGTCTTCGGCAGGTGGATGGAGATCGCGTCGGCGCGCTCCAGCAGCTCGTCCAGCGTGACCAGCTCGATGCCGAGCTGCGCGGCGCGGGCGGCCGAGACGTAGGGGTCATACGCGATGAGCTTGGTGTCGAAGGCGGCGAGACGCTGCGCGAACAGCTGGCCGATCTTGCCGAGGCCGACCACACCGACGGTCTTGCCCTGGATCTCGACGCCGGAGTAGGCGCTGCGCTTCCACGCGCCGCCCTGGAGGCTCTGGTCCGCGGCCGGGACCCGGCGGGCGACCGCGAGCAGCAGCGCGACGGCGTGCTCGGCGGCGGAGACGATGTTCGACGTCGGCGCGTTGACCACCAGCACACCGCGTTCGGTGGCGGCGGGGACCTCGACGTTGTCCAGTCCGACGCCGGCGCGGGCGACGACCTTGAGCGAGGTGGTGGCGCCGAGCACCTCGGCGTCGACCTTGGTCGCGGACCGCACGAGCAGCGCGTCCGCCGTCTTCACGGCTTCGAGCAGCGCGGGGCGGTCCGTGCCGTCCACATGCTGGACCTCGACCTCGTCGGAGAAGACGCTCAATACGGAAGGCGCGAGCTTCTCCGCGATGAGGACGACGGGCTTGTTCGGCTTGGTCACGATACGGCTCCCACTATCTGGTCTGTGCCTGCGACTCATAGGTTTGACGGTCACGCCGTTGTGCCCGGTTGCGCCGCAGTTTAGACCTGGTGACAGGGGATTGTTAACTCGCCTGTAATCCGGCGAAAACGAGATCGAGGAGCCGTTCGAGGCCCTTGTCACCCGAAAGGTGTTCACTGGCCCAGGAAAGCGCGTGCAGCAGCACCAGCAATTCGTGCGCCGTGACGTCCGCCCGCAGCTCCCCCGAAGCCTTCGCCCGTTCCACTAGCTGGGATACCCCGTCCCGCATGGCGTGACATGACGCATACAGCGGCGAGCTCTCGTCGTCGAGGACATCGACCATCAGTTCGGGCAGTCCGCGGTAGCTCGCCGACTGTCGACCCATCCCGGCGAGCCAGGTCTTGAGCGCACTCAACGGCTCCGGCGAGTCCAGGAGTTCGCGGGCCGCCACGGCCTGGCCGTCGAACCGCTCGCGAAGCACCGTCTCGACCAGCGCCTCGCGCGTCGGGAAGTGCCGGTACAGCGTCCCGATGCCGACACCGGCCTGGCGGGCGATCTCTTCCAGTGACGCCTCGACCCCGCGCGCGGCGAAGGCGCGCCTCGCCTCTTCGAGGAGGCGCTCGTAGTTGCGCCGGGCGTCCGCACGCAGCGGTTTCTTCTCGGTGTCCATCGCGCTCCCGAGCTTAGCCTCGACAAATCGGAGGGTGCCTCCGTATAGTCGACCAGGTAACCGGAGGCTGCCTCATATTAGCTGGAGAGTTCGCAGTGAACCTGATCGAAGAGACCCGCGACCTGCTGGGACCGGTGGGCGTCTGGCTGCCGCTCGGCATGCTCAAGCCGTCACCCGAAGACGAACTGAAGGCGATACGACGGCTGGAAGAGCTGGGCTATCGCACCGTGTGGGCCGGTGAGGGACCGGCGGCCCGGGAACTGTTCGCGCACAGCGGCGTCGCGCTCGCCTCCACCGAACGGGTGGTGATCGGCACCGGGATCGCCAACATCTGGTCACGGCCCGCGTACACCGCCCAGGCCGGCGGGCGAGCGCTCGCGCACGCCTTTCCCGGCCGGTTCGTGCTCGGTGTCGGCATCGGCCACGCACACCAGGCGACGAAGACCGGTTCGGACTACCGGCCGCTCGGACAGACCCGTGAGTATCTCGAAGCCATGTCCGCCGCGGAGGCCGAATTCCCTTCACCGGTCCCGTTTCCGCGCGTTCTCGCCGCTGTCGGCCCGAAGATGCTCGAACTCGCGAGGGACATGGCGGACGGCGCGCACCCGTTCGCACAACCCTTCGAACACACGCCGTACGCCCGCGAGATCGTCGGGCCGGACAAGCTGCTCATCCCGGAGCATCCGGTCCTGCTCGGCGGCCGGGAGGAGGCGCGGGCGAACATCGCGAAGACCATCGAGCTGCTGAAGCAGTACGACATCCCGCACTACGTCAGGGGCTGGAAACGGCTGGGCTACACCGATGCCGACATCGACGGCGTCAGCGACCGGCTGGTCGACGGGCTGACCGCCTGGGGCGACGAGGAGAAGATCGCGCGGCGGATCAAGGAAATCGTCGACGCCGGCGCGGACACCGTGCTCGTCAACCCGGTCGGCGACAGCCTGGACGTCATCGTGGCCCAGCTGGAACGACTGGCACCGGCACTGGCGGAGGTGACCCGGTGAGCGTCGGGATCTGGACATTCTCCTTCGACGGCAAGGAAATCGGCGAGGTCCGCGACGCGGCCTCGGAAATCGAGGAACTCGGCTTCGACACGCTGTGGTTCGGCGAATACCTGGGCAGGGAGGCGTTCACGCAGGCGGGTTTGCTGCTGGCGGCGACGTCCCGGCTGACGGTCGCCACCGGGATCGCGCGGTTCGGCCATCGGGAACCGATCGCCGCGGCGGCCGCCGAACGGACACTCGCCGAGGCGTATCCGGGCCGGTTCGTCCTGGGGCTGGGCGGACACCTGCCGGGTGCGAAACCGCTGGAAGCGATGCGCGGCTACCTCGACGGGATGGACGAAGCCGAACTGTCCACACCGGACTCGCCACGCCGTCGGCTGCTGGCCGCGCTGGGACCGAAGATGCTCTCGCTGGCCGCGGAACGGGCCGATGGGGCGCATCCGTACTTCGTCCCCGTCGAGCACACCGCTCTCGCTCGGGAAATCATGGGCCCTTCGGCTTACCTGGCCGTCGAACAGGCCGTGGTTCTGGGTTCGGATCGGGAGATCGCCCGGCGGCACGTGTCGATGTACCTGGAGCTGGCGGCCCACCATCGGGCGAACCTGCGGCGGTTCGGCTTCACCGAGGAGGATTACGGCTCGGATCACCTCGTGGACGCGCTGGTCGCCGTCGGCGAGGACGCGATCTGCGCCCGGGTGCGCGCGCATCTGGACGCGGGCGCGGATCACGTCTGCTTGCAGGTCCTGACCGGGGACGACCGGATCCCGCTGACGGAATGGCGGCTTTTGTCGGGGGTCGCGGGTAGCGTGCGGCAGCGTGACGTCACCGGCTGAACTGGCTTTCGAACAGGCACGCGAACTGATCGACGCGCGGGACCTCGCCGGGCTCGCGCGCCTGATCGGCGACCTGCCCACCCTCGTCCACGCGCACGGCGAGAACGGGAACGATCTGCTGGGCATGGCCACCGCGACCTGCGACGAACGGCTGTGCCGGATCCTGCTGGACCACGGGGCGGATCCGGCGTCGGCCAACGTGCACGGCTGGACCGCGCTCCACCAGGCGGGTTACGTCGGCCTGCCACTGCTGGCCACGATGCTGCTCGACGCGGGCGCCCCGGTCGACGTACCCGCCCGCGGCGACGGCGGGACACCGCTGGTGGTCGCGCTGTTCTGGGGCCACCGCGAGGCCGCCGAGGTACTGGCCGCGCGCGGCCTGTCCCCCGGCAACCTGCGCGTCGCCGCCGGTCTCGGCCACGCGGACCTGCTCGACACGTTGCTCGCGCCGGACGGCACACTCGCCCCCGCGGCGGGCGCACACCGAGAGTTCTACCGGCCGCACAGCGGTTTCCCGGAATGGCGACCGAGCGACGACCCCGCCGAGATCCTCGACGAGGCGCTCTCATGGGCCGCGCGGAACGACCGCTCTTCGACTGTCCGCACGCTGGTGGAGCGGGGCGCGCGGGTGGACGCCGACGTCTATCGAGGGACGGCGCTGACGTGGGCCGCCGCCCAGGGGAAGGCGTCGGTGATCGGGACTTTGGCCGAGCTTGGGGCCTCGGTGAACCGGCAGGGCACCTTCGGCGGGCTTTCCCATGGGGAAGGTGTCACCGCGCTGCACCTTGCTGTGCAGGGTGGGCACGTGGCGGCGGTTCGCGCTTTGCTGGCGGCGGGGGCGGATGTGTCCCTTGAGGACACTTTGTACTCGTCGTCGGCTTTGGGGTGGGCTGAGCACTTCGAGCAGGAGGAGATCCTGGCGGTCCTGCGGGACGCTTGAGCCTGGGCATGGCGTCTCGGTCGCGAACCAAGGTCGTGAAGGCCTCCTTGCCTACCTTCAGGGTAGGCAAGGAGGCCTTCACGACCTTGACGATACGGACATACGGCATCTAATCAGGCCGGAAGGTCGAATTCGCCGTCCCGCACGCCTTTCACGAACGCGTCCCATTCCGTCGGCGTGAACACGAGGACATGGCCGTCCGGATCCGACGCCTGGCGCAGCGCGGTATAGGTGACGCCGTCGGTGTGCGGGATCAGCGCGTACTCGGCGCGGTCTTCGAGGTTCGCGCCCTCCGGTTCCGCCCGGATCCACGTCACTTCGGTCAGGTCCAGCTCGTGCCGGATGTGGGCCTTGTCGTCCACCGGCTGCTCACTCATGGTGTCCACGGTATCGCTTTCCGACGCGCAAAACGAAGGGGCCCTTCACCGCGTGAGACGCGGTGAAGGGCCCCTTCGGCCCAAGAACTAGGCGGTTTCGGTGATCGGCCGGTCCACCCACGACATCAGGTCGCGCAGCTTCTTGCCGGTCTCCTCGATCGGGTGCTGGTTGCCCTGCTCCTCGAGTTTGGTGAAGTTCGGCCGCCCGGCCTCGTCCTCGGCGACCCATTCGCGGGCGAAGGTGCCGTCCTGGATCTCACCGAGGATCTTCTTCATCTCTTCCTTGACCGCCGGCGAGATGACGCGCGGGCCGCGGGTCAGGTCGCCGTACTCGGCGGTGTCGGAGATCGAGTAGCGCTGACGCGCGATGCCGCCCTCGTACATGAGGTCGACGATCAGCTTCAGCTCGTGCAGCACCTCGAAGTAGGCGATCTCCGGGGCGTAGCCGGCCTCGGTGAGCACCTCGAAACCGGTCTGCACCAGCGCGGACGCGCCACCGCAGAGAACGGCCTGCTCGCCGAAGAGGTCGGTCTCGGTCTCCTCGGTGAAGGTCGTCTTGATGACACCGGCGCGGGCACCACCGATGGCGGCGGCGTAGGACAGCGCGAGCGCCTGAGCGTTGCCGGAGGCGTCCTGCTCGACCGCGATGAGCGCAGGGACGCCCTTGCCGTCGACGAACTGGCGGCGGACCAGGTGGCCGGGGCCCTTCGGCGCGACCATGGCGACGTCGACGTTAGACGGCGGCTTGATCAGGTCGTAGCGGATGTTGAAGCCGTGACCGAAGAACAGCGCGTCGCCGTCCTTGAGGTGCGGCTCGATGTCCTTCTCGTAGATCGCGCGCTGCTTGGTGTCCGGCGCGAGGATCATGATCAGGTCGGCTTCGGCGCTGGCCTCGGCCGGGGTGAGCACGCGGAGACCCTGCTCCTCGGCCTTGGCCCGCGACTTCGAGCCCTCGGGCAGACCGACGCGGACGTCGACGCCGGAGTCGCGCAGGCTGAGCGAGTGCGCGTGGCCCTGGCTGCCGTAGCCGATCACGGCGACCTTGCGACCCTGGATGATCGAAAGGTCCGCGTCGTCGTCGTAAAAGATTTCCACTGCCATGAGGGGTACTACTTCCTTTCCTGACTTACAAATTATCGAGCTGAGGTGGCGGTAATGGATCGGGCGCCACGGCCGACCGCGACCATTCCGGACTGGACCAGTTCACGGATGCCATAGGGCTCCAGCATCCGCAGCAGGGCACCGATCTTGTCCGAGGTCCCGGTGGCTTCGACGGTGAGCGCCTCGGGGGACACATCCACCACTTTCGCGCGGAAGAGCTGCACCGTTTCCAGGACCTGGCTGCGCACGGTGGCGTCGGCCCGGACCTTGACGAGCAGCAGTTCGCGCTGCACGGCTGTGGACTTTTCCAATTCCACGATCTTGATGACGTTGACCAGCTTGTTGAGCTGTTTGGTCACCTGTTCGAGCGGTAGCTCTTCGACGGCGACCACGATCGTCATCCGGGACACCTCGGGATTCTCCGTGGGCCCGACGGCGAGGGATTCGATGTTGAAACCACGCCGGGAGAACAGTCCGGAAACCCGCGCGAGGACACCGGGCTTGTTCTCCACCAGAACGCTCAGGGTGTGCACGCTCATCGGGCGTCTCCTTCTGTGGCGGCGTTCAGCTCCGCCTCCGCGGCGACTTCGTCGTCGTCGAAGAGCGGGCGGATCCCGCGCACGGACATGATTTCGTCGTTACCGGTGCCCGCGGCCACCATGGGCCACACCTGGGCATCCTTCCCCACCACGAAATCGATCACGACGGGGCGGTCGTTGATCTCCATGGCGCGCCGGATGGTGGCGTCGACGTCTTCCTTGGTCTCACAGCGGAGCCCGGCGCAGCCGAGCGCCTCCGCGAGCAGGGTGAAGTCGGGGATGCGGTGCTTGTGGGTACCGAGATCGGTGTTGGAGTACCGCTCCGAGTAGAAGAGGTTCTGCCACTGGCGGACCATGCCCAGGTTGCCGTTGTTGATGACGGCGACCTTGATCGGCGCGCCTTCGATGGCGCAGGTGGCCAGTTCCTGGTTCGTCATCTGGAAACAGCCGTCGCCGTCGATGGCCCAGACCTGCTTGTCCGGCATACCGAACTTGGCGCCCATCGCGGCGGGGACGGCGAAGCCCATCGTGCCGAGGCCGCCGGAGTTGATCCAGGTGCGCGGGTTCTCGTACTTCACGAACTGCGCGGCCCACATCTGGTGCTGGCCGACGCCCGCGGTGTAGACCGCGTCCGGGCCGACGAGCGAACCGATGCGTTCGATGACGTACTGCGGGGAAAGCGTCCCATCCTCGGGCCACTCGTAGCCGGCCGGGTAGTCGTCACGCCAGGAGCTGACCTGCGTCCACCAGTCCGTCAGATCCGGCTTCGCGGACTTGTCGGTCTCGGCGCGGACGGCCTCGATCAGTTCGGTGATGATCTCCGCGCAGTCGCCGACGATCGGCACGTCCGCCTTGCGGTTCTTGGAGATCTCGGCCGGGTCGATGTCGGCGTGCACGATGGCGGCGTCCGGGGCGAAGGAGGACAGCTGCCCGGTGACGCGGTCATCGAAGCGGGCGCCGAGCGCGATCAGCAGATCCGCCCGCTGCATCGCGGCGACCGCGGAGACCGAGCCGTGCATCCCCGGCATCCCGAGGTGTTGCGGGTGCGAGTCGGGGAACGCGCCACGCGCCATCAGCGTGGTGACGACCGGGATCCCGGTCAGCTCGGCCAGTTCCATCAGCTGGCGCGAGGCGTCGGCCTTGATCACGCCACCGCCGACGTAGAGGACCGGGCGCCGCGACTTGCTGATCAGCCGGGCGGCCTCGCGGACCTGCTTGCCGTGCGGGCGCAGCGTCGGCCGGTAGCCCGGCAGCCGCAGCTCCGTCGGCCAGGAGAAGGAGGTCATCTCCTGCAGGACGTCCTTGGGGATGTCCACCAGGACCGGGCCGGGACGGCCGGTCGAGGCGAGGTGGAAGGCCTCCGCGATGGTGCGCGGGATGTCCGCCGGGTCGGTGACCAGGAAGTTGTGCTTGGTGATCGGCATGGTGATGCCGCAGATGTCGGCTTCCTGGAAGGCGTCCGTGCCGATCAGCGCGCGGGACTGCTGACCGGTGATGGCGACCACCGGCACCGAATCCATGTTCGCGTCGGCCAGCGGGGTGACCAGGTTGGTCGCGCCGGGGCCCGACGTGGCCATGCACACACCGACCTTGCCGGTCGCCTGCGCGTACCCGGTGGCGGCGTGGCCCGCGCCCTGTTCGTGCCGGACCAGGACGTGGCGGACCTTCGTCGAGTCGAGCAACGGGTCGTACGCCGGGAGAATGGTGCCGCCGGGAATACCGAACACGACTTCCGCGCCCACCGCCTCGAGCGAGCGGACGAGCGACTGCGCGCCCGTGACCCGCACGGGGGTCCCGGCCGGCGGGGCCGGCTTGGGTCGGGACCCGGATGTTCCGGTGTTCGCTTCAGCTCGCGAGGTGGCACTAGTCATCGCTGTTTGCCTCGTCTTTGTCTAGTCACTCGTTCGGGTATTCATTGGCTGGTTCGGCAGGTGAAATTGTTCCAGGCAACAAAAAACCCCCGCCGACCGGAGTGGTCGCACGAGGGTCGCGCGTCGACGCAGCGGAGACTTCCCTAAGCGTCGACGCGCTTGGGAAGTACGAGGCCGGTCTGCGTTGTCACGAGAGTGAAGCTAGCCGGTCCCCGTCAAGAGTGTCAACTCTGCGGGACGGCGATTCCGCATGCTGGACACCGCCGACGTACTACGCGACCCGCGTTCGGGGCCCGAAAGGCCGCGGTGCACCATCTTTGACGTGGCAGAAGAAAAGCAGCAGGAACAGGCGAACGAGGCTCCCAAAGCCGTCTTCAAGATTCCGAACACGGCACTGCTGGCGATCGCTTTCCTCGTCGTTTGTGTGACGCCTGTCGCGTTCGGCGACGTGCCGTACCTCCAGTGGCTCTACGTCTTCCCGATCGCGCTGGCGGTGTTCGTCATCCGGACCCGCACGACCGCGACGGCCGAGGGATTGGAAGTCCGCACGCTGTTCGGGCGGCGGGACCTGCCGTGGTCCTCCCTCAAGGGCCTCGCCATCACCGACAAGGCGAAGGTGCAGGCGGTGCTGAAGGACGAGACCAAGGTCGCCCTCCCGGCCGTGCGCACTCGCCATCTTCCGGTGATCTCGCTGGTCAGCGCGGGCCACATGGCCGATCCTTCCGGGCTGACCGACGACGTGGCCGAGGCTCCGGAAAAGACCGCCGATTCCGGGGAGTAGGATTGGTAGGACCAGTTTGGCGCTCGTTCGCCCTGGTCCCCGCCCCGAACCTTGGAGTCAGCCGTGCCCCCACTCCGTTCCCGGACCACCACCCACGGCCGCAACGCGGCGGGCGCCCGCTCGCTCTGGCGCGCCACCGGGATGACCGACAGCGACTTCGGCAAGCCGATCGTCGCCATCGCGAACTCCTACACCCAGTTCGTGCCGGGGCACGTGCACCTCAAGGACCTCGGCGAGATCGTGGCCGGCGCGGTGAAGGAGGCGGGCGGTGTCGCCCGCGAGTTCCACACGATCGCCGTCGACGACGGAATCGCCATGGGGCACAGCGGAATGCTCTACTCGCTGCCCTCGCGCGAGATCATCGCCGACGCGTGCGAGTACATGGTGAACGCGCACCAGGCCGACGCGCTGGTCTGCATCTCCAACTGCGACAAGATCACCCCCGGCATGCTGAACGCCGCCATGCGGCTGAACATCCCGGTGGTGTTCGTCTCCGGCGGGCCGATGGAGGCCGGGAAGGCCGTGGTCGTCGGCGGGGTCGCGCAGGCGCCCACCGACCTGATCACCGCGATCTCCGCGTCGGCCAGCAGCGAGGTCGACGACGATGGTCTGTCCATTGTGGAGCGTTCAGCCTGCCCGACCTGCGGTTCCTGTTCGGGCATGTTCACCGCGAACTCGATGAACTGCCTCACCGAGGCGCTCGGGCTCTCGCTGCCGGGCAACGGTTCCACCCTCGCGACGCACGCCGCGCGCAAGGCGCTGTTCGAGGACGCCGGGCGCACGGTCGTCGAACTGTGCAAGCGCTGGTATGAGCAGGACGACGAGTCCGCGCTTCCGCGCTCGATCGCGTCGAAGAAGGCGTTCGAGAACGCGATGGCCCTCGACATGGCGATGGGCGGTTCGACCAACACCGTGCTGCACATCCTCGCCGCCGCGCAGGAGGGCGAGGTCGAGTTCACCATCGACGACATCGACGCCATCGGCCGCCGCGTGCCGTGCCTGTCGAAGGTCGCGCCGAACTCGGACTACCACATGGAGGACGTCCACCGCGCCGGCGGAATCCCGGCCATCCTCGGTGAGCTGTACCGCGGCGGGCTGCTGAACACCGACGTCCACTCCGTGCACTCGCCGGACCTCGACTCGTGGCTGTCCACTTGGGACATCCGCGCGAAGGCTCCCTCGGACAGGGCTGTGGAGCTGTTCCACGCGGCGCCGGGCGGAGTCCGCACCACCGAAGCCTTCTCCACCGAGAACCGCTGGTCCTCTTTGGACACCGACGCCGCGGACGGCTGCATCCACGACGTCGAACACGCCTACACCAAGGACGGCGGGCTCGCGATCCTGCGCGGGAACCTCGCCGAGAACGGCGCGGTCATCAAGTCCGCGGGTATCGACGAGGAACTCTGGCGCTTCGAGGGTCCTGCCCGGGTGCTGGAAAGCCAGGAGGAGGCCGTTTCGGCCATCCTCAAGAAGGAGATCCAGCCCGGCGAGGTGCTGGTGATCCGCTACGAAGGTCCGGCGGGTGGCCCTGGCATGCAGGAGATGCTGCACCCGACGGCGTTCCTCAAGGGCTCCGGCCTGGGCAAGAAGTGCGCGCTGATCACCGACGGCCGGTTCTCCGGTGGCTCGTCGGGCATCTCGGTCGGGCACATCTCCCCCGAGGCCGCCGCGGGCGGGGCGATCGGCCTCGTCCAGAACGGCGACCGGATCCTGCTCGACGTCCACGAGCGCCGTCTCGAACTGCTCGTCGACGCGGACGTGCTGGCCGAGCGGCGCGCGAAGATGGAGGCGAGCGAGCGTCCGTGGCAGCCGGTCTCGCGGGACCGGCCGGTGACCGCCGCGCTGCGGGCCTACGCGCGGATGGCGACTTCGGCCGACACCGGCGCCGTGCGGGACCCGAGCAAGTAGTCCTCTAATTGCGGTTGTTATGAACGGACCTTTCATAACAAAATTTGTTATGAAAGGTCCGTTCATAACAACCGCGGGGAGGGAAAACCCGCAACTAGAGGACTACTTGCGGAGGCGTCAGCGGCACAGGACGATCACCACGACCGAAGCGGCCGCAGCCAGCAGGAGCCCGATCAGCCCGAACGAAAGCGGCCGCTTCCGCCAAGGCGTGTTGACGTCCAGCGAGAGCCGTCCAGCGCCCGCGAGCAGGACGGTCAGCGAGGCCGCGCCCAGCAGGAGCTCGAACTCGAAGCCCTGCCCTTCCTTCTGGAAGAACCCGCCGCCGAACTTCACGAACACGATGTTCGCGCAGACCCCGAGCAGCGCGGCGGCACCGACCGGGGTGAACAGGCCCACCAGGACGAGCGCGCCGCCGAGCACCTCGCTGATCCCGGTGATCCACGAAAGCAGCGTGGTCTGGGTGGTGTAGCCGAAATTGCCGAGCGCCCTGGCGAAGCCGCCGACCCCGGGCCCGCCGAAGGCACCGAAGAGGTGTTGCAGCCCGTGCGCGCCCATGGTCACGCCGAGTACCACTCGCAGGACGAGCAGACCGAGGTCGATCCCACCCCTGGTCTCCGCCGGGGCCGGGCCGCTGTCGGAGTCGGCCACGTCCGAGATCATGCTGGTCTGGTAGTCATCGCTCACGCGCGAAGGGTAGGCGAAACCGGCCCGTCAGGCGACCGAACCGCCGGACCGGCGACGAAGCGGCTCAGAACAGGGTCGCGGGCTCGACCGGTTCGGGCTCGGGCAGCGGGTCGAGGCCGGGCACCAGGGCGCGCACGTCGTCGTGGAACCGGCGGGCGAGCGCCGGTGCGTCGTCGTTGTCGGGGGTGTGCACGAAAACCGTCGGCGACCGGCCCGCACGCAGCCATTCGGCGACCACCTCGGCCCACGGTCGCCAGCCCTGGACGGTCTCCTCGGTCGAGTCCCGGCCGAGGTAGCGGACGATCGGCCGGTCGGTCAGCGCCCGCGTCCGCCGCGGCAGCCGGGGTTTCTTGGCCCAGGCGTCCTGCTCGGCCTCGCTGACCGGCGGACTCCGGAAGAAGACCGTGGTGTCGAACGGCACCCACTCGGCGTCCGCGTCGGTGAGGGCCCGCTCCAGCAGCGACGTCGAGCGGGCGTCGGTGTGGAACTCGGGGTGGCGCACCTCCACGGCGCGTCGGAGGCCGGCCGGGAGACGGCGCAGGAAGCGGCCGAGGGTGTCGACGTCCGACGGGCCGAACGAGGCGGGCAACTGGGTCCACAGGACCGCCCGGTCGCCGAGGGGTTCGATCGCGTCAAGGAACGCCCGCATCTCGGTCTCGACGCCGGCGAGCCGTCGCTCGTGCGTGACGACCTTGGGGAGCTTGACCACGAACCGGAAGCCGGGATCGGTCTGCCGCGCCCAAGTCGCGACGGTGTCCCTGGTGGGAGTCGCGTAGAAGGTGGTGTTGCCCTCGACCGCGTTGCACCAGCCGGCGTAGGCCCGCAGTCGTTCTCCGGCAGGCTGCGACCGCGGCAGGAACCGCCCGGCCCACGCCTTATGTGTCCACATCGCGCAACCGACATGAAGACTCGCCACGTCAGTACTCGCCGTGGACCAGGTTCTTCGGCAGCTCTCCGCTCAGATAGTGGCTCAGTTCCCGGACCACCACCGCGTAGGCGCGCTGCCGTCGCCCGCTCACCGCGCCCGCGACATGCGGCGTCAGCAGCAGTCCCGGCACCTCCCACAGCGGATGGCCGTCGGGCAGCGGTTCGGGATCGGTGACGTCGAGGGCGGCGCGCAGCCGTCCCGACGCGAGTTCCGCGACGAGCGCGTCGGTGACGACGACCGGCCCCCGCGAGACGTTGACGAGGATCGCCCCGTCCGGCATCGCGGCCAGGAACTCCGCGTCGACCAGCCCCTGGGTGTGCTGGGTGAGCGGCACCATCAGGACCGTGATGTCGTGGTCGGGCAGCAGATCGGGGAGTTCGCCGACGCCGTGCACGCCCTCGCGAGCGGTCGCGCCGACCATCGTGCACCGCACGTCGAACGTCTCCAGCCGACGCCGCAGGTGCCTGCCGAGGTCGCCCGCGCCGACGATGAGGGCCCGCTTGCCCTGCAAGGTGTCGGTGATCCGGCGTTCCCAGTGCTTCCGCCGCAAGCCGTCGGCGAAACCGTCGAGACCGCGGTAGATCGCCAGGAGGACCGCGACGACCCATTCGGCGGAGCTTCCGCCGTGCGCGCCGCGGCAGGTCGAGAGCAGAACACCGTCCGGCACCTTGCCGATCCAGTCCTCGGCCCCGGCCACCAGCAACTGCACGAGTCTGACGTTCGGCAGTTCGCGCCACATATCGTCACTGGGCTGGTCACCGGTCACGAGGACTTGGGCCTCGGCGGCTTCGGCCGGCACCGGCTCTCCCCGGCGGTACACCACCGGACGCACGCCTTCGATCTCCGAAAGCGCGCTCACTCCCTCTTCGTCGGGCACGAGCACCGTTACCGTCATGATCACCACGGTAATCCAGTGCCGCTTACCCGTGGCTCACGCACGCCCACCTAGGCTGGACCCGTGCGTACCAGGTACCGGCGGAAATGGACCGCACCGCTGGCTCTGCTGGCCTGCGGCGCGCTACTGCTCTCCGGCTGCGCCGAGTTCGACAACACGGCCGCCGGGCAGAAGTTCACGCCCGTCAACCCGCCGTCCCCCGAGGTCCCGCCGCAGGTCGGGCCCGGCGGTGAAGCGGGCGACTCCGGCCCCGGCCGCGGCAACGGACCGAATCAGACACCGACCCCGATCCCGCCGCCGCAGGGCTGCAAGGACTTCGACAAGGCCGTCATCGCGACCTGCCTGGACACCGTCGCCGCCGTGGCCGCGATCCCCGGCGACGGCTCCGCGCCCAGCGCGCTCGCGGGGGAACGCAAGAGCGGCCGGATCATGCTCGCCGCCGCGGAGAAGGATCCAGCCGACTGGGCCACCGTTCCCGTGGACGGCTCCGGCGACGGCGGTCTCACCTCGCTCGCCCTGTCCCCCGGTTTCGCCGAAGACCAGCTGGTCTTCGCCTACATCACCACCCCGACCGACAACCGGGTCGTCCGGCTGGCGAAGGGCCAGGCGCCGAAACCGGTGCTGACCGGCATTCCCAAGGGCGCCACCGGCAACCGCGGCGCGATCGGCACCGACGCCAAGGGCGCGCTCCTGGTCGCCACCGGCGACGCGGGCAACGCCGGACTCGCGGCCGATCCGGCGTCGCTGGCCGGGAAGGTGCTGCGCATCGACACCTCCGGCAAACCGGCGCCGGGCAACCCGACGGCGGGTTCGGCGGTCTTCTCGACCGGCGTGCACTCGCCCGGCGGGTTGTGCCGCGACCAGGCCGGTTCGCGGATGTGGCTGACCGACAGGCTGGCGGACAAGGACGTCGTCTACCGGCTCAGCGCGGGCAAGCCGCTGACCACCCCGGCGTGGACCTGGCCGGACAAGCCCGGCGTCGCGGGCTGCGCGGACTTCGTCGGTGCCACCGGCTATCTCTCCGTGGCGACGTCGATCGCGGGGAACCTGCAGAACCTGCCGGTGACCCCGGACGGCGCGATCACCGGCAAACCCAACGTCAACATGGACGGCAAGGTCGGCAAACCGCCGAAGACCTTCGGCCGCCTGGCTTCCATGAGCATGATCAACCCGCAGATCGCGCTGGCCGGCACGATCAACAAGGACGGCGGCACGCCGGTGTCGAGTGACGACCGCGTCGTCATCATCACACCGACCGCCGCGACCGGCGGGGGCGGCAAGGACTGATCCGCCCCCGGCCGGACCTCACTGGGACGGCCGCGGGAACACCGGCGGGGTGAACCGGACGAACGACGGCGGGACGGGCTTCTCCTTGAACTCCGGGTCGAACAGATCCGGCACCAGCTGATAGTCCGGACCGTAAGCGGTCGCGGCGGCGGTGAGCCGATGCGGGTCCGTGGTCGGCCAGCGTCCACTGTCCACACGGGACAGCAGAGTGCGCAGCAGGACGATCTCCTCGGCCGCGTTGAACGAGCAGTGGCCACCCCTGTTGACGTAGGTCTGACGCAGCCGTCCGGGATCGCCGTTCCGCCGGACCTGGTCGGCGTACCAGCGGACCTGATCCGCGACGGCGCCGCCGTCGCCGGTGGTGTGCACGGTCAGCACGGGCGCCGGCGTGGTGCCGCCCGCGACGGTGTAGCGATGCATGTACGCCTCCGCCTTCGGGTCGGCCGTGATCCTCGGAGCCGCGGCGAGCCTGTCGAGGTCGGCGTCCAGGTCGACACCGCCAGCCTGCCGGTAGGCGTACCGGACCAGGTCGCGCTGGGCGGATCGGGCGAGCATGCGCCGATAGTCGATCCCGGCGTTCCAGGACGGGTTACCACCGGCACGGCGCTCGATGTCGGTCCGCGCGCCCGGCCCGTACCCGTACACGTAGGCCCCGGTGACCCAGCTCGCCTGCTCGGCGAGCCGATCCGCGGGCGCGGTCGGCTCCGGCCGGTGGGCGTTGGCCCAGCCGGGAAGGTTGCCGAGCGCGCCGGCCAGTGCGATCCGGGCTCGGCCCGATTCGGTCTGCGAGGCTTCGGTCACGAGCGCCACCAGCGCGGCCTGAGCGGACGCCGGGTCGCGGGGCCGGACCAGGTCGATGTCCGAGTCCGGCGCCAGCAGGGTCTTGAGCGCGAACAGGATGTCCAGCGCGCTGTTCCACGTGCCGTTCGCGTCGTACTCACCGCATTGGGTCAGCACGCCGTCGAAACGACCGGGGTTGTCCTCGGCGAGTTTCAGGGAGATCACCGCGCCCATGGACATGCCGCTGGCGATCGTCCGACGCGGCTTGCCGACGTTGGCCCGGAACCAGTCCAGGAGCGCGATCTGGTCGGTCAGCGCCTCCTCGATCACGTGCCCGTAGACGCCCTTGTAGTCCGACGCGGCCAGCGCGTAGCCGTTGTCGAGCAGCCACTTCTCGGTTTCGGGGCGGGTGGCCAAGTACGTCCGCTCCATGGGCCAGTCCTCGACGTACAGCCCGTGGCTGTACAGCACCAGCGTCCCGTTCCAGTGTTTCGGCACTTTGACCAGGTAGTGCGCGCCATCGATCGTTCCCTCGTGCGTGCGCCAGCGTTCCCCGGCGGTGGCCGGGACGGCGGTCAGCAGGCTGCCGAGAAGAAGCGCGGCGAGCACAGTGGCGAGCGCTTTCAGCGGTCGTTTCATGACTCCGAAGATAGGTGACCAAATGGTCACATGTCAACGGTGGAGGTCACCATCCAGACATGGCCGTCCGGGTCGGCGAACGTGCCCACATAGCCCCACGGTTGACTTCCCGGCTCCGTGACGATCACCGCCCCGGCCGCGCGGGCGCGCTCGATCAGCGAGACGACATCGGCTTCGCTCTCGGCGGTCAGCGTGAAGAGGCATTCGCTGGTGCCGGGCTCCGCGACGGCACGGCCGCCCACGACCCAGCCGAATCCGCCGGTCGGGATGAGCATCAGCCGGAGCCCCTCGTTGAGGGCGAACTGCAACGGTTCGGGGACGCCGTCTTCGGCGAGCGCGCCGACGGCTTCGAAGCCGAGCCCGTCGCGATAGAACTCGTACGAGGTCATCCGGTCGGCGATCGGCAGGCCGACGGTCACAGGGGTGGTCTTCACGGTGGTGTCTCCTTTGGCTGGTTTCGTCCGGTCGCTCTGACAGAGCGACGAACGGAACCGGCCCGGACAGACACCTCGCCAGATCAGCCGGAGAAGTCGTACTCGTCTCGCCGTCCGCACATCCCGTAGCCGCCGCGTTTCACCGGCCACGTCACCGAGACGCCGGACTGCTCGAGATGGCTCGCGTCGCCGTTCGCGAGCGCCTTCAAATGCTCACCCGGCGCCTCGGCGGCCGCCAGGGCGCCGTCCCGCCACAGCGGGATCCACGCCTCGACCTTGGGCGCGACCAAAGCCGCGGCCGCACGGTGGAACTCCCTCAGCGGACCGGGGTTTCCCGCGACGAGGGCGTCCCGGATCGGGAGATAGCCCTCGATCGCGAGATCGCGGCGACGGCGCGCCGAGTCGTCGTCCGCGGGCATCGCGGCGGCCCCGGCATACGCGACCGGGTCTTCGAGGATCGACGGCGGGAAGGTGAAGACCGCGTCGCCCGCTTCGGGCAGCCCGCTGTTCTGCATGAGCACGGTGATCCGCAGATCGTCGCGCTGCACCATCCGGTGGACCGTGCCGGGCGCGAACCACGCGACGACCCCGGTTTCGAGGTCGGTTTCGTGGTAGCCGTCGAGGCCGAGCGTCTGCACCGCGCCCCGCCCGCCGGTGACGACGTACGCCTCCGTGCACGCGAGATGGAGATGCGGGCTGCCTCCGCACACCCCGTCCGCCGCCTCCCATTCGTAGGCCCGCAGATGGGACAGACCGATGCCGAACACGGGAACCTCCTCAGAATCCGTGTGTCTTCAGGTAATGCTCGACACGGTCGCGGTCCCAGGCGCCGTCCGCGACCACCACGCGGTAGCGGTAGTGGAAACTTTCGCCGGGCGGCAAAGAGAACTCCTCGAAGAACGCCCAGGAGATCGCCACCGTCGGCGTGCCGTGCGACCGGACGAACCAGTGCGACTCGTGGATCGCGTGCTCGTTCTCGGGCGCGTGCGCGAAAATCAGCGTCGACTTCGCGTCGACCTCGTCGTGTTCGCCGACGAACGCCAGCCATGGCGCCTGCCGCCCCATCATCTCCTCACCGCCGAGGCCGCCTGGACCGAGGACCTCGCCGCCGCTGAATTCGCGGGGCCCGCGCCAATGCAGCCCGGTGTAGCCCGCCATCTCGCGTCCGGCCGTCGTCGGACTGCCGAATTCCAGGGGCACGTCACGGATATTGGTGAGGGTGATTGCCCAGTCGATGGCCCAGGCTCCCTCGTCCGGCGCCACCGAATGGACGACGAGGTCACGCCGCTCACGCGCCCATTCTCTGCCGCCGTTCTCGATCCAGGTCAGCTTTTCGCCCAAGGTAAGGCTTTCGTCCTCGACGGTGAACTCCTCGAAGCCGTCGTGCCGCATCGAACCGACCAGATCCGGCAGTTCCCGGTACCAATCGCCGGGTACATAGGTCCAACCGCCCCAGAAGTTCTGGCCGGACAGGTGACTCGATGTCATCTGGAGTCCCTTGTGCCAGCGGTGATCCGACGGCCGGTAGGCACTGACCTGACGCCCGGCCAGCGTCCGCAGAGGATGCGTGTAGGGCTTGCGCGACTCGTAGGCGGCGGGGTCTGGTTTGTACACATAGGACAGTAGTTCGACGCCATCGGCCTCGACGGTGACGTGGTCACCGTGCCGGTGGGTGACGGTGATGGGTGCGCTCACAGTCGTCTTCCCCCGTTCATGGCGGAGTGGAACGGATCTTCCGGAGTGATCTCCCCCACGTGGACGGGCGCTCCGGTGAAAGCGGATTTGTACAGCGCGGCGATGAATTCGAGCGCCCGCCGTCCATCGGCTCCACTGCACGGTGGACGTTGCCCCGACCTGATCGCGGCGAGGACGTGGGTCAGCTGCGCGGTGTGGGAGCTGTCGAGGTTCGCGGACGGCGCGCGCCACTTCCCGGCCGCGTGCGGCGCGGGCGTGTAGGTCCAATCTTCGTTGCCATAGCCGTAAAGATGGGTCAGTTCGACGGTCGCGTCGGTGCAGTCGACGCGGATGCGGCTGACCTCGCCGGGTGAGAGCACGCTGTTCACCACGGTGGCCAACGCGCCGGATTCGAAGCGCACCAACGCCGTCGAGACGTCATCGGTGCGGACGTCGTGCACGAGCCTGCCCGTCATCGCGCGGATCTCGGCCCAGTCGCCGAGCAGGTGCAGGAGCAGATCGATCTGGTGGATCCCCTGCCCCATGGCGGGTCCGCCGCCTTCGGTCGCCCAGTCGCCGCGCCAGGGGACGGCGTAATAGGCGGCGTCGCGGAACCAGGTCGTCTGACAGTGCGCGACCAGCGGCCGCCCCAGTTCACCCGCGGCCAGCAGTTCAAGGAAGTGCGCCGCGGCGGAACCGAACCGGTGCTGGAAAACGAAACCGGCGTACGGCCCGCCCTCGGACTCGGCCGCGGTGATCTCGTCGTATTCGGACAAGGACAGGCAAGGCGGCTTCTCGCACCACACCCACGCTCCGGCGCGCAAAGCTTGTTTGACCTGCTCCACGTGCAGCGAAGGCGGGGTGCAGAGCGAGACGAGGTCGGGCTTCTGCTCGGCCAGCAGTACGGCGAAATCGGTGTAGGGCTTGATATCGCCGCTCGCGAACTCGGCGACCCTGGTTTCGTCGACGTCCGCCGCCGCGACCACGGTCACGTCCGACGGATGGGCTTCGTAGGCGGCTAGATGGCTTTTGGCGATTCCTCCGGTGCCGATAATGGCCACCCGAAGGGGTTTCCCGGTCGTCACCCGTGACCTCCACCTTGCGTATGAGGCCCTCACACGGTAGGCAGAAAGCGCTTTCTTGCGCAACCCCTTCCCGCAACTAGAGGACTACTTGCGAGAGAGGCGAGGGCGTGACTCGCGTGCTCAGAGGCGGATCTCGCGTGCCTGAACACCGAACTCACGTGTGCGGCCTCTAAGCACACGAGATCCGCCTTCGAGCACGCGAGTCACGGCTCTGAGCACGTGAGTGCGGGATTGCGAGAGGGGGTCAGCGGCGGGTGCGGGTCTCGGCACGGAGGACACGGACGTCGAGGAAGGCGACGGCGGCGGAGACCACACCGGCGAGCAGGCCGAGGTAGCGACCCAAGCCGGTCCCGATCTCAATACCGGCCGCGGAGAGGATCCCTCGCTGGTCGGCGTCGAACTGCCAGTCGAGGGTCAGCCAGCCGAGTGCCATCAGCAGGAGCGCGCCGATGGCCGCCATCAGCCACAGATGCGGCAAACCCGCGCGGCGGACGGCGTCGACGCGGCCGAACAACACGACGGCGAGGCCGGGCAGGAACAGCAGGAAGAGCGGCGCCCAGGCGAGGAAGCCCGCGCGCCACGCGTCTCGCGTAACGTCGTTGGCGGGCAACGTCGTCAGCACGTCCTCGATCTCCGGGCGCGACGCGGTCAGCGTCATCCACGGCAGGAACAAGGCCACCAGCGCGAGCAGCCCGGCCGCGAAGCCGAGCCACTCACGCCAGGTGACCTTCTTCAGAGCGAGGTCAGGCACCGACTCGCTCGACGATCAGTTCACGCACGCGCTTGGCGTCGGCCTGGCCCTTGGTGGCCTTCATGACCGCGCCGACGATCGCCCCGGCCGCGGCCACCTTGCCGCCGCGGATCTTCTCGGCGACGTCCGGCTGCGCGGCCAGCGCCTCGTCGACCGCCGCGATGAGCGCGGAATCATCGGAGACGACCTTCAAGCCGCGCGTCTCGATGACCTCGGCGGGCGAACCCTCGCCGGCGAGGACGCCCTGCACGACCTCCTTGGCCAGCTTGTTGGTCAGCTCGCCGGATTTGACCAGGCTGATGACGTCGGCCAGCTGCGACGGCGTGATCGTCAGCTCGGCGAGTTCGATCTCGCGGGAGTTGGCCTCCTGCGCCAGCGTGTTGACCCACCAGCTGCGGGCCTCGTCCGGTGTCGCGCCCGCCAAGACGGTCGCGGCGACCAGGTCGACCGCGCCGACGTTGAGCAGGTCGCGCAGCGCCTCGTCGGTCAGGTTCCACTCGCGCTGGATGCGCTTGCGGCGCTCCGAAGGCATCTCCGGCAGCGTCTTGCGCAGCTCCTCGACCCACTCGCGCGACGGCGCGATCGGCACCAGGTCGGGCTCCGGGAAGTACCGGTAGTCCTCGGCGGTCTCCTTGGTGCGGCCGGGCGACGTGGTGCCGTCGGCCTCCTGGAAGTGCCGAGTCTCCTGCTTGATCGAGCCGCCCTCGGCGAGGATTGCCGCCTGGCGGGTCATCTCGTACCGCACGGCGCGCTCGACGCTGCGCAGCGAGTTGACGTTCTTCGTCTCGGTGCGCGTACCGAACTCGGTCGCGTCCTTGGCCATCAGCGACACGTTCGCGTCACAGCGCAGGGAACCCTGGTCCATGCGGACGTCGGAGACGTCCAGCGCGCTCAGCAGATCCCGCAGCGCGCTCACATACGCCCGCGCGACCTCGGGGGCGCGCTCGCCGGTGTGCTCGATCGTCTTGGTGACGATCTCGATCAGCGGCACGCCGGCGCGGTTGTAGTCGAGCAGCGAGTGCTCGGCGCCGTGGATGCGACCGGTGGCGCCGCCGACGTGCAGCGACTTACCGGTGTCCTCCTCCATATGCGCGCGCTCGATCTCCACGCGCACGACCTCGCCGTCGTCCAGCGTCACGTCGAGGTAGCCGTTGAAGGCGATCGGCTCGTCGTACTGCGACGTCTGGAAGTTCTTCGGCATGTCCGGGTAGAAGTAGTTCTTCCTGGCGAACCGGCACCATTCGGCGATCTCGCAGTTGAGCGCGAGACCGATGCGGATCGCGCCTTCGATCGCCTTGCCGTTCACGACCGGCAGCGCACCGGGCATGCCGAGACAGGTCGGGCACACCTTGGTGTTCGGCTCGCCGCCGAACTCGTTGGCGCAGCCGCAGAACATCTTGGTGTTCGTGTTCAGCTCGACGTGCACCTCGAGGCCCAGCACCGGGTCGAACCGCTCGATGACGTCGGCGTAGTCCATCAACTCAACCACGGCGGTCACTTCTTTCCTCCCAGCTCCGGAACCTGGTGCACCAGCGAACCACCGTTGGCGGCGTCCCGCGCGACCTCGTAGGCGGCGCCGACGCGGTACAGCCGGTCGTCGGCCATCGCCGGGGCCATGATCTGGAGGCCGACCGGCAGGCCGTCCTCATGCGACAGTCCACTCGGGACGCTCATCGCGGCGTTGCCCGCGAGGTTCGACGGGATCGAGCAGATGTCGGAGAGGTACATCGCCATCGGGTCGTCGACGCGCTCGCCGATCTTGAACGCGGTGGTCGGCGTGGTCGGCGAGACCAGCACGTCCACCTTCTCGAACGCGGCGTCGAAGTCGCGCGTGATGAGCGTGCGGACTTTCTGCGCCGAGCCGTAGTAGGCGTCGTAGTAGCCAGAGGACAGCGCGTACGTGCCGAGCATGATGCGGCGCTTGACCTCGGGGCCGAAGCCCTTCTCGCGGGTGAGCGACATGACCTCTTCGGCGCTGTGCGCGCCGTCGTCGGACACGCGCAGGCCGTAGCGCATGGCGTCGAACCGGGCGAGGTTCGACGAGCACTCGCTCGGCGCGATCAGGTAGTACGCGGGCAGCGCGTAGGTGAAGTACGGGCACGAGACCTCGACGACCTCGGCACCGAGCGCGCGCAGCTGCTCGACGGCGGCTTCGAAGGACCGCAGGACACCGGCCTGGTAGCCGTCGCCGGCGAACTCCTTCACCACGCCGACGCGGACGCCCTTGAGGTCACCGGTCAGGCCCTGGCGGGCCGCGGCGACCACCGGCGGAACCGGCGCGTCGATCGAGGTCGAGTCCATCGGGTCGTATCCGGCGATGACCTCGTGCAGCAGGGCGGCGTCGAGCACCGTCCGCGCGCAGGGACCGGCCTGGTCCAGCGACGACGAGAAGGCGACGAGACCGTAGCGGGAGACACCGCCGTACGTCGGCTTCACGCCGACAGTGCCAGTGACGGCGCCGGGCTGGCGGATCGAGCCGCCGGTGTCGGTGCCGATCGCGATCGCGGCCTCGAACGCCGCGATGGACGCCGAGGAACCACCGCCGGAGCCGCCAGGGATGCGTGCGTGGTCCCACGGGTTGTGCGTCGGGCCGAACGCGGAGTTCTCCGTGGAGGAGCCCATCGCGAACTCGTCCATGTTGGTCTTGCCGAGCACCACGACACCGGCCTCGCGCAGCTTGCGCGTCACGGTGGCGTCGTACGGCGGGATCCAGTTCTCCAGCGTCTTCGAACCGACGGTGGTCGGGATGCCCTTGGTGGTCAGCACGTCCTTGAGCGCCAGCGGCACCCCGGCGAGCGGCGACTTCGGCGCCTTGCCCTCGGCGACGTCGGCGTCCACCGCGCGGGCCGCGTCGAGCGCGCCCTCGGTGTCCACGTGCAGGAACGCGTGGATGTGGTCGTCGACCTCGGCGATCCGGTCCAGGTGGGCCTTGGCGACCTCGACCGCGGAGACCTCACGGGCCTGGATCTTGTCCGCCAGTTCGGCGGCGGTCAGTTTGATGAGTTCGGTCACTGCTCTTCTCCCAGAATCCGCGGCACCCGGAAACGACCCTCTTCGGCGGCCGGCGCACCGGCCAGCGCCTGCTGCTGGGTCAGCCCCTGTCGGACCGTGTCCTCACGGAACACGTTGGTCAGCGGCACGGCGTGCGACGTCGGCGGGACATCCTCGCCCGCCACCTCGCTCACCTTGGCCACCGAGTCCAGGATCTGGTCGAGCTGGCCTGCGAAGACGTCCAGCTCCTCCTCGGTGACGGCAAGCCTGGCGAGCTTGGCGAGGTGTGCGACCTCGTCGCGGGAAATGTTGGGCACGCGGGTGACTCCCGGGGTGTGCTGTGCGGGTTCTGTCGGAAGCTGCAAGTCTATGGTGGCGGCGTCGGCGAACTCGACTGGGTTATGCCGCGGCCTGCACTCCTGCTCGGGGTAGGGCACTTCGAGTAAGGAGTGCCTGGTTCGTTATCCCGTAGACCGGATGGCAGGCCCCATGACACCGTCCGGTCTGTCACAATCGGCGCCCGGCGTAGCGCGTTCCACGGCGAGGCTGGAACGCCTGAGGCGAGAGGGGCGCGTGTGTCGTTCCTGATCCGGGTCCAATTACCGGACACCCCGGGGACCCTCGGCGCGGTCGCCACCGCGCTCGGCACCGTCGGCGCCGACATCCTGAGTGTGGACGTGGTCGAACGCGGCGGCGGTGTCGCCGTCGACGACCTCGTCGTCGAAATCCCCTCCGGCAGGCTGCCGGACGCGCTGATCACCGCCGCCGAAAGCGTCGACGGTGTCGAGGTCGACGCCGTCCGCCCGTACGCCGGGGTCCTGGACACCCATCGCGAACTCGAACTGGTCGAGGAGATCGCCGCGAAGCCCGCTTCGGGGCTGGAGATCCTCGCCGAAGGCGTGCCGCGGATCATCCGGGCGGGCTGGGCCGTCGTCGTCGAGCACTCGGAATCCGGCGCGCTGCGGCTCGCTTCGTCGAACGCGGCCCCTGAGACGCCGATCACCGACCTGCCGTGGCTGCCGCTGGAACGCGCCACCATCCTCGACGCCGAGGAGGCCTGGGTCCCGGAGACGTGGAAGGAACTCGGCACGGAACTTGCGGCGACGCCGCTGGGGAAACCCGGGAAGGCGCTGCTGGTCGCGCGGCCGGGCGGACCGAACTTCCGGGCCGCCGAGGTGGCGCGGCTGGCTCACTTCGCGGGGATCGTGGCCGTCGTCCTGGACAGCTGAGCGCCCTCCGGGCAAGCGGCGGCGGTACCGAGTCGGTCGCCTTGCTGCGGGAAGGCCGTGAAGGCCTCCTTCCCTACCTTGAGAGTCAGGGTCCCGGCAAAGTCGAGATCTTGCAGGTCAGGCGACTATTCGCCGCCTGCATGAGGCTGACGATGAAGGAATCGGGACGTTGAATGTCCCCATTCCTTCACCGTCAGCGGGCACACCGGTTGCGGAGCCCCCCGAGCGGGGAAGAATCCGGACGTTCAACGTCCGAAATCCTCCCCGCTCGACCCTTTCAGGCACCAGCGATGCCAAGCCCGGATTACCAAGAGCACCGCTGACCAGCAGCCCTGCGACTTTGCCGGGACCCTGACCTTGAGAGTAGGCAAGGAGGCCTTCACTACGTCACCGACCAGGCGAGGGGGGCACCCACCACTTCGCCGCGCGAAGGACGCCTTCCCCGCATGGCATGCGGGGAAAGTCCCCTTCAGCCCCTCACCCAGGCTGAAAAAGCGCAATGAAGGACGCTTTCATAGCAAAATTCGCTATGAAAGCGTCCTTCATTGCACGGATGGAGGGGCTTAGGTGAGGTCCAGGCGGTAGGCGATCAGGGTCACCCCAGGGTGCGGTTCCCAGTCCCGTTCCGGCATCCGCGCGAAACCGAGCCGCTCGTACAGCCGGTGCGCCCGCGCCATCGTGACTAGGCTGCACAGCACCACCCGCACCGCGTCCAGTTCCCGCGCCCGCGCGACGACCGCCCTGGTCAGCGCCTCGCCGATACCGCGACCGGTGGCCGAGGGCAGCACGCCGAGCATGCGGAACTCCAGTTCGCCCTCGCGGGACAGCTCGGCGAACGGCGTCCCCGGCCGTGCGATGGTGACCGTGCCGAGCAGCGTGCCCTCGCCGTCCACCGCGACCAAAAGTTCGGCCAGGTCCGCCCGGCGGGCGGCGTCGAGGAGTTCCGCGGCGTAGCCCACGCCGTCGACGAGGCTCCGCTCCGCGGAGTACGCGGCCAGGGTGAGCTCCCCAACCGCCGCCAGTTCCTCGGGGCGGGCGGGCCGGATCTCCAGGTCACTCACCACTTTCCTCCTCGGCGGGTTCGTCGGTGGGCAGCGCGAGTTCGGCGGCGGCCTCGGGGCCGCTCTCCAGCAGCACCCGGAAGCCGTTCTCGTCGAGCACGGGCACCTTCAGCTGGACGGCCTTGTCATACTTCGTCCCCGGCGCGTCGCCGACGACGACGAACGCCGTCTTCTTCGACACCGAACCGGCCGCCTTCCCGCCGCGGGCCATGATGAACTCCTTGGCCTCGTCACGGGAGTAGTCGTTCAGCGAACCGGTGACGACGATCGACAGGCCTTCGAGGTTGCGCGGGATGGACTCGTCGCGCTCCTCCTCCATCCGCACGCCCGCCGCACGCCACTTCTCGACGATCTCGAGGTGCCAGTCGACCTCGAACCACTCTTTCGCGGCTCGCACGATGGTCGGGCCGACCCCGTCGACACTGGCGAGCTCCTCTTCGGAGGCGTTCTCGATCCGTTCCAGTGAACCGAATTCCCGCGCGAGCGCCTGCGCCGCCGTCGGGCCGACATGCCGGATCGAGAGCCCGACGATGACCTTCCACAGTGGACGGTCCTTGACGATCTCCAGGTTGTCCAGCAGTTTGCGCCCGTTGGCCGACAGCTCCCCCGCCTTGGTGCGGAACAGTTCGACTTCGAGCAGTTTCTCCTCGTCCAGGTCGAAGATGTCGCCTTCGTCGTGCACGACACCGACGTCCAGCAGCGCCACCGCGGCCTCGTACCCGACCACCTCGATGTCGAAGACGTTCCGGCTCGCCAGGTGGAACAGCCGCTCCCGCCGCTGCGCCGGGCAGAACTGCGCGTTGGGGCAACGGATGTCGATGTCGCCCTCCTTCTGGTACGCCAGTTCGGTGTCGCAGTTGGGGCAGCGCAACGGCATGACGAACTCGCGTTCCTCGCCGGTGCGCGCGTCGGCGACCGGGCCGAGCACCTCGGGGATGACGTCGCCCGCCTTGCGGATCACGACCTTGTCCCCGATCAGCACGCCCTTGCGTTTGACCTCTTCCTGGTTGTGCAACGTCGCCATCGCCACCGTGGACCCGGCGACCTTCACCGGCTCCATCACCGCGAACGGGGTGACCCGCCCGGTGCGGCCGACGTTGACCTGGATGTCCAGCAGGGTGGTGATCGCCTCTTCCGGCGGGTACTTGTAGGCGATCGCCCAGCGCGGCGCGCGTGACGTCGTCCCGAGACGGCGCTGGAGCCCGACTTCGTCGACCTTGATGACCACGCCGTCGATCTCGTGCTCGGCGTCGTGACGGTGCTCGCCCCAGTATTCGATGTGCGCCAGCAGTTCCTTGCCCGAAGTCAGCACCTTGCTGTGCGGCGAGACCGGCAGGCCCCACGCGGCGAGCGCGTCGTACGCCTCGGACTGGCGCTTCGGCTCGAACCCTTCGCGTTTCCCGAGACCGTGGCAGATCAGCCGCAGGTTGCGGGACTTCGTGATCTTCGGATCCTTCTGACGCAACGATCCCGCGGCGGTGTTGCGCGGGTTCGCGTACGGGTCTTTGCCCGCCTCGACCATTTTCGCGTTGAGCGCCAGGAAGTCCTCGACGCGGAAGAACACCTCGCCGCGGACCTCGACCAGCGCGGGCACCGGGAACTCGTCGGTGCTCCTCAACCGATCCGGCACCTGCTCCAGGGTGCGGACGTTGAGCGTGACGTCCTCGCCGGTGCGGCCGTCGCCCCTGGTCAGCGCGCGGGTCAGCTTGCCGTTCTCGTACAGCAGGTTGATCGCGAGCCCGTCGATCTTCAGTTCGGCGAGGTACTTCGTCGCGCCGATCTCCTTCTGGACCCGCTCGACCCAGGTCTCGAACTCCTCGCCGTCGAAGACGTTGTCCAGGCTGAGCATGCGCTCGAGGTGGTCGTGCGCGACGAACTCGGTCGAGAACGTGCCGCCGACGTTCTGCGTCGGCGACTCCGGCGTCACCAGTCCCGGGTGCTCGTCCTCGATGGCCTGGAGTTCGTTGAGCAGCGTGTCGAACTGGCCGTCGGACACGATCGGTGAATCCAGCACGTAGTACCGGAACTGGTGCCCGCGGATCTCCTCCGCCAGTTCGGCGTGCCGTTCGCGGACCTCGGCGGGGACCTCGGTGATGTCCTGCGCTGGCTCGGGGTTTTCAGGAAGTTCGCTGCTCACGGGGGTAAGCCTAGTCGGGGGTACCGACAATTCCGGACAGCCTGCCGACCACCTCGCGTAGTTCCAGCAGGGTCAGCTGTCCCTCCTGCGCCTCGGTCACCAGCTCGACCTTGCCCAGCCTTTCGGCCGCGACGCGCTCACCCAGCGTGGCGTCCAGCGGCAGGAAGGTCATGGTCGTCCGGGTCTCCGGCCGGAGTTCCCCGATCAGCGGATGGAACACGGTCACGTCCACCCGTCCGGCTGATTCGTCCACCTTCGCGGTCACCCGGACGTCGGCGAGCGCGATGCGGGTCTCGCCGAGGTTGACGGTGACCTCACTCGGATCGGGGACCGGCGGCACGGAGTCGTGGTACTCCCAGATCGCGTCCTCCGGCGGCGCGGCGGCCTTCCACGCGTCGGTGTACGGGCGCAGTTCCGGATCCTCCTGGCCGGTGAGCACCAGCGAGTAGATCGCCCGGTGCCCCCGATCGAGGGAGAAGTGCAGTCGCGGGTGCAGCGCCTCGACGATGGTGCAGAGGTCGTGTTCCACGCGGTGCGGTTCGCGGTCGCCGAGTGCGGCGCTGACCTCCGGAAGGAGGGCGAACCACGCCTCCCAGAACGTCACCGCCGCGACGGCCGCGTCCTCGGGGACCGGCTGCTCCGGCCAGGCGGTGCGGGGGTCGGGAACGTCCTCGGACTTACGAGGTCGGCGGAACAAACGCATGCGGGCACGTTACCGCGCCGGTCACCAGCCTTCAGGCGGTTCGAGGAAAGCCTTGCCCGCCTCCCGGCCGAGCGTGAACGCGCGGCGCATCCAGTCGGGGGTGGCGCCCGCGAGACCGCACGCCGGTGTCGGCACGACGCGTTCGGCGAGGATCTCGCGGCGGAATCCGAGCCTGTCGACGAGTTTGAACACGGGCGTGACCAGGTCACGCAGCACCACCGGCGCGCCGGGGTCGGTCGTGGGGACGAGCCCGAGCATCAGTGTCGTGCCGGAGTCCAGCGTCTCGCCGATTTCGTCGAGCTGCGCGGGCGAAGCACCCTTCAGCAGGGTGAAGTCGAAGGCGATCGCTTTCGCCCCCGCCGCGCGCAGCAACGAGATCGGCGGCTTCTCGGCGCAGCAGTGCACGATGACCGGCTGCCCGGTGATGCGCTCCGCACCGGAGATCACCGTCGAAAGCAGTTCGCGGGCTTCCGGCGCGGGGACGGCGGAAACGGTGCCGTAGCCGGACGCCGTCGGGAGGTCACCGGCGAGGACCGCGGGCAGCGACGGTTCGTCGAACTGGAGCACCACCGGCGCGCCGATGCGCGACTTCAGCTCCGCGACGTGTTCGGCCAGGCCGTCCAGCAGGGACGCGGTGAAATCGCGCAGCGCGCCCCGATCGGTGAGGATCCGGTGCCCGCGCTGGAGTTCGACGTTCGCGGCGAGCGTCCACGGGCCCGCGACCTGCGTCTTGAAGACCGGCGGCGCGGCGCCCGCCTTCTCCCTGGCCTCCTGGACGGCGTCGAGGTCCCAGTTCATCAGATCGAGGGCGCGGCGGTGGTCGTGCCCAGGGCGGGCGGCGACCCGATAGCCGCTCGGCACCACCTCGACGGCGAGATCGACCAGCAGCGCCGCCGTCCGGCCGATCAGGTCGGCACCGACGCCACGCGCGGGAAGTTCGGGCAGATACGGGAATTCGGGCAGTTCGCCGAACACGATCGACGCGGCCTCGACCGGATCGGTGCCGGGCTGGGAACCGATCGCGGTCGCGGCGCCCGGAGGCCAAGGTCGTTCGTTCACACCCGGATTCTCCCCTTGGTCCCACTTGGCGGGGAGGCGGGGCAGGGGAGGACACGGACATTCGCCGCAATTGCCGTCGGCGAGCCCGTAGCGGCGTCTCGCGCATTACGCTGACCTGCCATGACGAGCTCTCCACAGCCCGCCGGCTGGTATCCCGACCAGCAGAACCCCCGGGTGTACCGGTGGTGGGACGGGCAGGCCTGGACGGCCAACACGCGGCCGTCCCACGACGCCGAGATGATCGAACTGGACATCGAGGGCGCGCCCGACCCGAACAAGATCCGGGCGCAAGTGGCGAAGGGGGCCCAAGGTCGCGGTGGCGGGGCCACCGGTGGTGGGACGCTGTTCTCCGAACCCGTGCTGGTCGTCAACCAGCGCGCGAAACTCATCGAAATGTCCAACGAGTTCGGGGTGTTCGACCAGAACGGCAACCGCCTCGGCGGCGTCGTCCAGGTCGGGCAGAGCACCTTGAAGAAGGCCATCCGGCTGCTCACGAACTACGACCAGTTCCTGACCCACCGCTTCGAAATCCGCGACGCGAACCACAGCACCGTGCTGAAGGTGACGCGGCCGGCGAAGGTGTTCAAATCCCGGTTCCTGGTGACGAAGGCCGACGACTCCCCGATCGGGGAGATCGTGCAGGAGAACGTCTTCGGCAAGATCCGGCTGGGTTTCGTGGTCGACGGGCAGAAGGTCGGCGGGATCTTCGCGGAGAACTGGCGGGCGTGGAACTTCGTGATCAAGGACCACGCCGACGCCGAGATCGCGCGGATCACCAAGACCTGGGGCGGTTTCGTGAAGGCCGCGTTCACCACCGCCGACAACTACGTCGTCGAGATTCACCGGCCGCTGCGGGATCCGCTGGCTTCGATGGTGGTCGCTTCGGCGCTGACCATCGATACGGCGCTGAAACAGGACGACAACCGCTGACCTGCCGTCCTGGCACGTCTCGTGAGTGGTAAGGACGGTTAGAGCCAAGGGTTTCTTAGGTACCTACTGAGTGTGACGGCAGTTGGCCGCAGGTCTGTGAGGGCCTCCTTGCCTACCCTGAAGGTAGGGAAGGAGGCCTTCACGGACTACGCGATCGCCACCCGCAGGCCCAGCAACACCGCCAGCCCCAGCAGTCACAGCGGCTGCGCGTGAAGGCCCCCTTCCCAAGTACATGAAGGCCCCCTTCCTTGCGCCCAGATACAGGAAGGGGGCCTTCATGTACTTCAGGGGCGAGCAACGGCGGCGGCGTGGTGGGGCACGTCTCGTCAGCGGTAAGAGCGGCCAGAACCGTCCCTGCCACTCGCGAGACCCACGCGATTCCGCAGCCGTGACATGAGTCTCACCTCGCTCAAGTGGACACTCGGCTTCCGGCGGCACAAAGTGGAAGAACTGGGCGTCACGCTGGAGTGCGTCCGGGACGGAGGACACCATGGAGCCGTTGCCCGAAGACGGCGAACGGGACTGGGCCGAACCAGGCGTGTACACGGTTTCGCCGGGGGTCCACCGGATCCCGCTACCCCTGCCGCACGACGCCTTGCGCGCGGTCAACGTCTACGTCGTCACCGACGGCACCCGCCTGGTCCTCATCGACTCGGGCTGGGCGCTGGAGTCGGCGCGTGAGCGGCTTTCGCGCGGGTTGAAGGCGCTCGGCGCCGATCTCGGCGACATCGACGAATTCCTGATCACCCACGTGCATCGCGACCACTACACCCTCGCGGTGGAACTGCGTCGCGAGTTCGGCGGCAAGGTCGGGCTCGGGAAGCTGGAAGAGCCGTCCCTGGTGCGCTCCGGCG
Source organism: Amycolatopsis sp. cmx-11-12 (assembly GCF_046269425.1). Lineage (NCBI taxonomy): Bacteria > Bacillati > Actinomycetota > Actinomycetes > Pseudonocardiales > Pseudonocardiaceae > Amycolatopsis > Amycolatopsis sp. cmx-11-12. Next base: position 42,837 of record NZ_JADNQM010000025.1, on the reverse strand, counting down.
ATCCCGACCGCTTCCCGATGGAGGCGCAGGTCGGCCTGCTCGAACGTTGTGGCGCGGCCCCGGTCGTCGAGGTGCTCGCCAAGGCCTTCGGAGGCGTCCGGCACACCGAGGCGCACCTGTGGGAGCAGCCCGACGAGTGGCTCAGTCCCGGCAAGCGCGCGATCGTGCCCGGCCGCGAGTTCGACATCGTGCACACGCCGGGCCACACCGCCGGACACGTCGTCTTCGTGGACGACGAAGCGGGGCTGGTGTTCTCCGGCGACCACGTGCTGCCGCACATCACGCCGTCCATCGGGTTCCAGCCGGTGCCCGCGGACCTGCCGCTGAGCGACTACCTCGACTCCCTGCGCCTGGTGCGCGAGATGCCGGACCGGCGCATGCTGCCCGCGCACGGCCGGGTGACCGACAGCGTCCACGCGCGCGTGGACGAACTGCTGGAGCACCACCGCGACCGGCTCGAAGTCATGGGCGCGGAGATCACCGCGGACGTCACGACGGCGTACGAGGTCGCACTGCGGTTGGGTTGGACACGCAAACTGCGCAAGCTCCCGGAGATGGACCCGTTCAACCAGATGCTCGCCGTCCTCGAGACCGGTTCGCATCTGGATCTGCTGGTGGCACAAGGGAAACTCACCGCGACCGAGACCGACGGGGTGCGACACTACGCGTCATGATCATCCGTCAAGCGCGCCGGGAAGACGTCGCGGCGATCGTCGGGATGCTCGCCGACGACCAGATCGGCAGCACCCGGGATTCCACTGACGACCTCACGCCGTATCTCAAGGCCTTCGAGGAGATCGACGCCGATCCGGCGCAGGTGCTGATCGTCGCCGACGACGCAGGGGAGGCCGTCGGCACGCTCCAGCTGTCGATCATTCCGGGCCTGGCGCGGAAAGGCGCGCTGCGCGGGCAGATCGAGGCGGTCCGGGTGCGGGCGAGCCATCGCGGCTCCGGGCTCGGCGGCGAGCTGATGACCTGGGCCATCGACGAATCCCGGCGACGGGGCTGCGCGCTCGTGCAGCTGACGTCAGATGTGAAACGCGAGGACGCGCACCGGTTCTACGAACGCCTCGGTTTCGAAGCGAGCCACACCGGCTTCAAACTGAAGTTCTGACCGCCCGCGTTTCGTCCTCTAGTTGCGGTAGTTGCGCGCAGCAACGACCGCAACTAGAGGACGAATTGCGGGAGTCAGCGGGTCCCCGAGATTTTCGCACTCCCCAACACGAGGTCTCCCTCAGCCGCATCGGTGCGGTAGAGGACGACGACCTGTCCCGGCGCGACGCCGCGCAGCGGCTCGCGCAGCTGGACAGTCACCTCGTCACCCGAAACCTCGGCGACGGCCTCGACGATCCCGCCGTGCGCACGCACCTGGACGACGCATTCGGTGGGCCCGTCCAGCGGCCGCTCGCTCGGCCAGATCGGGCGGTTCGCCTCGATCACGTTCACGCCGAGGTCCCGCGCGGAACCGACCTTCACGGTGCCCGAAACCGGCTCCAGCGAAAGCACGTAACGAGGCCGCCCGTCCGGCGCCGGCGCCTCGATGCCGAGTCCCTTGCGCTGCCCGACGGTGAACCCGTGCACGCCGGTGTGCTCACCGAGCACCGCGCCGGTCTCGGCGTCGACGAGCTGCCCGGGCCGCTGGCCGAGCCGCTTCTCCAGGAAGCTCTTCGTGTCCCCGTCCGGGATGAAGCAGATGTCGTGGCTGTCCGGCTTCTGCGCCACCGACAGGCCGCGGCTTTCGGCCTCGGCGCGCACGTCGGTCTTCCACGTGTCACCCAGCGGGAACAGCGAATGCCGCAGCTGCTCCGGGGTGAGCGAGGCCAGCACGTACGACTGGTCCTTGCCGGAGTCGACGCTGCGCCGCAGCTCCGGGACACCGTCCACAAGGGACAGCCGGGCGTAGTGCCCGGTGGCGACGGCGTCGAACCCGAGCGCCATCGCCTTGTCCAGCAACGCCTCGAACTTGATCTTCTCGTTGCAGGTGACACACGGGTTCGGGGTGCGGCCCGCCGCGTACTCGCCGACGAAGGTCTCGATGACCTCTTCGGTGAAGCGCTCGGCGAAGTCCCAGATGTAGAAGGGGATGCCGAGGATGTCGGCCGCGCGGCGCGCGTCACCGGAGTCCTCGATCGTGCAGCAGCCGCGGGAGCCGGTGCGCAGCGTGCCGGGCTTCGCCGACAGCGCCAGGTGCACGCCGACGACCTCGTGCCCGGCGTCCACGGCGCGCGCGGCGGCCACCGCCGAGTCCACTCCCCCGCTCATCGCGGCCAGTACGCGCATTTCCCTCACACCTCTTGCTTCTGCGTCGTCTGCTTGCGCATTCCCGCGAGTCCCGCCTGCCTCGCCCTGTCGACGACGCCCACGATCTCCCTCGAAACCGCTTCAACGTCTTCCGGCGTCGAGGTATGCCCGAGCGAGAACCGCAGCGACCCGCGCGCGGCCGCCGGATCGGCACCCATGGCCAGCAGCACGTGGCTCGGCTGCGCGACACCCGCGGTGCACGCCGATCCAGTGGAACATTCGATGCCCTTGGCGTCCAAGAGCATTAGCAGGCTGTCACCCGCGCAACCGGGAAAAGTGAAGTGGGCGTGCGTCGGAAGGCGCTCGCCCTCACCGCCGTTGAGCAAGGCGTCCGGCACCTCGCGCCGGACGGCCTCGATCAGGTCGTCCCGCAGCTCGGCGACGCGTTTGGCGTACTCCTCGCGGCCTTCGACCGTGGCCTTCACCGCGGTCGCGAACGCGATCACCGCGGGCACGTCGAGGGTGCCCGAACGCACACTGCGCTCCTGGCCACCGCCGTGCAGCACCGGCACGCACGCGGTGTCGCGCCCGAGCAGCAGCGCGCCGACGCCGTACGGGCCGCCGAGCTTGTGCGCGGTCAGGGTCAGCGCGGAAACGCCGCTCTCGGCGAAGTCGACCGGCACCGCGCCGACGGCCTGTACCGCGTCGGAGTGCAGCGGGATCTCGTGTTCGGCGCAGACGGCGGCGAGTCCGGCGATCGGGTTGACCGTGCCGACCTCGTTGTTCGCCCACATCACGGTGGCCAGCGCGACCGTCTCGGGGCTGTCGCCGATGGCGGCGCGCAACGCCTCCGGGGACACCCGGCCCGCCTGGTCGACCTCGACCCAGACGATCTCGGCACCCGCGTGCTGCTCCAGCCACTCGACGGAATCGAGGACGGCGTGGTGCTCGACAGTGCTGCACAACACCCGGCGGCGCTTCGGATCCTCGCCGTTGCGGGCCCAGAAGATGCCCTTGACCGCGAGGTTGTCGCTCTCCGTGCCGCCACCGGTGAAGATCACCTCGGACGGCCGGGCGCCCAGCGCCTCCGCGATCACCTCGCGGGCCTCTTCGACCTTGCGGCGGGCCCGGCGTCCCGAGGAATGCAGCGCGGAGGCGTTGCCCACTGTGGACAGCGCCTCGGACATCGCCGCTACGGCATCGGGCAACATCGGGGTCGTCGCCGCGTGGTCGAGATAGGTCATCGCCATACCAGGGTAGACCGCTCCGGGGCGTGACCAAGCCCACCCTTGGTCAGCGGGTGGCAGTGCTCATATCCGACGGCCACCGGCCGGTCAGCCGCACCCCGAGCAGCGCGATGCCGGTCAGCAGCACCGAAAGCACCAAGATCGCCACCGAAGGCTCCTTCGCCGACGCCAGCGAGGCGAGCAGAACTCCACCCAAACCGATGGTCAGGGCCGATCCGACCCAGTCGCCGAGTTGCAGCGCCGAGGTGTTGAAGCCGCGTTCGGCCTCCGGCGAGTAGCGCAGCAGCAAAACCGAGATCGCGGGCATCGCGATGCCCATCCCGGTGCCGCCGACGGCCGACGCCACGAACGCCATCCAGCCGGGGAACGACGGCAGCGGCACGAAGACGAAGATCGCCAGACCGGCCGCGACCAGCGCGAACCCGATCCGCAGGGACACCTCGCGCGACCAGTCGAGCATGCGGCCCTGCACCATCGACCCGGCCGACCAGCCCAGCGCGGTCACCGTCAGCGGCAGCCCGGCCAGCGCGGGGCTGTAGCCGTGGACCTCGGTCATCGTGAGCGGCAGGTAGGCCTCCATCCCGGCGTAAGCGCCCGCGATCAGCCCGCGGGAGGCGATCACTGTCGGCAACCCCGGCCGTGACGTCAGCGTGCCGGCTGGCAGGAGTTTGCGGAGCGCGTACGCCAGCGCGACCAGGCCGGCGCCGCCGTAAGCCAGCGCCGCGAGAGACGGGTGCTGCGCCGCCCAGGTGAGCGCGGCGACACCGAGGGCGGCGACCACCGCGGGCACCACCCCGGCGCGGCGCGCGGACTCGCCGGGCACGTGGGCCGGCAGCTTGCGCGTGACCAGGACCAGCAGTGCGAGCCCGATCCCGGTCAGCGGGATCAGCCCGAGGAAGACCCAGCGCCAGCCGACGCTCACGGTCAGCACGCCCGCGATCGAGGGCCCGATCACCGCGGGCAGCACCCAGGCGGCGGCGTTGGCGGCGTAGATCACCGGACGCTCGCGGTCGCTGAAGGTGAGCGCGATCAGCAGGGACACCGAGACCAGCAGGAGCCCAGCGCCGAAGCCCTGCAAGGCCCGGCCGAGCAGGAGCACCGGCATGTCGTGCGCGAGCCCGGCCACCAGGAGCCCGGACGCGAACAGCGCGGTACCGGCGAGCAGCGCGGGCGCCGGTCCTTTGCGGTCGCCGAGTCGTCCGGAAAGGACGGTCGCGACCACGCTGGCGACCAGGAACGTGGTGAAGGGCCAGGCGTACAGCGCGAGGCCATCGAGGTCGGCCACCATCGTCGGCATCGCGGTGGCGACACCCATGCTCTCGAACGCGATGAGCGTGACCATGAGCAGCAACCCGATCGTGGTCGCCCGGTGCTCCGGTGTCCAGAGCACACCCTTCGGCTTCGCCTTGTCCCCAGTGATCGTCATAGGGCAAGCGTGCTACCTCCAGTTGAGTGGAGGTCAAGCGCCGGCGGACTCCAGGCGCAGCTCCCGCGCCAGCATCGCGGCCTCGCCGCGTGACGTGACTTCCAGCTTCCCGAGGATCTTCCGCACGTGGAACTTCACCGTGTGCTCCGTCAATAGCAGCTCTTCGGCGATCTGCCGGTTCCGCTTCCCGCGCGCGATCCCGGCGAGAACCTCGAGTTCCCGTGAGTTCAGCCGGTCCAGCGGGCGCAGTTCCGGCATTTCCTGGACGCCCAGCGGCAGGACGGCGGTGATCGTCGCGCCCCAGCCGGGTACGGCGTCGACCTCCCAGCGGCCGCCGAGCGGGGTGATCCGCTCGGTGAGACCGGTGGCGGGCACGGCTCGGGCGACGTCCGGGCCGTCGTCGCGCACGGTGATCCGGAGGGCCTGCCCGTCGAGCTGCCAGGACGCCCGGACGCGGCCGCTGCCCCGCTCCAGCGCGGTGAGCACGAGACCGCGGGTGACCGTGCGCGCGGTGTGCGCGATGTCCTGCGGGAGCGGCCGGTCGTCGCCGGGCCCGGCGAGGTCGACGGTCACGTCGTTGTGGCGCACCAAGGGATCCAGCTGCGTGACGAGGGTGTCGAACGCCGACGACGCCGGTTCCGCCGAAAGCTCCTGGTCGCGGTCCGCGATCGAGCGCAGTTCGACCAGCGCGGCCGCGGCGAGGTCGGTCGCGGTCTGCCGGGCGGCGGCGTCGCCGAGCCTTCGGGACCGCAGCACCGAAAGGAGGGACGCCAACGTGGTCCCGTGGGTCTGCCCCAGATCGGTGATCGCCCGCGCCCGCGCGGTCGCCGCCGCGATGTTGCTCTCCAGTACCGCGGGCTCGGGATCGGTGGCGCGCTGGGCGGCGTTCACGCTGACGATGTCCCACAGCTTGGCGACGATCGCGAGCGCGCGGTCCGCGGGCGCGTCCTCGGTGGGAACGAGCGCGATCATCGCTCCTTTGCCGATCACCGGGGCCGACGTCAGGACGACGAGTTTCCGCCGCTTCCCGCCGAGCGTCTCCTCGGCCACCACGGCCTCGCCCGGGACGCCGAGCGCGGCGAGCCGCTGCAACTCCGCGCTCGTGACCGCGCCCACGATCACCGGGTCGCCGTCGACCTTGATCGGCAGGCGGGAGCAGTCGCCGGTCTCCATGGCGGCGGCGCGGTGCGGCAGGACGGCCGCGGCCGTCGCGGAAAACCGCGGCAGGAGTTCAGGGCGCGGAGCGGCGAGCATGTACTCGACCTGGCTCAGCACGTACAGCGGATCCGACCACTCGTCCATGACTCCACAGTAAGCGCGCTCTCGTTCCGTGACGCTGCTCGCCTGGCTAGCGAACACTGCTCGTCCGAGTGGTTCGGGCGGGGTCCGGGCGCCGGTTGACTGATCGCAGCGAAGAAATCCGAACCAGGAGTGAACATGCGAGCGATCACCATCACCCAGTACGGCGAACCGGACGTCCTGCGGTCGGCCGAGGTCCCACTGCCGGAGCCCGGCCCCGGCCAGGTACGGGTCGCGGTCAAGGCGGCAGGCGTCAACCCGATCGACTGGAAACTCCGGTCCGGCGCCATGGCGGAGGCCCGCCCGCTCGACTTCCCGCACATCCTCGGCCTGGAACTGGCTGGCGTGGTGGACGCGGTGGGCGAAGGCGCCGGATTCGCCGTCGGGGACGAGGTCTTCGGCTGGTCCGACACCGGGGCATACGCGGAGTACGCGCTGGCGACCAACGTCATCCGCAAACCCGCCGGACTTTCGTGGCCCGAAGCCGCCGCGCTGCCCATCGCCGGTGAGACGGCGTTGCGGGTGCTGGGCGAACTCGAGGTCAAACCGGGCGAAACCCTGGTGATCCACGGCGCGAGCGGCCAGGTCGGCCGGATCGCGACGCAGGCCGCCGTCGCACTAGGCGCCACGGTCATCGGACTCGCCGGAGCGTCGTCTCTGGACGAGGTGAAGGCGCTGGGCGCGGCTCCGGTCCAGTACGGCGACGGTTGGGTAGCGCGGGTCCGTGCGGTGGCGCCGAGCGGGGTGGACGCGGTGTTCGACGCGGCCGGATTCGGCGTCCTGGGTGACTCCGTCGACCTGCTCGGATCACCCGACCGGCTGGTCACCATCGCCGACCCGGCGGCCTTCGCGCAGGGGCTGCGGTTCTCAGCCGTCAGCACGGAAACCGCTGAGGTGCTCGAGGATCTGGTCGCGCGTGGGCTGAAGCTCAAGCTGGGGTCGGCTTACGGACTGGCGGATGTCGCGGAGGCGCACCGGGAGAGCGCGACCGGGCACGCGGGCGGGAAGATCACGCTGACCGTCGGCTGAGCCGAAGGGGACCATGCCCGCATAGGACGCGGTGAAGGGAGCTTTCACCACTTCCTATGCGGGGAAAGTCCCCTTCAGCCACTCGACCCCAGCTACCGCTGCGCCTTCACCCAGACGGGCGCGCGGCTTCGCGGCGCGCCCGTGTCAACCCCGGGATGAGATGAACGGGACTTTCATTGCAAATTTTGCAATGAAAGTCCCGTTCATAACACGCGAGAGTTACTGAGAGGGCACTTTCGCGACAGGCGCGACAGCAGGAGCCGAGACTGCGCGACGCCGCCGCGGCTGCACCGGGATCTGGATCTGCACTCGCCCGAGCGCCGCCTGCACCGCGGATTCCGCCAGCGCGGCCAGTTCCCGCCGGTCCGAAGCCTTACCCGGCGCGATTTCCGGGCACACGTGCACCTCCAGCACCAGACCGCGCAAAGCCGCGACCCGGCGCAGTGAAGCGATGAGCGACTCCGGCCCGATGAACGCCGGCTGCGTGGTCTCGCGACCGTCGGCGAGCCGGAAGCGCAGAGCCAGTGGCCGCACGGGGACACCGCCGTCGATCGCGGCCTGGAAGGTCGCCGAGCGGAACCGGCCCGACGCCAGACCGCACCAGGTGGTCCCCTCCGGTGTCACGCTGACGAGTGAACCACCGCGCATCGCGTCGGCCAGTTCGGCCATCGTCGCTGGCAGGCTCCGCAGGTTCTCACGGTCGAGGAAGATGCTGCCGCCGCGGCGCACCAGCAGGCCGAGCACCGGCCAGGCGCCGACCTCCTTCTTGGCCAGCGCCCGCATCGGCTGGATGGCGTTGACGGCGATGATGTCCAGCCACGAGATGTGGTTGTTCACCACCAGCGCGCCACGGCCGGGCACGGCGCGGAAACGCTCGTCGCCGCGCACCACGAGCCGGACCCCGAACGAGCGCAGGATGCCGACGAACAGCAGGCGCACCAACCGTTCCCGCGGCATACCGCGCAGCACGAGCACCAGCGGCGCGCTCAGGAAAGCGCCGAAGATGACGCCGATCGCCGCGGTGAACCGCAGCACGCGCCGGCCGAACGCCACCGTCGGCGCCCCTTCGCTCAGGCATCCGTCGCCGCACGGCGACTTCGGCATCCAGGCGTGAGTCATCCCTGCACTCCCAGGAAGAACTTGAGATACCGCTCGTCGACGTTGTGCAGATCCAGCAGGACGAAGAAGTCCGCGACGCCGAAGTCCTCGTCCAGCGCGGGCGGGCCGTAGATCTTGGCGCCCAGGCGCGTGTACCCCTTGATGAGCGGCGGCAGGATCGCCCGCGCGGGCCGCTCGACGCCCTCGGTCCGCCACGGGTTCAGCGGCGTGACCCGGAGCGACTCGTCCGCGTAGTGCTTGGCGCGCAGGACATCCCAGACGCCGGCCGCGTATTCCCCGCCGCCGGTCAGCGGCACGGAAGCGCAGCCCGCGAGGTATCGGTGCCCGGCCAGCAGCATGTAGCGTCCGATGCCCGCCCAGACGAGGCTCACGACGGCGCCGCTGCGGTGGTCGGGGTGCACACACGAGCGACCCGTCTCGACCAGCGAAGGACGCAGCGAATCGAGCGCCGTGAGGTCGAATTCGCTGTCGGAGTACAGCTTTCCGGCCCGCATCGCCCGATCGGGTGGCAGCATCCGGTACGTGCCCACGATCTCGCCGGTGTTGTCGTCGCGCACCACGAGGTGGTCGCAGAACTCGTCGAAGTAATCGACGTCGAGGCCGGGTTCGGGCGAATTGAGCTTCGCCCCCATTTCCTCGGCGAACACCTGGTAACGAAGGCGTTGCGCGGCAACGACTTCTTCGTTTCCGTTGGCCACGAGGAGTGAGTAACGCGGTGCGTCGGCCGGGAGTTCGACACCTGCCTGGTCAGTACTGACGAGGAGCTGTGACGTCGTCATGAACAAGGTCTACCCCTCGGGGGGTACCAACGACAATGCGCCCGATGGCCGAATAGTGCACGTTCAGTTAATTGCGGGTTCTCAGGCTTCTCTCAGGGTGGAACATCACTTTCGGATCACAGAAAAGGGGCCGTCCGGGAAATAGATCCCGGACGGCCCCTTCAGGGTGAAACTCAGCCCTTGCGCTTCTGGACCTCTTCGGTCAGCTGCGGCGCGACGTTGAACAGGTCGCCCACCACACCGAAGTCGGCGATCTCGAAGATCGGCGCCTCGGCGTCCTTGTTGACCGCGATGATGGTCTTCGAGGTCTGCATACCGGCCCGGTGCTGGATGGCGCCGGAGATGCCCAGCGCGATGTACAGCTGCGGCGAGACCGTCTTACCGGTCTGGCCGACCTGGAACTGCGCCGGGTAGTAGCCCGAGTCGACGGCGGCGCGGGAAGCGCCGACGGCCGCGCCGAGCGAGTCGGCCAGCGACTCGACGACGTCGAACTTGTCGGCCGAGCCGACACCGCGGCCGCCGGAGACGACGACCGAGGCCTCGGTCAGCTCCGGCCGGTCGCCGCCGACGATCGGCTCGACGCCGGTGATCTTGGCGGACTTCGCCGGGTCACCCGCGGGGACCTCGACGGTCTCCTCGGCGGCCGCACCCTCGGCCTGGGACGCCTCGACCGCGCCGGGGCGGACCGAGATGACCGGGACACCCTTGGTGGCCTTGGACTTGACGGAGAACGCGCCACCGAAGATGGACTGGTCGACGCTGCCGTCGCTGTTCACGCCGACGGCGTCGTACAGCAGACCGGAGCCGAGGCGGACCGCGACACGAGCGGACACCTCCTTGCCCTCGGCGCTGGCCGCGACGAGCACGGCGGCCGGGGAGGACCGCTGGGCGAGCGCGGCGAGGACGTCCACCTTGGGGGTGACCAGGAAGCCGGTGGCGTTGTCACCTTCGGCGACGTACACCTTGGCGGCGCCGTGCGCGGCGAGGGCTTCCTTCGCCTTGGCGGCGGTGCCGGTCGGGCCGACGACGACCGCGGACGGCTCACCCAGCTCACGAGCGGCGGTCAGCAGCTCGAGCGTGACCTTCTTGACTTCACCGTCGACGTGGTCGACGAGGACGAGTACTTCAGCCATTTCCCTATTCCTCCTCGAAACCTGTCTCAGATGAGCTTCTGCGCGACCAGGTAGGCGGCCACCTTGCTGCCGCCGTCACCCTCGTCCTCGACGCGCTCACCGGCGGTGCGCGGCGGCTTCGGGGAGGCTTCGAGCACCGACGACCAGGCGTTGCCGAGGCCGACCTCGCCCGCGTCGAGGCCGAGGTCCGCGATGGTCAGCGTCTCGACCGGCTTCTTCTTCGCGGCCATGATGCCCTTGAAGGAGGGGTAGCGCGGCTCGTTGATCTTCTCGCCGACGCTCACCACCGCGGGCAGGTTCGCCTCGAGGTGCGTGACGCCGTCCTCGGTGTAGCGGTCGGCCTTGATCGAGGTGCCGTCGACGGTCAGCTCGTTCACGTGGGTCAGCTGCGGCAGGCCGAGCAGCTCGGCGATGATCGCCGGCACGGCGCCACCGCGGCCGTCGGAGGCCTCGTTACCGGTGATGACCAGGTCGTAGCCTTCGACCTTCGAGATCGCGGCGGCCAGCACCTTGGCGGTGGCGATCGCGTCGGAGCCGTGGAGCGCGGCGTCGGAGACGTGGATGGCCTTGTCGGCACCCATGGACAGCGCCTTGCGGATCGCGTCGGTCGCGCGGTCGGGACCCACCGAGACGACGGTGACCTCACCCTCGCCGGCTTCCTTGATCTTCAGGGCTTCTTCGACGGCCTTCTCGTTGATCTCGTCGAGCACGGCGTCGGCGGATTCGCGGTCAAGAGTGTTGTCGGCACCGGAGAGCTTCCGCTCCGAATAGGTGTCCGGTACCTGCTTGACCAGGACAACGATGTTCGTCATGGGTCTACTTCGACCTCCCGTTAGTGGCCGGCGTCGGCCACGGGGCAACAGCTCTACTGGCCGGTAGATTAGGGCCATTTCCGCGCCGCGGCCCGCCGAGGTGACCTCATTCACCTGGATGCACGTTTTACTGGGACCATCGTCCAGGTATTTCACCCGGAAGTGAGTGTAACCGGCCGACTAACCCGAACGGCCGTATTCCGGGGTACTCCCGGCGAGGGTGACGGGCTAACGTGCCCCACCATGCGTTCCATGCCCGGCCCTGTCGCCGTGATCACGGACTCGACCGCCTGCCTTCCCGTTCCGGTCGCCGAACGCTGGGGAATCGGCGTAGTTCAGGTCCAATTGCAGGTCGGCGAGCAGTTCGACGAGGAGAACCGCTACGACCGCGACGAAGTCATCGGTCAGCTGCGCGCCGGGACGCCGGTGAAGACGGCGCCTCCCGAGGTCGCCGCGTTCTTCTGGGCGTTCCAGGACGCCGCGAGCAAGGGCGCCTCGGCGATCGTCAGCATCCACATCTCGGGACGCATGTCGGAGACGGTGAACGCCGCCCGCGAGGCCGCCCAGCAAGTGAACATCCCGGTCCACGTCCTCGACAGCGGGACCACCGGGATGAGCCTCGGTTTCGCGGCGACCTCGGCGGCCAAGGTCGCCGCCGCGGGCGGGCAGGCCACCCGCGTCATCGACGCGGCCGAACGCCGGTTCCGCGCCAGCCGGGAAATCCTCTACGTCGACACGCTGGAGTTCCTGCGGCGCGGCGGCCGGATCGGCGCGGCGCAGGCCTTCCTCGGTTCCGCGTTCTCGATCAAACCCCTGCTGACGCTGAAGAACGGCGAGGTCGCCCCGCTGACCCGGGTGCCGGGTCAGCGTCGGGCGCTCAACAAACTCGTCGACCTCGCGGTGGAATGCGCGGGCGACCAGGACGTCGAAATCGCCATCACCCGATTCGGCCCGGACGAACGCGACCTCGAGATCGGCGGGCGGCTGCGGGCGCGGCTGCCACATATGGTCGACAGCACCCTGGTGGACGCGAGCATGATCCTCGGCGCCCACCTCGGGCCCGGCGCCATCGGCATCACGGTGTCGCCGGTGTAGCCCGCTTGCCGGGGATCAGCACCAGTACCAGCGGGAGCACCGCGCCCAGCGCCGTCGTCGCGACGATGAGCACCTGGTCCACCGGCTCGAAGTGCGAGACGTGGCCGAGGTGGTAGAGGAAGTGCGGCAGTCCGAAGAGGAAGGTCGCGAGCGCCGCGAGCCTGGCCACGGCCGTCGTCCCGATCACGGCGGCGCCGATCAGGATGGCGGCGAGAGCCAGGTTGAGGCCGCCGAAGTCGCGGAGCAGGTGTTCGTTGAAGGGGCCGTCCATCGCCACCCAGCCGGTGCGGAAGCCGGGGAAATTCCGGTAGAACCCCTCCGGGCTGAGCAGCGGCCACAGCCCGACCGGCAGTTCGATCAGGCCGAAGACGACGAGCAGTACGCGAGTGATTGTCCGTTGCATACCTCCTGGACTGGACAGCGCCGCGAAACGTGACACCGTCGCAAGTAGTCCTCTAGTTGCGGTCCCACTCCGCCACCAAGCAGCGAACACGCGTGCTTGGGCGGCGAACTCGCGTGATCGAACGGTGATCTCACGTGATTGGGCGGAGATCACGTGAGATCTCCGCCCAATCACGCGAGTTCGCCGTCCAGACACGCGAGATCTCCGGCTGGTCACACGACAGGGACACCGCAAGTAGTCCTCTGGTTGCGGTAGTTGCACGCGCAAGGACCGCAACCAGAGGACTACTTGCGGAGGGGATGGAAGTGACCGGCCGGTAGGGTCGCGGCGTGACCACCCCAGCCACCAGGGCCGAAGCGCTGCACCTCACGGGTGAACGCACCGTGCCGGGCATCGCCGAGGAGAATTACTGGTTCCGCCGCCACGAGGCCGCGTACCAAAAGCTCCTGCCGCTGTGCGCGGGCAAGACCGTCCTGGAGGCCGGCTGCGGCGAGGGTTACGGCGCCGGGCTCATCGCCACCATCGCCGAGCGGGTACTCGCGCTCGACTATGACGTCCCCACCACCGAGCACGTCGCCCGCCGCTACCCCGGCATCGGCGTGGCCAGGGCGAACCTGGTGTTCCTGCCGCTGCGGGACGCCTCCGTCGACGTCGTCGCCAACTTCCAGGTGATCGAACACCTCTGGGACCAGGGCGCGTTCCTCGCCGAATGCCGACGCGTACTGAAGCCCGGTGGACGGCTGATCGTCACCACGCCCAACCGGCTCACCTTCACTCCGGACAGCGACACCCCGCTCAATCCCTTCCACGCCAGGGAACTCGCACCGTCCGAATTGGACGAATTGTTGTGCGCGGCCGGGTTCGAGGTCGAGACGCTGCATGGTCTCCACCACGGGGAAGGCGTAAAGAACCTCGACGCCAAGTACGGCGGCTCGATCATCGACGCCCAGCTCGACGTCGTGATGGGGCAGCTGCCCGGACAGGCGACCTGGCCGCCCGCACTGCTCGCCGACGTCGAAGGCATCCAGGCCGCGGATTTCGCCATCCACGGCGAAGACCTCGACGTCAGCCTCGACCTCGTCGCCGTGGCGGTGCGCCCATGAGCGAGTACGAGGGCACGTTCTGCCTCGTCGTGCACAGCCATCTGCCGTGGCTGCCGCACCACGGATCCTGGCCGGTCGGCGAAGAATGGCTTTACCAGGCCTGGGCGCATTCCTACCTGCCGATGGTCGACCTCTTGCGCCGCTTCGCCGACGAGGGCCGCGAAGACGTCCTCACGCTCGGCATGACACCGATCCTCGCCGCCCAGCTCGACGACCCGTACTGCATCGGCGCCTTCCACGACTGGCTCGGTCACTGGCAGCTGCGCGCCTGGCACGCGTCCACGCTCTGGCGCGGCGACCCGCTGCTGCGCGACCTCGCCGCGAGCGAGTACCGGACCGCGGTCAAGGCGTCGGAAGAACTCGAAACCCGCTGGCGTCACGGTTTCTCGCCCATCCTTCGGTCCTTTGTGGACAACGGGACGATCGAGCTGCTCGGCGGGCCGCTGGCGCATCCGTTCCAGCCGCTGCTCGACCCGGCGGTGCGCGACTTCATGCTGCGCGGCGGCCTCGCCGACACCGCGCTGCGCATCGGACGGCGTCCCGAAGGCATTTGGGCACCTGAATGCGGGTACAACCCCGGTATGGAGGCGGGTTACGCCGCCGCGGGCGTCCAACGCTTCATGGTCGACGGCCCGTCGCTGCACGGCGACACCTCTGCCGCGCGGACCGTGGGCGATTCCGACGTCGTCTGTTTCGGCCGGGACCTCGAAGTCACGTACCGCGTCTGGTCGCCGAAGGCCGGATACCCCGGCCACGCCGCCTATCGCGACTTCCACACGTGGGCGCACGAAGTCGGTCTCAAGCCGTCGCGGGTGACCGGCAAGACCATCGAGCCGCCGGACAAGGCGCCGTACGACCCGGCGATGGCGGCGGGCATCCTCGGCGGCCACGTCCAGGACTTCGTCGACACCGTCGTCGCCCGGCTGCGCTCACTCAAGGCCGAGCACGGCCGCGAGTCGCTCGTCGTCGCCGCGTACGACACGGAACTTTTCGGCCACTGGTGGCACGAGGGTCCGGCCTGGCTCGAAGGCGTCCTCCGCGCGCTGCCGGAGGCCGGGGTCCGCGTCACCACGCTCAAGGGCGCGCTCGAAGCGGGCCACCTCGGCGGGAAGGTCGATCTCCCGGCGTCGTCGTGGGGGTCGGGCAAGGACTGGCGGGTCTGGGACGGCGAGCAGGTCGCCGACATGGTGCGGGACAACACCGCGTTGCAGACCCGGATGCTCGACCTTGTCGCCGGAATGGACACCACGACCCGTGACTCGGTCCGCGATCAGGCCGTCTCCGAGGCGATGCTGGCGCTTTCGAGCGACTGGGCGTTCATGGTCACCAAGGATTCCGCCGCCGACTACGCGCGGCGGCGGGCGAAGGTGCACACCGACCGGTTCGACACGCTCGCCGGACTGCTCCGCGACGGCGCACACGAGCGAGCCCGGGAAACCGCGGCCGCGTTCCGGCGCGACGACGGCCCGTTCGGGCACGTCGACGCGCGTGATCTGCTGAGGAAATGACGAAAGGGGAACCATGGGGATCCACGACATTCCACTGAGGACACTCGCGGGCGAGGACACCACGCTCGGCGCCCTCGAAGGCAAGACCCTGCTGGTGGTGAACGTGGCGTCGAAATGCGGCCTGACGCCGCAGTACTCCGGACTGGAGAAGCTCCAGGAACGCTACGCGGACAAGGGTTTCTCCGTCGTCGGCTTCCCGTGCAACCAGTTCGCGGGCCAGGAGCCGGGCACCGCCGAGGAGATCCAGATCTTCTGCTCGACGACATACGGGGTTTCGTTCCCGCTGTTCGAAAAGCTGGACGTCAATGGGGAAAACCGTCACCCGCTCTACGCCGAGCTGACCGAGACGGCCGACGCGGACGGCGCGTCCGGTGACGTGCAGTGGAACTTCGAGAAGTTCCTCGTCGCCCCGTCCGGCGAGGTGGTGGGACGTTTCCGCCCGCGCACCGAACCCGAAGACGAAGTGATCACCAAGGCGATCGAGGCCACTGTCGGCGCCTGAGTGAGCTGAAGGGCGCTTTCCCCGCATGCGATGTGGGGAAAGCGCCCTTCACCTCGTCTGATGAGGCGAAAGTCCCCCTTCAGCCCCCGCTTCGATGACCGCGCGGTTGCGGGCGACGACGGTCTCGAGATCCGCCTTCACCACCCTTCTGTCGTAGGAGAGCAGGCCGTTGACCTCGTTCTCGACGTCGGTGGTCTGCGTGTAGATGGCGCCGGAGAGTCCCGTCTCGGCGATCAGCCGTTCGAGGGTCTCCCCGACCTCGGCATAACGCTTGGTCAGTTCCGCCGAGGTCGACGTCATCTCGTACGCCTGCGGTTTCCCCGGCCAGCGATGGTCGTCGAGGACGAGTCCGAGCCCACCGTACTCGCCGTCGACGATCACCCGATGGTCTTTCACGACGGGCTTGCCGGGCCCGACGTAGGTGTGGTCGTCGTAGACGTCGCCCGCGCCGGAGTCCGGCCGTGAGAAGCAGCAGTTCACCCCGCTGTTCGCGACGACGAGCCTGGTCGGGTCGAGTTTCTTCACCAGACCGGCGATCCGGGCGGTGTCGAACTCGCCAGCTCCGCTTCGAAGCGCGCTTTCGCCTCCGGGACCGGGTCGGGCGCGGTCCCTGGCGGGCCGTCGAAGGAGACGGTGAGCGACGGCATGTCCTGCCAGACGAGCAGGCCGAGGCGGTCGGCCCAGTGATACCAGCGCTCCGGTTCGACCTTGACGTGCTTGCGGACGAAGTTGAAGCCGAGTTCCTTGGTCTTCTCCAGATCGAACCGCAAGGCCTCGTCGGTGGGCGCGGTGTAGATCCCGTCCGGCCAGTAGCCCTGGTCGAGCGGACCGTGGAGGAAGGTGATGCGGCCGTTGAGCGCGATCCGCGGCCTGCCCTCGGCGTCGGTGACCGTCCCGATCGTGCGCAGCCCGGTGTAGGACTCGACGACGTCGAGCACGTTGCCGCCCTCGTCGAGGAGGCGAACGCGCAGGTCGTAGAGGTACGGGTCGTCCGGGGTCCACAGACGCGGCGAAGGAACTTCCGCGCGCAGCGGGGTTCCCGCGTCCCCTTCGACGCGTGCCACTTCCGGACCGCCGGGCTCGCTGACGATCACCTCCACCCGGGCGCTGCCTGTGACCTTGGGCACAACCATCACCCCGGTGAGATCCGGGGTCAGCTGGACATCTTCGACGTGGGCGAACGGCACCGGCTCCAGCCAGACGGTCTGCCAGATACCGGACGCGGCGGTGTAGAAGATCCCTTCGGGATCGTTCCGCTGCTTGCCGACGGCGTGCGTCGAAGTGTCGGTGCGATCCGTCGCCCGGACGGTCAGTTCCTGCGATCCCGACGGGCGCAGGACGTCGGTGACGTCCGCGCTGAAGGCCGTGTACCCGCCCTCGTGGACGGCGACCTCCTGGTTGTTGACCCAGACCGTCGCGGACTGGTCGACGGCGCCGAACCGGAGCATCACCCGCTGACCGTCCCATTCGGACGGAACCTGGAAAACCTTGCGGTACCAAAGGGTTTCGTCATGCCGCCCGATACCGGAGAGCGCCGACTCCGGCGGATACGGCACCAGGATCCGCTCGCCGTACCCGTTCCGGCCGGGTGAGCCGCTCCCCGCGTACTCCCAGACGCCGTTGAGGTTCAGCCAGCGTTCGCGGACCAGCCGCGGGCGCGGGTACTCGGGCAAGGCGTTGCCGGGGCCCACCTGGGCGGACCACGGGGTCGACAGCACCGGTTCGACGGGCTTGAAGGCCGGTTCGGCCGCGTTCACCGAGGACGTCATCAACCCGATGGTGGCAAAGATCGCCGCGCCTGTCGCCCTCGTGACTTTCACCGCCGGGGGTGATCGCCCCGTCCGCCGAAGACCGACTGACGAGTAACCTCCACCCATGCGCGTGCTGATGTTGTCGTGGGAGTACCCACCCGTGGTCGTCGGCGGACTCGCACGGCACGTCCACGCACTGGCCAGGCACCTCGCCCGGCAAGGGCACGACGTGGTCGTCCTGTGCCGCCACACGGCGGGCACCGACGCCGAGACCCACCCGAGGACCGATCGCGTGGTCGAGGGCGTGCGGATCATCCGGGTCGCCGAGGACCCCCTGCACGTGACCTTCGAACGCGACCTCGTCGCGTGGACGCTGGCCATGGGGCACGCGATGGTCCGCGCCGCGACCGACCTGCTGCGCACCTGGCAGCCGGACGTCGTACACGCGCACGACTGGCTGGTCACCCATCCCGCGATCGCGATCGCCGAGGCCGCGCGGGTCCCGCTGGTCGGCACGATCCACGCCACCGAGGCCGGGCGGCACTCCGGCTGGCTCTCGCATCCGCTGAACCAGCAGGTTCACTCGGTCGAATGGTGGCTCGCGAACCGCTCGGACGCGCTGATCACCTGCTCGCAGGCCATGCGCCGCGAGGTGTCGCATCTGTTCGAGGTGGACGGTGACGCGGTCACCGTGATCCACAACGGCATCGAGGAACGCACCTGGCAGGTGCCTGCGGAAGAGGTCGCGCACGCCCGCGAGGTCTACAGCCCGTCCGGCGCGCCGCTGCTGCTGTACTTCGGACGGCTGGAGTGGGAGAAAGGCGTGCAGGACCTGCTCGCCGCGCTCCCCCGGATCCGCCGCGCCAAACCGGGGACCCGGCTGGTCGTCGCGGGCAAGGGCAGGCATCTGGAGGAACTGGTCGACCAGGCGCGGAAGCTGCGCGTGCGGCGCGCGGTGGACTTCGTCGGGCACCTGTCCGACCGCGAACTGCGCGCGGTGCTGGCCGCGGCCGACGCCGTCGTGCTGCCCAGCCGCTACGAACCGTTCGGGATCGTCGCGCTGGAAGCGGCCGCCGCGAAGGCGCCGCTCGTGGCTTCGACCGCCGGCGGACTCGGCGAGGTCGTCGTCGACGGTGAAACCGGCCTGGCGTTCAGCCCCGGCGACGTCGACGCCCTCGGGGACGCCGTCGAAGCGGTACTGGACGACGAGGTCGCCGCAGCTCGGCGGGCCCTGACAGCGCAGTCCCGGCTGGCCGCGGACTTCGACTGGGGGCGGATCGCGGAGGCGACCGTCGCGGTCTACCGGCGGGCCCGCGTCGGCGAGCCGGTGGAACTGGGGCGCCCGAAGATCGCGACGGGCAACGCTTTCGAGCCGTGAACCCGCATCGCAAGTAGAGGACTACTTGCGATGCGGGGACGGGGGATCCGGGGTTCCCGGATCCCCCGTCCACGAGCGGTCGCGGGTCGCGAGGGGCACGACCCCCGTGGCTGCTCTAGGTGAGGAAGATCAGAAGTGGCAGGGCCGGACACAGTCCGGCCCTGCCGAGATCGCGACCGAAGCGGACACGGCAGGTGCGGCGAGGGCGACCGCGAGGACGGCGAAAGCTGTGGCCAAGACCCTTCTCAACTGCTTCTTCATGGTGGCTCCTCGGGAATTCGGGTGGAAAGTGCACCCGAGGCCGAGCATCCGCGCGAGCCGCCGCGGAAACAACAGGGGTATCACTAGGTACCCCTACCTATTCGCGGTCCGTGACCGGTTCATCCCTTTCTGCCGGTCAGTATCCTGACCTGGATCGGCTCCACGAAAGGCGCGTGCGGGGAAATCGCCACGCTGAGCCGCTCCTCGAACCGGGCGCGCTCGTCCGGCTTCGGCAGCCTGTCCTCCGGGGTCGCCGAGTAGACCGCGCCGATGACGAATTCCAGGTCGATCTCGTCCTCGTACTCGACGATGGTCTCTCCTGCGATGAAACCGGCCGCTTCCAGGCTCGCCCGGTAGCGGTCCTGCTCCTCCTGCTCGGCCCCGCAGGTGCGCACGAGCGGCTGCCCCAGCCAACCGGACAGATAGTCGTGCAACGCCCTCGACCACGGGCTGTCGTGCAACCACATCGGCGCGCCGTTGGTGAGCACGGCGACCCCGCCGCCGGGCCGAAGCAGCGAATGGAGCACCGGGAACAAGGTCTCGTGGTCCATCCAGTGCAGTGCCTGCCCGATGGTGACCGCGCCGAGTGTTCCCTTGCCCAGCAACGCTTCCAGCGCCGGAACGTCACTGTCGGCGCCGACCAGCCAGTTCGCGTTGGGCACTCCCGCGGCCGCTTTTCTCGCCTGGGCGAGCATGTCCGGTTCGGGATCCATCCCGACGACCGACCGTGTCCTGGCAGCGAGCGGCAAGGTCAACTGGCCGGTACCGCAGCCGAGGTCCAGTGCCGTGTCTTCGGCACCGAGGCCGAATTCCGCCACCAGCGCGTCGAGGACTTCGGCCGGATAGCCGCGACGGTAGCGCTGATAGAACTCCGCGACCTCGCCGCTGAACTTGAGGATCGTCATACCCGTGATGATGACCGGGCCCGTACCCCTCCCGCCGCCGCTTTCGCCGTCGGCGGAACGCGAAGGCCCCGCCCACGACGGTGTGGGGTGAGCGGGGCCTCCGCGACAGCGCACGCACGCCCGACAGCGCTACCGGAAGGGGGCGCGCGCGTGAATCGGGTCCGGTGGCGGGGAGCCTCCGCCACCGGACCCGTTGGGCCACACCGTCCCAAACCGGTGTGGAACCCGGCCGCCCCGCGTCAGGTAGGGGCGGCCGGAGCCTCGAGTCAGTGCGTGGTCAGGTACCGCGCGTACGCGCCGGTGGTGAGGAAGCTCGGCAGCTTCTCGCCCAGCGCGGTCTCGGTGAAGATCTCGTAGGCGTCGCCGAGGCGGTTGCCCTCGCCCAGTTCGGAACGCACCGAAGCCAGCTCTTCGTCCAAATAGGACACGGTGAGTTCGTGGGTGAGCGCCGTGCCGTCTTCGAGCTTCGTGCCGTTGCGGATCCACTGCCAGATCTGGCAGCGCGCGATCTCGGCGGTGGCGGCGTCCTCCATCAGGTTGTGGATCGCCGCCGCGCCGGTCCCGCGCAGCCAGGCGTCGATGTAGCGCAGCGCGACGTTGATGTTGGCGCGGACACCGGCTTCGGTGACCTCGCCGCCCGCGCTGGCGACGTCGAGCAGGTCCTCGGCGGTGACGACGACGTCCTCACGGAGTTTGCCGAGCTGGTTGGGCCAGCCGCCGAGCACACCGTCGAACACCTCGCGGCAGACCGGGACGAGGCCGGGGTGCGCGACCCACGAGCCGTCGAAGCCGTCGTTCGCCTCGCGTTCCTTGTCCTGGCGGACCTTTTCCAGCGCGGTCGCGTTGATCTCCGGATCCTTGCTCGGGATGAACGCGGCCATGCCGCCGATGGCGTGCGCCCCGCGCTTGTGGCAGGTGCGCACCAGCAGTTCGGTGTAGGACCGCATGAACGGGACGGTCATCGTCACCTGCGCGCGGTCCGGCAGCACGAAGTCCGCGCCGTGCGAGGAGAAGTTCTTGATGACGCTGAAGATGTAGTCCCAGCGGCCGGCGTTCAGCCCGGCGATGTGCTCGCGCAGTTCGTAGAGGATCTCCTCCATCTCGAACGCGGCGGTGATCGTCTCGATCAGCACGGTGGCCCGGATGGTGCCGCGCGGGATGCCCAGTTCTCGTTGCGCCAGCAGGAAAACGTCGTTCCACAGCCGCGCTTCGAGGTGGTTTTCGAGCTTCGGCAGGTAGAAGTAGGGGCCGCTGCCGCGGGCCAGCAGCTGGCGCGCGTTGTGGAAGAAGTACAGGCCGAAGTCGACAAGGCTCGCCGAAACCGGGCGGCCGTCGATACGGATGTGCTTCTCCACCAGGTGCCAGCCACGCGGACGGGCGACGATCGTCGCGGGCTCGTCGCCGATCGTGTAGCGCTTGCCCGCCTCGGTGGTGAAGTCGATGTTGCGGCGGATCGCGTCGAACAGGTTGAGCTGGCCGTCGATGACGTTGTGCCAGGTCGGCGAGGTCGCGTCCTCGAAGTCGGCGAGCCAGACCTTGGCGCCGGAGTTGAGCGCGTTGACCGTCATCTTGCGGTCGGTCGGGCCGGTGATCTCGACGCGGCGGTCTTCGAGACCGGGCGCGGCCGGGGCGACCGACCAGCTGCTGTCGTCGCGGACCGAACGCGTCTCGGGCAGGAAGTCCAGCGGCTCCTCACCGGACTGGAGCTTCTCGCGGCGCAGGCGGCGCGCGTCGAGCAGTTCGCGGCGGCGGCCGGCGAACGCGTTGTCCAACTTGGCCACGAAGTCCAGTGCGGCCGGGGTGAGGATCTCGTCGAACCGGTCACCGGCGGGTCCGCAGACGTCGGTCCGGTAGTTCAGCTTCTCAACCATGGTGTGCCTCCGCTGGGCTTCGCGAGAGATAGCAGGGGAAGGGAGGGATGGGGTGGGGGCCGAGCGGCGGTCTCTCCGGGGGTCGAGAGACCGCCACCTGGCACCTACTTGCGAGGGATCAGAACTGCTCGGCCTCGGTGGAACCGGCGAGCGCGGTGGTCGAGCTGGTCGGGTTCAGCGCGGTCGCGACGTTGTCGAACCAGCCGGTGCCGACCTCGCGCTGGTGCTTCGTGGCGGTGTAACCGCGGTCCTCCGAAGCGAACTCGCGCTCCTGCAGGTCGACGTAGGCGGTCATGCCCTCGCGGGCGTAACCGTGCGCCAGGTCGAACATCGAGTAGTTCAGGGCGTGGAAACCGGCCAGGGTGATGAACTGGAACTTGTAGCCCATGTGGCCGAGCTCGCGCTGGAACTTCGCGATCGTCGCGTCGTCCAGGTGCTTCTTCCAGTTGAACGACGGCGAGCAGTTGTAGGCGAGCATCTGGTCCGGGTACTTCGCCTTGATGGCCTCGGCGAACTGGCGGGCGACCTCGAGGTCCGGCTTGGAGGTCTCCATCCACAGCAGGTCGGCGTACTCGGCGTAGGCGAGACCGCGGTCGATACAGGGGTCGATGCCGTTGGTGACGTTGTAGAAGCCCTCGGCGGTGCGCTCGCCGGTGACGTACTTGCGGTCACGCTCGTCGACGTCGCTGGTGATCAGCGTGGCGGCCTGGGCGTCGGTGCGGGCGACGATCAGCGACGGCACGTTCAGCACGTCCGCGGCGAGGCGGGCGGCGTTCAGCGTGCGCTCGTGCTGCTTGGTCGGGATCAGCACCTTGCCGCCGAGGTGGCCGCACTTCTTCTCGGACGCGAGCTGGTCCTCCCAGTGCACACCCGCGGCACCGGCGGCGATCATGCCCTTCATCAGCTCGAAGGCGTTGAGCGGACCACCGAAGCCCGCCTCGGCGTCGGCGACGATCGGGGCGAACCAGTCGGTGTCGGTGTTGCCCTCGGCCCAGTTGATCTGGTCGGCACGGCTCAGCGCGTTGTTGATGCGGCGGACGACGGCGGGCACCGAGTTGGCCGGGTAGAGGCTCTGGTCCGGGTAGGTCTGGCCGGACAGGTTCGCGTCGGCGGCGACCTGCCAGCCCGAGAGGTAGATGGCCTTGAGGCCGGCGCGGACCTGCTGCACCGCCTGGTTACCGGTCAGGGCGCCCAGCGAGTGGACGTAGTCCTCGTTGTGCAGGAGGTCCCACAGCTTCTCGGCGCCGCGGCGAGCGAGCGTGTGCTCCTCGACCACGCTGCCGCGCAGCTTGACCACGTCAGCCGCGGAGTACGACCGCTTCACGCCCGCCCAGCGGGGGTCAGTCTCCCACTGCTTGGCCAGTTCGGCGGCCGCCTGCTCCAGCTGCTGCGCGTGCTGAGTCATCGGATTCTCCCGGTGTTGCGAAGTTTGCGAGTGATCGCCTTTCCTGACCAGACCCTGACATGACCGGGGAAACCCGATCCAGGCCTCCAATTTGCCAATTTCTGCGAAGCTTCCGTAGCATCTTGCAAAGGTTGCGAATCGCAGGTTCGCAAGCAATGGCAAAATCCACGGGCTTGACCGTTCACTGAATCGTTCAGGCCCGGAAACCTTGCGGACAGAGAGGCCTCAGTGGACAAAACCTTCGCCGGAGCGAAGCTGCGGCATCTGCGCGAAAGCCGGTCGATGAGCCAGGCGGATCTCGCTCGTGTGCTGGAGATCTCACCCAGTTACCTCAACCAGATCGAGCACAACTCACGTCCGCTGACCGTCCCGGTGCTCCTTCGCATCACGCAGGCGTTCGGAGTGGACACCGAGTTCTTCGCGAACAACGACACCGCGAGGCTGGTGGCAGATGTCAAAGAGGCACTGCTCGACGAGGTGCTCGGCGTCGACGTCACCACCAGCGAGCTGAATGATCTCGCCACGAACCTGCCGACGATCGCCCAGGCCCTGGTCAAACTGCATCGCAGCTACCGCAACTCGGTCGAGAACACCGCCGCCCTGACCACGGAGAACGGGCTGGGCATGCACGGCAGCGCGGCCGGCTCGTTGCCGCACGAAGAGGTCCGCGACTTCTTCTACGAGCGGGAGAACTACGTCGCCGAACTGGACGAACGCGCCGAACGGATGGCGCACGACATCCCGCTTCAGCGCGGCCACGTGCTCGCCGCGTTGAAGGAAACCCTGACCCAGCGCTACGGCGTCGACGTCACCAGCGACGGCATCGACGAAGCGGCCGGTGAACAGCACCGGTATGAACCGGGGCCGCGGGTGCTGCGGCTGGCGCCGAGCCTGCGTGTCGGACAGCAGGCGTTCCGGATGGCTTCGCAGATCGCCCTGCTCGACTACGACGACCTGATCACCGAACTCGCCGATTCGTGGGCGTTCTCCGGGCCAGCCGCGCGTTCGCTGGCCCGTGTCGGGCTCGCGAACTACTTCGCGGGTGCGCTGATCCTCCCTTATGGACCGTTCCTGTCCACCGCGGAACGCTTCCGCTACGACATCGAGCGGCTGTGCGACCACTTCGGCGTCGGCTTCGAGACCGTCTGCCACCGGCTGTCGACCTTGCAGCGGCCGAAGAACCGCGGTGTGCCGTTCTCGTTCGTACGGGTCGACCGGGCGGGGAACATGTCGAAACGCCAGTCCGCGGCCGGTTTCCACTTCTCCCGTGTCGGCGGCGCCTGTCCACTGTGGAACATCTACGAGGCGTTCACGCAGCCGGGCAAGATCCTCACCCAGATCGCGACCCTGCCCGACGGCAAGAGCTACTTCTGGATCGCGCGGACGGTGTCCCGCAACATCGGTGGCTACGGCAGCCCCGGCAAGACGTTCACCGTCGGTCTCGGCTGCGAATTACGGCACGCGAAACGGCTGATCTACTCGACCGGGCTCGATCTCGACGACCGCGCCGCGGCCACCCCGATCGGCATGGGTTGCAAAGTCTGCGAACGCCCTGCCTGCTCGCAGCGCGCCTTCCCGACGATCGGCAAGCAGCTGACCGTGGACGAGAACACCAGCACCTTCGTCCCGTACCCGGCGGTTCCCAAGGCGCCTTGAGCGGTCTTGATCTCCCTGGCAGGGTTGCCGGCGAGGGCCGCCGCCGGTGACGGCGGCCACCACACTGGGGAGAACTGAATGATCTTGGTGACCGGGGCAGGCGGGAACGTCGGCTCGGAACTGACCGGAATCCTCACTCGCGACGGGCATCCCGTCCGGGCGCTGGTCCGCACGCCGCGGCCGCTGCCGGACGGCGTCGAAGGGGTGATGGGCGACCTCAACGAGCCGAACACCCTGAAACCCGCGCTGGACGGGGTCCGGGCGGTCTTCCTGCTCGGCGGCTACGACGACATGCCGGGCGCGCTGGCGGCGATGCGGGACGCGGGCGTCGAGCAGGTCACGCTGCTGTCGTCGAGGTCGGTCGTCGGCGGACATTCCGACAACGCCGTCGCGGGAACGCACATGGCGGCCGAGGCGTCGGTGCGCGCGTCGGAGCTGGCCTGGACGTTCCTGCGGGCGAGCGGGTTCATGTCGAACACGCTGCGATGGATTCCGCGGCTTCGCGAGGGCGATGTCGTCCGGGAACCCTTCGCGGAGGTGCCGGTGGCGACGATCGATCCATACGACATCGCGGCCGTCGCGGCGGAATCCCTGACCACGCCGGGGCACGAAGGGCGGGCGTACGCGCTCACCGGTCCGGAGGCGCTCCTGCCCGCCGACAGGCTGCGCGTCCTGGGCGAACTCCTGGGCCGTGACCTGCGGCTGGAGCCTCTACCGGACGAGGAAGCCCGCGTGACGATGAGCGCGGAGATGCCGGAGAAGTACGTCGACGCCTTCTTCCGCTTCTTCACCGAAGGCGAGTTCGACGACTCCGAGGTGACCTCCGCCGTCCAGGACCTCACCGGCCGGGCACCGCGCCCGTTCGCCACCTGGGCCCGAACCCACCTGGCCGCCTTCCGCTAGCCACAACGCAATTAGTCACCTACTTGCGACGTTCGGACGTCGCAAGTAGGTGACTAATTGCGGGGGTCACACCAGGAAGTGGAAGAGCGGGCTGCCGGGTTCGACGCGCTCCACCTGCAGCGGGCTCGCGTCCAGCCGGTGCAGCAGGCCCTCCAGGTCACCGGGCCGCGCGAGTTCGATGCCGATCAGCGCCGGGCCGGTCTCCCGGCTGTTGCGCTTCACGTACTCGAACCGCGTGATGTCGTCGTCCGGCCCGAGGACCTCGTCGAGGAACCGCCGCAGCGCGCCGGGCTCCTGCGGGAACCCCACCAGGAAGTAGTGCCTCAGTCCCTCGTGGATCAGGGACCGTTCGAGCACTTCGCCATAGCGGCTGACGTCGTTGTTGCCGCCGGAGACGACGCACACCACGATCTGCCCGGGGTCGATCTTCACCGTCGTGCCCAAGGCCGCGGTCGCGAGCGCGCCCGCGGGTTCGGTGATCACGCCGTCGGACTGGTACATCGCGAGCATTTCCGTGCAGATCGCGCCCTCGGCGACGTCGGTGAGTTCGACGCCGCCGTCGCGGACCAGCGGATACGTCACCGACCCAGCCAGCGCGACCGCCGCACCGTCGACGAACGTGTCGACGGCTTCGAGCCGCACCGGCTCGCCTGCCGCCAGCGCGGCGGCCATACAGGTCGCGCCCGCCGGTTCGACCCCGACGATCCGCATCTCCGGCGCGCGTTCCGCGGCCCAAGCGGCGATCCCCGCGAGCAGACCACCACCGCCGACCGGCACCACCATGACGTCGGGGATGAACCCGAGTTGCGCGACGACCTCCATCGCGACCGTGCCCTGCCCGGCGACCGTCTCCGGCGCGTCGAACGCGGGGACCAGCGTCGCGCCGGTGTTTTCCGCGTCCTGCTTCGCGGCGGTGAAGGCATCTTCGTAGGTCTCGCCGACGACGATGACCTCGATATGCGAGCCGCCCAGCGTCGCGATCCGCTCGCGCTTCTGCCGGGGAGTCGTACCGGGCACGTAGACCCGGCCGTTCGCGCCGAGACGACGGCACGCGTACGCGACGCCCTGTGCGTGGTTGCCCGCGCTCGCGCAGACGACGCCGCGTTCACGGTGCTCCGCGTCGAGCTGGACGATGAAGTTGTACGCACCGCGGATCTTGTACGAGCGCACGGTCTGGAGGTCTTCGCGTTTGAGCCAGACCCTGGCGTCGACCCGCGCCGAGAGCCGCTCGTTCGGTTCGAGTGGCGTGCGCGTCACCACCCCGGCCAGTCGTTTCGCGGCCTCTTCGACCGTTCGGGCGCTCACCGTTTCGATCCCTTGCACGAAGGTTGAATGTACTGACCGCCCAGGGCCACGGCGGAGAGTGGTCCAGTGGCCAGTGCGCAGGATGTCGGTGGCCTGTGGTCCACTGGTCGCCATGGTGAGCAAGGTCGACGGAGTCCGGAGTCTCGATGCGTTGCGCGAGCTGGTCCACAGTGGCGCGGTGCCCGAGTACCAGCTCTTCTACGGCCACACCCCGCTCAAGAGCGGCCGGGTCAACGCAGCTTGCCTGAGCCAGTGGTGGCACGCGCCGTTTCTCGCGGGCGGCGAGCGGTACCCGACGGCCGAGCACTACATGATGGCGAGCAAGGCCGAACTGTTCGGCGATCACGAGGCCGCGGAGGCCATCCGTCAGGCTGCGGATCCCAAAACCGCCAAGATCCTGGGCCGCGAGGTCTCCGGCTTCGACGCCGATCTGTGGGAGCGGCACCGCTTCGACATCGTCGTCGACGGGAACCTGGAGAAGTTCCGCCAGCACGCCGAACTGCTCGAGTTCCTGCTGAGCACCGGCGACAAGGTGATTGTCGAGGCGTCGAGGATGGACCTGATCTGGGGCAGCGGCGTCGCCCGCGACGACAAGAACGCCACCCGCCCCGACTACTGGCGCGGGCAGAACCTCCTGGGCTTCGCGCTCATGGAGGTCCGGGAACAGCTCCGCGGCTAGATGGCCGGTCAATCACGCGTGATCTCCGTCTGATCACGCGTGTCGTCCGTCTGATCACGTGCGGTGGTACGAAACGGAGAACACGCGTGATCAGACGGAGAACTCAGGTGATTGGGCGGAGAACACGCGTGATTGGGCGGAGAACACGCGGGTCAGGAGTCGACGCCCAGGGTCTTCTGAAGGGCCTTGTTCGCCTTACGCGCCATGTCCGCGACAGCCTCGCGACGGGCGGCGTCGGCGGCGTAGTCGTCCTGCCGGTTCCGCACCACGCGGGCCGGGGAGCCGACGGCGATCGAGTAGTCCGGGATGTCGCCCCGCACCACGGCGTGCGCGCCGAGGACGCAGCCGCGGCCGACCCGCGTGCCCTTGAGCACGGAGACCTTGGTGCCGATCCAGGTGTCCGGCCCGATCCGCACCGGCGACTTCACGATGCCCTGATCCTTGATCGGGACGGTGATGTCGGTGGTGACATGGTCGAAGTCGCAGATGTACACCCAGTCCGCGACGAGGGTGGCCGCGCCGAGTTCGATGTCGAGGTAGCCGTTGAGCACGTTCTGGCGCCCGAACACGGCTTTGTCGCCGATGCGCAGCGAACCCTCGTGGCAGCGGATCGCGTTGCCGTCACCGATGTGCACCCAGCGGCCGATCTCCAGCCGTCCGTAGCCGGGACGGCAGTGGATCTCGACGTCCTTGCCGAGGAACACCATGCCGCGCAGGATGATGTGCGGATGCGCGATCCGGAACTTCAGCAGCCGCCAGTACCGGACCAGGTACCAAGGCGTGTACGCGCGGTTTCGCAGCACCCAGCGCAGCGAATCCGCCGTCAGGAACTTCGCCTGCCTCGGGTCGCGGCGGGCCTGGCCCCAAGCGCGGAGCCTCGACAGTGCGGGCGCACCCCACATGGACGTCATACCGGTGACCGTAACCTGTGATCAGGCCGTCGACCGCAAAGGGGAGCACGCGCATGGGCACCAAGCTGATCATCGACACGGACCCGGGGGTCGACGACGCCTTCGCGCTGGCCTTGGCCGCGCGATCCGACGACGTCGACCTGCTGGGCGTGACGACGGTGTTCGGCAACGTCCCACTGAGCCACACCACCGCCAACGCCCGGCGCCTGCTGCGGCTTTTCGGCCGTGACGACGTGCCCGTGGCCGCCGGCGCGGCGCGTCCGCTGGTGTACGACAACGCCAAACCCGCCGGTTTCGTCCATGGTCAGGACGGCCTGTCCGGCCACGCCGACACGCTGCCGGAGGCGACGCGCCCGCTCGACGACCGTGGTGCCGTCCGCCTGCTGGTGGATCTGCTGGAAGCCGCCGACGAACCGGTGACCATCGCCCCGATCGGCCCGCTCACGAACATCGCGCTGCTGCTCGCGGCCCATCCGGGGATCCGCGAGAAGATCGGCCGCATCGTCATCATGGGCGGCGGCGTGACCAAGGGGAACTCCACCACCGCGGCCGAGTTCAACATCTGGAGCGATCCCGAGGCCGCGCGCCGGGTGCTGGTCGACGAGGACATCCCGACGGTCCTGGTCCCGCTGGACATCACGCACCAGTGCACGGTCGACACCGCCTGGCTCGGCAAGCTCGCCGCGTCCGGCCCGCTCGGCGCGGCACTCGAAGCGTTCACGCCCACCTACGTCGAGCACTACACCCCGATCCTCGGGTTCCCCGGAATGGTCATGCACGACGCGGTCGCGGTGGCCGAGGCGATCCGGCCGGGCATTCTCGATACCGAGTCGTACCCGGTGGACGTCGAATGCGGCTTCGGCCCCGCGCGCGGCGCGACACTCGTAGACCGGCGAAGGCTGCGAAGTACCGATCCGCAAGCCGTGCCGGGCCGGACCATCGACGTCGCGCTGACCACCGACGTCGACGCCTTCCGTGACTTCGTGCTCGGCCGCATCGTCGGAGGGCTCTGATGGAAGAGAAGACGTCCCGCCGCCGCAGACTCCCGGTGATCATCGCCGCCGTCGTCGTCGCGGGTGCCGCATTGGTCGCGGCCATCACGTTCGCCCCGAAGGACGAGCCGAAAACGGAAGCCGCCGCCGTCCAGTCGTCGGTGCCGCCCGCTCCGCCGACGTCGTCCGCGCCCGCGGAAGTCCCCAAGGAGCAGCCGAAGGTCCCGCAGCAGCAGGGGCAGGAGTTCGACGCCTGGGTGTCGAAGACCAGCGGCTGGCTCGACATCCCGCTGCGAGCGATGACCGGCTACGCGAAGACCACCGTGGCGATGGGTAAGGAAGCGCCGGGCTGCCGCCTGTCGTGGGTGACGCTGGCGGCGCTCGGGAAGATCGCCTCGGATCACGGCCGCGCCAAGGGTTCGAGCCTCGGCGACGCCGGGGTGATGACCGTGCCGCTCGGGACGGTCGAGGTCCGCGACTTCTACAACAAGGTCGTCTCGGTCCCGAACGCGAGCGGCCCGTTGCAGCTCTCGCCGTCGACCTGGAGCCAGTTCCAGACCTCGGCGAGCGGCGCCAAACCGGATCCGCAGAACATCGACGACGCCACCCTCGCCGCCGCACGCGCGTTGTGCGCGGGCGGCCGCGACCTTGGCCAGGGCCAGACGTGGTGGAACGCGGTGAGCACGCTGCAACCGGCACCGATGATGCTGCACCGCACGCTCGCCACCGTGAACGTCTACGGCACGGTCGGCCAGAACCCCCAGCCGCCGAACACGGCGGCGCTGAGCGCGGTCAACTTCGCCATCGACAAGATCGGCCTGCCCTACGTCTGGGGCGGCAACGGCACCGGCGGCGGCGACCCAGGTTTCGACTGCTCCGGCCTGACGACGGCCGCGTACGCGAGCGCCGGCGTCAAGCTCATGCGCACCGCCCACACGCAGTACCACAGCGTGAACAAGGTGACCGATCCCCAGCTGGGCGACCTGATCTTCTACGGCGAGCCGAACACGAAGATCCACCACGTCGGGCTCTACATCGGGAACCAGCAGATGATCGACGCCCCGCAGACCGGACAGGCGGTGCAGGTGCACACCTACCGGAAGCAGGGCGACGACTACGCCGGGGCAGGCCGCCCGGCGGCCTGAGTCAGGTCTGGAACAATCTCGCCGCCCCCCGCTTGCCGTCTGTGCGAGAGGGTTACGAGGTCGGCGTCGCCTTCTTGAAGATCTCGAACACGGCCAGGTAGTTCTTTCCACTGTAGCCCTCGGTGATCGCCCGTTCGGCGATCTCCTTCATCAGTCGCGGTTGGTCGGAGTGGACGCCCTGTTCCACGCATGCTCGGGTGATGTGCTCGAGCGCGTTCAGGTTCATTTCCATGGTGCCGAGATCACCGGGGTAGTTGCCCTTGTCCAGGTCGGGCGCCTGCTCGGCCAGGGTCGAATCCACCACTGAGGGCATGAACCAGCCCAGCGCGAGTTCGGCGAACTCGACCGCCGAGACGTTCGCCGAGCCGACCAGGGCGGTGGCGTGCAGGAAGCCGTTCATGGTCGCGTACATCATGTCGAGCAGTGCCGCGTTGTACAGCACCGCCAGGCTGGGGTCGGAGCCGAGGTACCGCGGGTCCCCCATGCTCGCCAGCGCCACTCCGGCCTTGTCGAAGACGTCCCGCGAACCGCTGTACAGGAAGACGGACTCGGGGTGTCCGACGAGCGGTGGCGGCACCATGATCGCACCGTCGAGGTACTCCGCCCCACGCTCGGCCGCCCAGTCGAGTGCCCCGCGTGCCTCTGTCGGCGTACCGGAGTTGAGGTTCACCAGTATGCGGCCTTTCAGGGCCTCCCCGGCGGAATCGAAGGCCCCGTACACGGTCTCGTAGTCCTTGAGGCAGATGATCGTGACCGGGCTCGCGGACACCGCCTCGGCGACCGTCGCTGCGAGGTGGGCGCCCTTGGTGACGAGACCTTCGGCTTTCTCCGGGGTGCGGTTCCACACCGTCAGAGGGTGCCCCTGCTTCAGAAGCGCCTCGGCGAGGGCCGTGCCCATGGGGCCAAGGCCGATGACGGTGACAGGGTTGCTGTGCGGGCTGGTTGGCTGCGGTGTCGTCATGAACGAGACGTTAGAGTCTCACATCGATGTGAGAGTCAACTCGGAAAGGTGTGGTGATCAGCACGTGCGTATTGGAGCTTTGTCCCAGCGGACCGGGGTCAGCGTCCGGCTGTTGCGCTACTACGAGGAGCAGGGCCTGCTGACGCCACACCGTCGCCCCAGCGGATATCGCGAGTACCACGACGAGGATGCGCGCACCGTTCAGAACATCCGCACGCTGCTGGCCGCAGGCCTCAATACCCACACGATCGCGGAGTTGCTGCCCTGCATGGTCGACGAAGGCCAGGGACTGGCGCCGGGTTGCCCCGGCATGCTTCCCGACCTGCACCGGGAACGCGAACGGATCGACCGCGCCGTAGCCGATCTCATGGCCGCGCGCGCCGTGTTGGACACCGTCATCACGGCCATGCCGCCGCACGACAGCGGCGAGCCGGATGCCTGCCTTGTGATGACGACCAGCGCCGCGCCATCGTGACGGACAGGTGAGCCGCGGGTAGCGGCCGAACTCAGCGGTGATGCCTGTTCATGGAAGCCAAGCCCGATGCGCAACCACCCCCGGAAAACCAGCGCGCCGAAAACGGACAACCTGTAGTTTCCGTGCCGATTTGAGTATTTCCGTGTGTATATGAGCACCGCGTAGGCATTTGCTCAGGTGCCACGGAAGTCCGCCTGCCGCAACACGCGCTCGTCTACGCGCGGAGCAGATCGCGGTCGCCGTACTGCACCCACCGCTCGGCCTTCAACACGTCACGCGGCCAGAATTGCTCGTGTTCCCACGGAACCTCCAAGATGGTGGAGGTTCCGTGGGAACACGACATGTTCCGCACCTGAATGCTGTGCGTGTGATCTTTTGATCACTTGTCGTGGAAGAAAGTGCCCGGCCTGGCCCGCTGAATCAGCCGGCCAGCCTGCGGAGCAGGCTCTCCAGATCGCGTTCGCCGTCGCGGGTCTGGGCGCCGTGGGCCAGTCCGCCTCGGATCAGCTGTTCGGCCGCGGGCCGGACGATCTGGCTCGCCCAAGCGTCGTGTTCACGCAGGAAGCCCTCGGCCAGGTCAGCGGGAACGATGGCACGTTTGGCCGCGGCGATCACGCCCTCGGGCAGTGCGGCGATGTTGCGGGCGAGACGGTCGACGAAGTCGTCGAGTTCATCGGCGGGTACGGCCCGGTTGACCCAGCCGTAGCGTTCGGCGGTCCGCGCGTCGTGCAGGTCGGCACCGAGCACCACCTCCAAAGCGCGGTTGCGGCCGATCCGATCGGCGAGGTACTGGGTGCCGCCGCCCCCGGGGACGATGCCCATGAGGGCCTCGACCTGGCCGATCCCGGCGCGACCGATCGCCGCGAACGCCATGTCCGCCGCCGTGACGAACTCCGCCCCGCCGCCGCGGGCCAGGCCGGCGAGCTTGACGATCGTCACCTGGGGCTGGCACCGGAGCAACTCCCCGAGGGCTTGGAAGACGTTGATGCCGTCGGGTGTGTCGGCCGCGAGTTCGTCGAAGGCGTCCGGCGCGTCGACGAGTGCCATGTCGACGTGGGCGATGAAGAAGTCCGGATCGGCGCTGTCGAACACGATCACCCGGACCGAGTCGTCGTCCCGCAGCCCGGTCAACAGCCGCCGCAGGTCGGCCATGAGGGCGACGTTCAGGACGTTGACGGGTGGGTTGTCGAGGGTGACACGGGCGATGCCTGCCTCATGGCTCACTCGCAGGGTCGCGTAGGCGTCGTGGTGCACGAAGAATCTCCGATCGGTACCTGTCAGGCAGCTAAGTTCCTGATGTATACCTAGGCTGAAGCGGCGGGAGACCGGCGTCAATAACGCACTTTCGGCATCTTAAGGATCATGGAGGATACCGACATGGCCACTTCCGGCACCGGCACGGACACGGGCGTCGTCTACCGGGCAGACTGCCCCAGTCGCCCGATCCTCGACCAGATCGCCGACAAGTGGTCGATGATGGTGATGACCGTCCTCGACAGGCCCCGCCGGTTCAACGACATCAAGCGCCGCCTCGACGGCGTGACCCAGCGGGTCCTGACCCAGACCCTGCGCCGCCTGGAACGCAACGGGATGATCGAACGGCGCGTGCTGCCGACCTCACCGGTCGGAGTCGAGTATTCCCTTACCCCGCTTGGCGAATCCCTGCGCGAACCCTTCGGTCGCTTGTACGACTGGACGACCGCCCACGCCGACGAGATCCAGAACTGCCAGCAGAGCTACGACCAGCGTCAGCACGCCGAACGAACGTAATTCGCCACGCGGTGCGGCTACCGCGCGGCCAGGAACGGCGTCAGGATGCGGAGCAGTTCCTGGGGCCGGTCCAGCGGAATGATGTGGCCGCAATCCTGGACGAGATGACCGGTGAGGTCGTCGGCGACGGGACGCAACTGCCGTTCCAGCGCGCGGCCGACCGGGTGGGCGCCGATCGCCATGGTGGGCATGGTGAGCCGGCCACCCGCCACGGCCTCGCTGATCTGACGCGCGCTGGCCGGCATGGCGCGGTAGTAGGAGAAGGCGCGGCGCAGGGCGTCGTGTCCGGTGTAGGCGCTGACGAAGGCGTCGCGGATCTCCGGCGGTACACCGCGACCGTGGGTGCCCGCGGCGAGGAACCAGTCGAGGTACTCCGCCTCGTGTCCGTTCAGGACCGTTTCGCCGAGACCGGGAACGGAGTGGAACCCGAACCACCACGGTGGGCCGCCGTCGAGGAAGTCCTCGGCGCCGGGCAGGGAACCCAGCAGCGACTCCATCAAGACGAGTCTCCGCACCAGCTTTGGCCGCCGCATGGCGAGCAGGAAGGCGACCGGGGTGCCGGCGTCGATGGCGACCACGGCCGCGGCAGGTTCGGCGAGGGCGTCGAGGATTCCTTCGGCGTCGGCGGCCAGCGTGCCCGCGTCGTAGCCCTCCGCCGCAGGGGTGCTGGCGCCGAGCCCGCGCAGATCCGGGGCGATGACCCGGTGGTGCTCGGCGAGCGGGCCGATGACCTCGGCCCACAGCCGCCAGGTGTGCGGAAAGCCGTGCAGCAGCAGGACTGCCGGCCCCGAGCCGGCCACAGCCACGTTGGCTTGGATGCCGTTGGTGGCGATCCGCCGTAGAGAAGGGGTTGCGGGCACGGCGCCTCCAAGCTGGTTACCATTGGTTACTTGGAAACGCTAGGTAACTTCGTCAGTGCTGCCAAGACGGCACTTTCCCCACAGGTGGTGAGTTCCAGGTGACCTCCCGACCGGCGCGCGGTGACTTGTTCGATCCCCAGTGCCCGACCCGCCAGTTGCTCGACCGCATCGGCACGAAATGGACGTCGATGGCGGTCAAGGTCCTCGCGGAGGCGGCCCCGCACGAGGTGCGTTTCGCCGAATTACGGCGACGGATGCCCGGTGTCTCACAGAAAATGCTGTCGGTGACCTTGCACAGCTTGACCCGCGACGGCCTCGCTGCCCGCCGGGTGGAGCCCACCGTGCCGCCACGCGTGCACTACCGGCTCACCGAACTGGGCTCGTCGCTCGAGGTCCCGCTGGCGGTGCTCCGGGCATGGGCCGAGGAGCATATGGCCCAGATCGACCGCGCCAACGCGATCAGCGACGCCCAAGCCGATCCCGCGGCTCCTTCCTTCCCAAGTACATGAAGGCCCCCTTCCTGTACCTAGGCGCAAGGAAGGAGGCCTTCATGTACTTCAGGCGACAAGGGTGCCGGTATCGAGGCCCCGCCGGAATCAGCCGAACCAGCGGGAAAGCTGGTCGTCCAGATCCCGCTGGTCGTCACCGATCCAGGCGACGTGGCCGTCGGGACGCAGCAGGACGCACGGGACATCCAGCCCCGCGGTGGGATCCGCGAGATAGTCGACCCGGTCCGACCAACCGCCGACGGTCAGCCGCTCGGTGCGGTCCAGCAGCAGACCGCGGCCGCGACGCAGCAAGTCATAGAGCCTGCCCTGTTTCACGTCGATGTCGCGCAGGCGGCGGCCGAGCAGATCGGGACCTTCGCCGAAGTCGTAACGGATGTCGATGGCGGTGATCTTCTCGATCAGATAGCGGTTCACCTCGTTGAAGTCCATCAATTCGGTGAGCAGCCTGCGCACGGCCCGCGGGCCCGGTTCGGTGGACGACAACTCCATCTGGGCGCGGGTGTTGTCCAGCACGTCCGCGGCGACGGGATGACGCTCCGCTTCGTACGTGTCCAGCAGTGTTTCCGGGGCCCAGCCACGGATCCGGGCGGCCAGTTTCCAGCCGAGGTTGAAGGCGTCCTGCACGCCGAGGTTGAGGCCCTGTCCCCCGGTGGGTGGGTGGATGTGCGCCGCGTCGCCCGCCAGCAGCACCCGCCCGACGCGATAACTTTCAGCCAGCCGGGTGGCGTCCCCGAAGCGGGACAACCAGCGCGGGGAATGCACCCCGAAATCGGTTCCGGCGATGGCACGCAGCTCTTGTTCGAAATCCCCGAGGGTGGGCGATTCCGTGCGATCGCTGACTCCCGATGCGGGAACCACGACGCTGTAGATCTTTTCGCCGACGGGCCGGAGCCAGAATGATTTATGGGTCCCGCCGAGTTCGGCCATCTTGGCGGCGATCTCCTCTTGCGACGCCCTCACTTCCATCTCGCCCATGAGCGTCTCGGTCCGTGAGGGCTCGCCGGGGAAGCCGACGCCGAGCAGTTTGCGCACCGTGCTGCGCGCGCCGTCACAGCCGACGAGATAGCGCGTCCGCAGCTGTTCGCCGTCGGCCAGCTCGACGGTCACCCCGTCGTCGTCCTGCTCGAAACCGGCCACCGCGTGTCCGCGCCGGACCTCCGCGCCCAGGTGGATCGCGTGCTCTTCGAGGAGGCGGACGATGACCGGCTGCGGGATGCCCAGCAGGTAGGCGTGCGCGGAATCCAGGCCCTCTGGCGCGGGTTTGGCGATGGCGGCGAAGAAACCGGCCGCCGGACGCTGTCTTCCGTGTTCGAGAACGCGATCCAGCAGCCCGCGCATCGCCAGCAGTTCGAGACTGCGGATGTGCAGCCCGACTATGCGGGCGAACGAGACGGGCTCGGTTTCCTTCTCCAGCACGAGTACCCGCACATCGTGCAGCCGCAGCTCGGCGGCCAGCATCGCGCCTGCCGGGCCGCAGCCGGCGATGATCACGTCGAAATTCGGTGAATCCACAGGTGTTGCCTTTCGGGAGTGCCTCGACGGCGCTCCCGCGACACTTAAGTCAGCCGCCCTGCCGTGACAAAACGGGGAGCACCCACAGCGATACAACGTTCATGGGTCCCACCTCCTCGGGCAGTGTCACGGTCCACCGCAAGCTACAAGCCCGCGCCTCCCCCGTCCACTCCTTTCCGCCGAAGACAACTCCATCTGGGCGCGGGTGTTGTCCAGCACGTCCGCGGCGACGGGATGACGCTCCGCTTCGTACGTGTCCAGCAGTGTTTCCGGGGCCCAGCCAAGGATCCGGGCGGCCAGTTTCCAGCCGAGGTCGAAGGCGTCCTGCACGTCGCGGAACCCCGCTCCTTTCGCTTTGAGCGCGAACCGGTTCTGAGAGCCGATCCGCTTCTCGGCGACCTCGGACCGCAAAGGGTCGTTTGTGAGAGCGGCGCCAGGCTCTCGGTGCCGGGGCCTGGATGCGAAAGCGGGGAACGGGCGCTCACTCGCTCGCGGGAGGGGCGGGGCGAGAAGTGTTTTCCTTGGGTTTTGGGCCGGGGCGGCGGCTACGTGCGGCGCGGGCGCGGATCTCTTCGGTGGCTGCTCGGTAGGCGGGGGCCGCGTGGGCGAAATAGTCGAAGAGGACCTCGCGCTGCTGGGGTGTGTAGCGGTCCAGGACCTCGGCGATCAGTCGGCGGGCGGGACCGACCACGTCCTCGATGTCGGGGAAGGTCTCGGCTGAGGCTTCGACGATGACCCGTCGGCGGTCGGCCGGGTCCGAGGTGCGGCGTAGGTAGCCGGCCTTCTCCAGCCGGTCGATGAGCCGGGTCGTGGCCCCGGTGGTCAGGCCGGCGCGGGCGGCCAGGTCACCCGAGGTGATGCGTCCGGCCAGAGTGATCAGGCTGACCGCGTACCACTCGGTGGGCTGGAGTCCGGCGGCTTCCGCACCGGCCATGCCGTGCAGGCCCACCGCGTCGAGGTACTGGCGGAAGATCACGTGCTGGTCTCCAGGCGTCGGGTTTGCCATCGCTGCGGATGCCCCCTAGGCTAATAGTTGCAATGATGCAGATATTGGATGCAAGCAGATGTTGCTTCATCTTAACGAACTGGAGGACAGTATGACCACACAGGGCGACAAGGCGGCCATCACCGCGGTGATGGCCGAGATGAACCGCGCGTGGGCCCGCAACGACGCCGACGCATACGGGGCACTTTTCACCCAGGACGCCACGTACGTCACGTTCGCCGGGACGTACTACAGCGGCAGGGCCGACATCGTGGAGTGCCACCGCGCGCTGTTCGCGAAGTTCCTCAAGAACACCAAGCTCGCCGGGGAGATCACCGGCATCCGGTTCTACGGTCCGGATACCGCGGTCGTCAACGGTCGCGGCGACACCTACAAGGGCGCCGCCGCGCCCCGGTCCTCGAAGCTGTCGAAGGTGCAGACGTGCACGTTCGTGCGTGAGGCGGACGGGCAGTGGCGGGTGGCGGCCTTTCAGAACACCCAGCGCAAGGCGCTGTTGGAGGCCATCTCCTTCAAGACCGCCCCGGGCACCATCCCGGCCGCACAGAAGTGACCGGGTCCACCGCCCGGGGCACGGCTCTGGTCACCGGGGCAAGTGAGGGCATCGGCCGTGCGGTGGCCCGTGCACTGGCCGCGGACGGCTATACCGTCACCGGCATCGCGCGCAACGAGGCACGCCTGCGCGCGGTCATCGACGGCCTGGGCGAGGGCGGGCATTCGGCGCTCGTCGCGGACCTGGCGACCGAGGACGGCCTGGGACGCGTGGTCCACGGCGTGCAGCAGGGCCGGTTCGACGTCCTGGTCAACAATGCGGGCACCGCGAGTTCCGGGCCGTTCGTCGACGTCCCGCTGGAGCGCGCGACGGCCATGATGAACCTCAACTGCCACGCGCTGCTCACCCTCGCCCACGCCTTCCTGACCGGGGCCCAGCCCGGCGGGGCATTGGTCAACGTCTCGTCCACCCTCGCGTTCGCCCCCATGGCGAACCTGAGCGTCTACAGCGCCACCAAGGCATTCGTCACCTCGTTCTCGGAATCCCTGTGGCATGAGCACAAGGCCCGCGGCGTCTACGTCATGGGCCTGTGCCCGGGAATGACCTCGACGCGATCGCAGCCGCACAGCGGCGCTGACGTACCCGCCGGCCTGGTGCAGAGCCCCGAACAGGTGGCTGCCACCGCTCTGGCGGCCCTGCACCGTCGCAAACAGCCCACCGTCATCTGCGGCACGAAGAACAGCCTGTTCGCGGCCGTGGCCAGGGCCCTGCCCCGGCGGGCGGCCCTGCGCATCCTCACCCCCGAACGGCAGTCTCCCGCCTAGCACCGCACGCCCCTCTGAAATGGAGCAGTCCCATACCCATCCGCAAGAAGCACCTGCGCACCCTGCACGGTCTCATCGAAGCACCCGTCGGCCAGGTCGCCACCTCTGGTCCTCGACGTGCCGCCGAGCGGTGGAGTCACCGTCGAGGCCTCTACGCGCATGCGAAGCGTCGCCGTCCAGGGCAGCTGGTGGTATCGCAGCGAGACCACCGATACCCGGCGGCAGCATGAATCACACTGGAGATCGAACAAGATCATCTTCGCGTCGGGGAACGTATAATCGAGACACGCTGGGCCGCAGCCGGCGATGATCACGTCGAAATTCGGTGAATCCACAGGTGTTGCCTTTCGGGAGTGCCTCGACGGCGCTCCCGGCGACACCTGAGTCAGCCGCCCGGCCGTGACAAAACGGGGAGCACCCACAGCGATACAACATTCATGGGTCTCACCTCCTCGGGCGTTGTCACGGTCCACCGCAAGCTACAAGCCCGTGCCTCCCCCATCCACTCCTTTCCGCCGAAGCGAGCACTTCGGCGGAAAGGATGTGGATGTCGGGTCAGACCCACCTCTGGTCGATGTGCAGGTGGCAGTCCCACAGCACCAGCTTGGTCCCATTTGCCGTGCTGCCACCGTTGCCCAGGCCGACGCATTTGCCGGAGGGCGTGTTCTTCAGTGCCCACCCCACGCCGGTCAGGGCGATCCAGCTCCACTTCTGGTCGGCGTTCTGGTGGCAGTCCCACAAGACCAGTTCGGTCCCGTTGGCCGTGCTGCCGTTGTTGGCGAGGCCGACGCATTTTCCGGACACGCCACTGCGCAACAAGGGGCTGTTACCCCAAATCCAGTATTGATCGGGATTGAGGTGGCAGTCCCACAGGACCAGCCGGGTCCCGTTGGCGGAGCTGCCGTTGTTCGCCAGGCCGACGCATTTGGTGGGAGTGCTGGCCGCGTTGCGGATGGGGTGGCTGTCGACGGCGTTCGCCGGGAGGGTGACACCGATCGTCAACGCCAGCGCCCCGGCCAGTGCCATTATCGTTCGAGAAAT
This sequence comes from Amycolatopsis sp. cmx-11-12, assembly GCF_046269425.1. Taxonomy (NCBI): domain Bacteria; kingdom Bacillati; phylum Actinomycetota; class Actinomycetes; order Pseudonocardiales; family Pseudonocardiaceae; genus Amycolatopsis; species Amycolatopsis sp. cmx-11-12. Next base: position 2,531 of record NZ_JADNQM010000025.1, on the reverse strand, counting down.
TCCGCGCATGAAGGTGAGCATCACAGGATCACCGCCCTTGAGGACCCGCCGACAGGGCAGCACAAAGGGCAGCTCCGCTCACTCGGCGTCGAACAAGGCGGCCAGCCGCGGAGGGACGTCGTCGCCGAACAGAGTCTCGAGAAGGAATTCTTCGTCGACGGGGGTTTCCCAGCGGGTGAACATGGCCTGCTCGTATTCGGTGAGGGCGGCCTCGACATCGCCGGAGTGCGTGGCGAGGGCTTTGCCGAGTTCCGCGCCGTCCAGCATGGCGAGGTTGGCGCCTTCACCGTTCGGCGCCCCGAGGTGGGCGGCGTCGCCGACGAGGGTCGTCCCCGGCACTCGATCCCACCTGCCGACCGGGAGTGCGAAGAAGGGCCGGTGGATCGGTGCGACGTCGCTTTCGGTGATCAGCGCGGTGAGTTCCGGGGCCCAGCCGTCGAACTCGCGCGCGATCCGCGCGGTGGCCGCGGCGGTGTCGGTGAAGTCGATGGCCGCGAACCAGTCCAGCGGTTCGGTGACCTCCGCGTAGGTGTGCAGGGTGCCGCCCCGTTCGCGGTGCGCGTTGATGCCCTTGCCCGGCGTGGACCCGTTCCCGAACATCGATCCGCCGCCGACCGCTTTCGCCGCGGCGGCGTGCCGGGTGTCGGAGTCGTACAGGTAGGTCTCGACGATGGACGCGCCGGTGTATTCGGGTACGGCGGAGGTGAGCAGCGGCCGGATCCGTGACCACGCGCCGTCTGCGCCGACCAGGAGATCGGTGACGACGGTGGTGCCGTCCGCGAACGTCACCTCGTGGCGCCCGTCGTCGAGTGTCCTGGCGTCGACGGCCCTGCGACCCCACCGGACGGTGCCGTCCGGGAGCGAGTCGAGCAGCATCTGCCGCAGCTCGCCGCGGTACACCTCGGGACGGCCACCCGTGCCGTCGTCGCCTTTCTCGAACAGGACGGTCCCGTCCCGGTGGAGGACCCGCAGCGCCTGATGGCCCTCCAGGATGAGGCCGCGGAACTCCGCCATCAGACCGGCCGCCTCGACGGCGAGCTGACCGTTGTAGTCGTGGATGTCGAGCAGCCCGCCCTGCGCCCGCGCCATCGGCGACTCCTCCCCTTCGTAGACCGTGGACGGGATCCCGTTGACGTGCAGGACGCGGGCGAGGGTGAGGCCGCCGAGCCCGGCGCCGATGATCGTGACAGTGGGGTTCATGGTGACTCCTCGGAAGATCGTTCTGGAATGACATTCCAGAGACTGTCCCGAGCCACTGGCAGATGGCGCACGCGGCGCTGGCACCGGCCTGACACGCCCTGTCAGCCGAGGAACCCGACCTCGTCGTACCCGGCCCAGCCGGGGTCGCCGGTTTTGGCGAACGCGACCCACGCGCCGTGCACTCTGGTCGCGAGACCGTCCGGGGCGGGATCAGGGCCGAGCAGGCCGGTGTCCCCGTGCAGCCACGGCTCCTCGGCGACGTCGAACACGAACGGCAGCTCGACGGTGTGCGCGGCGCCGAGCCACCCGTCCCGCGCCGTCGAGCGGTGCCCGAACGAGTAGACGTGGGTGCGGCCGCCCGAGATCCGCGCGTGGGCCCGCGCCAGGCGCGCGGTACCGGCCCTGAACAGGGTTTCCCCGAGCGCGTCAGCTTCTTCTTTCGTTGCGGTGTAAAGGTTTCCTTCCTCGGTGTTGGTGCCGATGAGCAGCTCGACGTCGCCTGCCGGGCCGTCTGCGAGAGCGTCGGCGGGCTGGACCGGGAGCACCAGGCTGAACGGGCTGAGCCCGGCCAGCGGGTCCGCGGCGGTCTCCGTCCGGAGATCGAGGCCTGCCAGCGCGGGCAGGATCTCCTGGAACCGCTCGTCCGGGATCGCTCCGAACGCTTCAGCGGTCGGGTCCACTCCCAGCGCGGACGCCGCCGCGACGGTGACCCGGCGTGCCTGCTCCGGGGTGAAGGCTCCGGTCCCGTTGCCGCTCTGCACGATCGCCCGCCGGAACAGTCCCTTGGCCTCCGGCGTCGCCAGCAGCGCTCCGGTGAGCGTGGCGCCCGCGGACTGCCCGAAGACGGTGACGTTGCCCGGGTCTCCCCCGAACACCGCGATCGTGTCGCGCACCCAGCCGAGTGCGGCGAGCACGTCGAGCAGCCCCCGGTTGGCCGGGGCGCCCTCCAGGTCGAGGAAACCGGGGACGCCGAGGCGGTAGTTGACCGTCACCAGGACGACGCCGTCGCGGGCGAACGCCCTTCCGTCGTAGAGCGCGGCCTGGGTCGAGCCGGTGACGAATCCGCCGCCGTGCACGAAGACCATGACGGGCCGCCTGCCCTCGTCCGCGGCGGGCGTACGGACGTCGACGGTCAAGTACTCCTCGCCCCGGACCCAGCCCGGTCCGAAGTAGGGCTTCATGTCGAGAGTGCCGAAGTCCCGGAGTGCGCCACGAGGCGCTGTCAATCAATGTGGAGGTGAAAGACCTGCACCATTGTTATGTCGCATCATAGCGGTGATAGCTGAGGGCAGCGGAACCAGGAGACGCTGGGGAAGCGGGAGCAGCCCTGA